>DASPXX010000029.1:0-11416 GCA_035637095.1 Thermoanaerobaculia bacterium
AGATCGCCGCCTGCGTCGCGCTCGGAGCCGGAAGGCGCCAGATCTTCGGCCAGTCGCTGCGCGAGAGCCTGCTGATCGCCGGCGCGGGCGGCGCGCTGGGAGTCGTCCTGGCGCACTGGGGCCTGCGCCTCCTGGTCGCCGCCAATCCGGCCGACCTGCCGCGCATCGGCGAGGTGACCGTCTCCGGCCGCGCCCTCGCCTTCGCCCTCCTGGTCACCGCGGCGGCCGGCGTCCTGGCGGGCCTCGCGCCGGCCTGGCAGACCCTGCGCACCGATCCCAAGAGCTTCCTGGCCGAGGGCGAGCGCGGCGCGGTGGGAGCCCGCTTCCACTGGGGCCAGGGGCTCCTGGTCACCTTCCAGGTCGCCGTGACGCTGGTGCTCCTGTCGGCCGCCGGGCTCCTGCTGCGCAGCCTGCAGCAGGTGAACGGCCTCGACCTGGGCTTCGACGCGGACGACCTGCTCTTCGTGCAGGTCACCCTGCCCGAGGCCAAGTACCCCGGAGTGGCCGAGCGGCGGTTCTTCTTCGAGGACCTCCTCGACCGTGCCCGCCGCATCCCTGGCGTGCAGTCGGCGGGCCTCATCGAATACGCGCCGACCGTCGGAGCCCCCCACATGGCGCTCTCCGTCGAAGGCCGGCCGCCGCTCCCGCCGGACCAGCAGACGCTCGTCCTGCGCGGGATCACCAGCGCCGGCTACCTCCCGACGCTCGATGCACATTTCCTGGCCGGGCACGACTTCGACCCCCGGATCTCGCCCGACGCCCCGCAGACGGCGATCATCAGCCGCTCGCTCAAGGACCTCGCCTTCCCGGGAGAAAACCCGCTGGGCCGGCGCGTGCGACTGCGCGGCAGCGACGCCCCGGTCGAGATCGTCGGCGTGGTCGAGGACATCCAGCAGAACCCCCTGGAAGCCGGCATGGAGCCGATGATCTTCCTCTCCCAGCACCAGGCCGGCCCCGACCTGTCGCCGCCCAACTACATGAACCTGGCGATCCGCACGAGCCTGCCGGTGGCGGGAGTCGCCGAGGCGGTGCGGCGCGAGGTGCACGCCCTCGATCCGAGCGAGCCGCTGCCCGAGATGACCACGATGGCGGCCATGCTGTCCACGGCCACGGCGCAGCGGCGGCTGACGACCGGCCTCTTTTCCGGTTTCTCCGCTCTGGCCCTGGTGCTCAGCCTGCTCGGGATCTACGGTGTCGTGGCGCACTCCATCTTCCTGCGCCGCCGCGAGATCGGGGTGCGCATGGCGCTGGGAGCGAGCCGCGGCCAGGTGCTCGGCAACGTGTTGAGGCTGGGCGCCCGCTGGATCGTCCCCGGGCTCGCCCTGGGGGCGATCGGCTCCTACTTCGCCGGCCGCGCGATCGTCAGCCAGCTCTTCGAGGTCGAAGCCACCGACTGGCTCCACTTCACCGCTGTCGCCGCCCTCCTCGGAGCGATCGCCTTCCTCGCCTGCCTGCTCCCGGCCCGCCAAGCCACGAGGATCGACCCGGCGACGACGCTACGGATGCCTTGAGGGGCGCAGAGGCCATGGAAGCAGCTCCAGAGAGCAGATGACCGACTCGGAGGGACGCAGGAATGAACATTGAGCTTTGGCACGAAATCACTTTGAGCGCCGGCACAGCCCTCGGAATCCTGGGCTTCTTCCGCACCCTGGAGCAGCGAAAGGATTCCGCGTTCGGCGACCTGATGGCAAGATTGTGCAATCAAGCTTCTCCCGTGATGCAGGCGGGAGCCGCCAAACAGTTGCCGTCCTTTCACCGGTATCGGCGCTTTCTCTTCCTCCATCGGCCTTATGGACAGCAGGCTCTGGATCTTGCAGTGAACGCCTTGAAGATGAAGGATGAACCGATCTTCGTGCGGCAGGCGCTGGTGGAGGCACTGACCAAAATGATGCCGTCAGAGCCGGCTAAGCGTGCGGTCCGCCTGCACCATGCTTATTTGGATGACCTGATCATGATGGGCTTCGATCTCAGGAATGTCGAGCTGATCGATTCCTCGATCACACACAGCGGCCTCGAAGGCGCCTGCTTGACCGGAGCGCATTTGTGGAGGACAAAGCTTTGCTTCTCCAATCTTCGCGCTGCGGATTTGAGTGATGCAAAACTGTGGAACGCAGACCTGAGCAGTACCAACCTTGAGAATGCAAAGCTCTTGACCGATCAAGTGAATAATGAGACGAACCTGTCGTCCGCCCGTCTCTGTGGAGCGATCGTCTCCCGGCGAATTGAGGAACTATGCCGGCAGCAGCATTGTGATCTGGATGGGGTTCGGGTCTCATAAGGGCGAAGGAGACGTCGCGTGCATGGGCGAGAAACGAAGCACCCAATCCTCTTCGAGATCAACGTCCGTCCCTGGCTCACGGAACTTTCTGCTCGCTGCGGAAAATCGCTCACTTTCAGTGACATCCCCGACCTGGAACTCGACCGGATTGAGCGGCTCGGCATCGACTTCGTTTGGTTGATGGGAGTTTGGGAGACCGGTCCGCAAGGAACCGAGATCGCTCGATCCCACCCAGGCTTGCTGCAGGAGTACCGCAGAGCCCTTCCCGACCTCACGCTGGACGACGTGGTCGGTTCGCCCTATGCGATCGCCCGTTACGTCGTGAGCTCTCGCTTCGGCGGTCCTATCGGTCTGGCAGATTTACGGCGCCGCTTGGCCGACCGGGGAATCAAGCTAATCCTGGACTTTGTCGTCAATCATACGGGAGTCGATTTCCCTTGGGTCAGAGAGCGTCCCGAGCTCTATGTCCAGGGAACCCAGGACGACCTGCAGCGGTCCCCGCAGGATTTTTTCTCAGTCGAGGCCATTTCCGGAACCCGTATCCTCGCGCATGGGAAAGATCCTTACTTTCCCGGCTGGACCGACACCGCGCAACTCAACCTCCTCCACCCTGCGACCAGGGAAGCTCTGCGTTCGATCCTCATTGAGATTGCGAACCAATGCGACGGTGTTCGCTGCGACATGGCCATGCTCGCCCTGCAATCGGTCTTCCGCGGGACCTGGGGAGACCACCTCGCCGGATACCCTCAGAGCTCCGAAGAGCTGTGGACCGAGCTCGTCGGCACTGGTCGTGCCCAACGCCCACACTTCCGGTTCATCGCAGAGGTCTACTGGGGACTGGAGGGCGAGGTCCGCTCTTTGGGGTTGGATTACACATACGACAAAACCTTGTACGACGGCCTCGTCGAGAACAATGCAGAGAGGCTTCGTCAACATCTCGGCACGGATTGCATCGTCCAACAGTGCAGCGTCCGCTTCCTGGAGAACCACGACGAGCCCCGCGCTGCTGCTGTCTTCCCGTTGGACCGGCACCGCGCCTCCGCAGTCGTCGCGAGCACTTTGCCCGGGATGCTTCTCGTTCACGAGGGACAAATCGAGGGACGCCGGATTCGTTTGCCGATCCAGCTTCGCCGTCGCCCGGTCGAGCCGGTCGAGCCGGAAATCCAACGCTTCTACGAACGACTGCTCGCAACCCTGCACGACCCCGTCTTCCGGCAGGGTGTATGGCGACTCCTTCCGATCCGACCTGCGTGGGAGGCGAATTCGACCTGGGAAAGATTTCTGGCCTGGGAGTGGTCACTGGGCAGCCGCCTATGCTGGGTTGTGGTCAACCTCGGATCGACGCAGGGGCAGTGCTACCTCTCCGTCAGCAATGCCGCCATGCGCGGTCGAGAGTTCGACCTCCGCGACTTGCTCGGGAAGGCTCATTACCAGCGCAATGGCTCAGATCTCCTAGATAAAGGGCTGTACCTCGACCTTCCCGCGTTTGGTTTCCATGCCTTCGCGATCGAGATTTAAGAGGGCGTTCGCTCACGAAAAGCATGCGTGCCTGCGCGGCGAGGAGCGCCTGGCGGAACCTCGGCGCCGTTGCGCAGGTCGGCCAGGTCGGTCCGCCGCTTCCGGCCGCTGCGCTTCACGATGCACGCCGAGCGCTCGCCGACGTCGATGCGCGCGATGTCGCCAGGGCGCGACGAACTGACGGAGGAAGAAGCGCCGGCCGACCCTGATTCCGCCGCCATCGATGCGCAGCGCCCGCTTGCGTCCGGCGAACGTATTCAGGCGGCCATGGGAGAGACCGAGGGCAAGGACGAGGATCGCGCTGAGCACCGTCGGCCGGGGGAGATGGTGGTGCGTGTGCCAGTGCTCCACCGCCTCGACGGCGAGGACGCCGGCCACGAAGACGTCGACCCAGTCGACGCCGTGCGCATGTTCCTCGTGGGAGCCGTGTCCGGAGCGTGCCGCCCTGAACGCCTTGATCAGCGCGCGGAACAGCAACGCGCTGATCGCGACCTCGGCGACCGCGAGAGCCGGCGCGAACCCCCGCTCGCCCTGCACGAGCCCCTGGACGCCGACCATCAGCAGCGAGCCGGCCGGAATCGCATGCTGGACCTTCTGCAGGAGCTCCGCCCGCTCGCGGCGCCGCGAGCGCAGGCGAATCACGACGTCCAGTGCGTCGGCGGCCGGCGAAGCGCTCTCGCTGGAGACCACAGCACCGAGTTTACCACTGCGCCGGCGCCGCCCCTCCTCACCGGCCCAACGGGCCGGGAGAACATGCCCAGGGCCGAGGCCGAAGGCCGACGCCCTGGGTCGTGGCACGCCATCCATTCCCCGCGGCCTGTAAGGCCGCGAGAACGCCTGTCGCAGCCGGTTCGTTCTCGGTGCCTTTCCCGCGGCCTTACAGGCCGCCGGGTTGCGGGGGCTGTTTGACCCAGGGCATCTGCCTTCGGCCTCGATGCCCTGGGCTGCGTTCTCCCGGCCCGTTGGGCCGGCCCGGCAGGCGGAAATCAGATCCCCGTCCAACAATTTGCCAGCCACCTGTGTCCTTATTAGATAGAGGGGACAGAGACCGGCCCCCGCGGGGAAGAACCCTGGTCTGTATGGTGGGCTTGCGACTCGATCCCTCGAACCTGACCGCCCAGCGCCACCCTTTCCTTGGAACTGCCCTGATCTGTATGGTGGGATTGCGACGGTCGCCCCCTCCGGGGGCTCCTTCCCGGAGGGGGCCAGGGGGTGCGGTGCCTACTCCAGCGCCCTGGCGAGCGCGATCTTTCCGGCGTGGTCGAGGGCCAGGCCTCCGGCCGCGTCGATCACCCAGGCGAGATCGCCGGGGAGGGAGACCAGCGCGTCCACGACGTTCAGGGCGGCCAGGAAGTCCTGATCGAAGAACTGCATGTGCCCCGCGACTTGGCCGTCATCCAGGATGGGGAAGCCGAGCAGGCTGTCCGGCTCCTCGCCGAGCTTGTAGCGCAGGCGGCGGCCGGTGCCGGGGAGGATTGCCGCGGCGAGCCGCGCCGCATCCTTCTTCTGGAAGACCGCCAGCGGCCGGCTCCCCTTGTCGAGGCTCTCGCCCCGGCGCAGGACGGTCCAGCCCTGCGCGTGTTGCTCCAGGTGCCAGGGACCGGCGACGTCCGCTTCCGCGGCGGTCACCGGCTCGTCGCGGTGCGCCAGCAGCTCCAGGTACTCCGGGGTGAACGCGTGGGTGGGTGGGGTGGACGGGGCGGGGGGAACGGGGGTGGTACCATCACGACGGGTGCGCATAGGACTGATCTCCTCTGCGTGCCAAGGGTCCGGGTGAGACGGCCATCTCGCTCGGGCCCGCTTTCCGATGTTCCGGAGCCGGATACGCTCCAGCTCCGGTCCTGCCGAAAAAGAACTCCGAGCGGCAGCCTATGCGGGAGTCGGGCGGAAGTCAAGCCGCAAGACGGAACTTTGTGCGTCCGGCGAGATGATTCGCGACCGATTCTCGACTCTGGGCCGCGCCACCCGGTCAGGGTGCCTCCTCCCCCGGTCTCCAGGTCGGGTATACCGCGAATTTCCCCACCCGATTGCATCTCGGAGTCGAGAATACCGAGCAATACGCGACCTATTCCTCCTGCGATCCTCTGCAACTTCCGCAAAGTGTGACCTGGGGCTCCCGATTCTCGACCTATTTCCCGGTACTCTCGACTCCTTGCGGGGAATTCTCGACTTCCTGGTGAATCGGCGTGAGCTGAAAAGGCATACTCTCGACCCGATTCTCGATTTTGGGTGTTGGGAGAAGCGGTCGGGTGGCTCGGAGGCTGGTGGGAGTCGCGAATTGAAGAGGTTTGCGCGACCTATTCCTGGGGGGCGCTCACTCCCCCGGCGGATTCTCGACCTGGATTTCATCGGCTGGCGCCACCGCGCTTATGCCCTTTCATCTATTCCCCGGAAAGGTGTAGACTACCCGTAGTCTTCGCTCGTTCAACTGGGAAAGAGAGTCCGTTCTTCGATCGGGAGTCCGCTGCATGCCGCCAACATTGAACCAGCTCCTCAAGGAAATGGTCGCGCAGGGGGGGTCCGACCTGCACATCACCACCAACTCTCCGCCGCAGGTCCGGGTGCACGGACACCTCCACCCGCTCGACGGGATCAACCCGATGACGCCGGCGGAGACCAAGCAGCTCTGCTACTCCATCCTCACCGACAACCAGAAGCACCGTCTGGAGGAGGACCTGGAGATCGACCTGTCGTTCGGGATCAAGGGCCTGGCCCGGTTCCGCGCCAACATCTTCCACCAGCGCGGCGCGATCGCCGGGGTGTTCCGGCAGATCCCCTTCGAGATCAAGGGGTTCAAGGAGCTGGCGCTGCCGGCGATCGTCGAGAAGCTGTGCGAGAAGCCGCGCGGCCTCATCCTGGTCACCGGACCGACCGGCTCCGGCAAGTCGACCACCCTCGCGGCGATGCTCGACAAGATCAACCGCGAGCGGTCGGAGCACATGATCACCATCGAGGACCCGGTGGAGTTCCTGCACTCGCACAAGAAGTGTCTGGTCAACCAGCGCGAGGTGCACGCCGACACCCATGGCTTCTCGAACGCCTTGCGCTCGGCCCTGCGGCAGGACCCCGACGTGGTGCTGATCGGTGAGATGCGCGACCTGGAGACGATCGAGTCGGCTCTCCGCATCGCCGAGACCGGCCACCTGACCTTCGCCACCCTGCATACCAACTCGGCGGCGCAGTCGATCAACCGCATCATCGACGTCTTCCCGGCGCACCAGCAGGGGCAGATCCGCGCCCAGCTCTCGATGGTCCTCGAGGGGATCCTCTGCCAGGCGCTGCTGCCCAAGGCGGACGGCAAGGGGCGGGTGATGGCGATGGAGATCCTGATCCCCACCTCGGCGATCCGCAACCTGGTCCGCGAGGACAAGGTGCACCAGATCTACGGCATGATGCAGGCCGGCCAGGCCAAGTATGGAATGCAGACCTTCAATCAGTCGCTGGCGTCGCTCTACTTCAAGCGCCAGATCACCTTGGAGACCGCTCTGACGCGCTCGTCGCTGCCCGACGAGCTGCAAGAGATCATCGCCCGCGGTCCAGCCGCACTGAACCCCAACATCGGGACCAACCCGGGCGCCGCCCAGCAGGGGAGGAGTTGACCCATGCCCAGCTTCGAGTGGAAAGGCCGTACCCGCGCCGGTGGCATTCAGGAGGGCGTCCTGCTCGCGGACAACCGCGACGCAGCCGTCGCCGTTCTGCGCCGGCAGCAGATCCAGGTGACCAACATCCGGGAGAAGGGGCGCGAGATCAAGCTGATGCCGCGCTTCCCCGGCAAGGTCAACAGGAAGCGCATCGCGATCTTCACCCGCCAGTTCTCGGTGATGCTCGACGCCGGCCTGCCGCTGGTGCAGTGTCTGGAGATCCTGGGCAATCAGGAAGAGAACAAGACCTTCCGGGGGATCATCAACGACGTGCGCAGCGACGTCGAGGCCGGCGCCTCGATCGCCGACTCGATGCGCAAGCACCCCAAGGCGTTCGACAGCCTCTTCACCAACATGGTGGCCGCCGGCGAGGCGGGCGGTATCCTCGACATCATCCTGCAGCGCCTCTCGACCTACATCGAGAAGATCGTCAAGCTGAACAGCCAGGTGAAGTCGGCCATGATCTACCCGGTGGCGGTGATCGTCATCGCCGCCCTGGTGGTGTTCATCATCCTGTGGAAGGTCATCCCGGTGTTCGCCCAGCTGTTCTCCGGCATGGGCGGCGAGATGCCTCTGCTGACCCGCATCGTGATCGCCTCCAGCAACTTCGTCGGGCGCTACTTCATCTTCATCGCGATCGTGATCGCCGCCGGGATCTTCGCCATCAACCGCTATCACCAGACCTATCGCGGCCGCCGGATCCTGGACGGGTTGCTGCTCAAGATCCCGGTGCTCGGCATGCTGCTGCGAAAGATCGCGGTGGCCCGCTTCTGCCGCACCTTGTCCACCTTGACCGCGTCGGGCGTACCGATCTTGGACGGCCTGGAGATCACCGCCAAGACCGCGGGCAACGCCATCATCGAGGACGCGGTGATGGCCGTCCGCAAGAGCGTCGAGGAAGGCAAGACCGTCAGCGAGCCGCTGGCCGAGACCAAGGTGTTCCCGGCCATGGTGGTGCAGATGATCAACGTCGGCGAGCAGACCGGCGCCCTCGACCAGATGCTGTCGAAGATCGCCGATTTCTATGAGGAAGAGGTCGACACCGCGGTGGCCGGCCTCATGAAGCTGATCGAGCCGCTGATGATCTCGATTTTGGGCGTCGTCATCGGCACGATTGTGGCCGCCATGTACCTGCCTCTCTACTCGATTCTCAGCAAGATCGGGTAGGACGGCCGGGACCGTACAATGGAACCGGAGGCGGCGCGCGCCGCCTCCGTGTCTCCGATGCCTCCAATGCCCACACTCATCCGCCAGCTCCGCTGGTACATCGTCCTGCGGCTCGTCGCGGTGTTCGCGGCGGTCCTGCCCTACGGTCTCGTCCTCCTGCTGGGCTCCACCGCCGCCGTTCAGCCGGAAGAGACCTCGCTGGTCGGCCCCCCCATTCCGCCCGCGGCCGCGCAGACCGGCCCGGCGCTCGCGACGGAGCCGAGCGCCCTCCAGCCGCAGGTCGTCTTCATGCTCCTCGGCTTCACCTGCGGCGCCACGCTCCTCTACATCGCCCTCCTCCGGATCCTCCGCGAGCGTCCGGAGGTGCAGGCCTACATCCAGTTCTTCGGCGACCTGGTCCTGGTCACCGCCATGGTCTACTTCCTGGGCGGGATCGAGAGCCCGTTCTCGCTCCTCTACCTGATGGTGATCGCCGTGGCCTCGACGCTCTTGCGCCGGGAAGCCGGCCTGACCGTCGCGAGCACGGCCAACGTCCTCTACGTCGGGCTCATCCTCTACCTCTACAACCAGGGGCATGGCCAGGCGTCGGTCTTCCGCGTCAGCTACAACCTGGCGGTCCACTGCGTCGGCTTCTATGCCGTGGCCCTCCTCACCTCCTATCTCGCCCGGAGCGCCCGCCGCGCCGAGGAGGAGCTGGTCGAGAAGAGCGAGCACCTGGCCGATCTCCAGGTCATGCACAGCGACATCGTGCAGTCGATCAACAGCGGCCTGATCACCACCGACCTCGACGGTGTCGTCACCCTGGTGAACCTCGCGGGCCTGGCGATCCTCGCCCGGCCGGAGGAGGAGCTGGTCGGCCGGACGATCCAGGAGTCGGGCCTGTTCTCCTCGCGGCAGTGGGGGGAGCTGACCGCGGCCTCCGAGCAGCGCGGCCGGCTCCGCTCCGAGGTGGAGGTCGAGCGGGGAGGCGAGACCGCCTTCATCGGCTTCTCCATCTCTCAGCTCAACGAGGCGAACGGCCGGCACGGCGGCTACATCGTGATCTTCCAGGACTTGACCCATTGGCGGAAGCTGCGCGAAGAGCTGCGCCTCAAAGACCGCATGGCCGCGGTCGGCGAGATGGCCGCCGGCCTGGCCCACGAGATCGGCAATCCTCTCGCCGCCATCTCGGGCTCGGTGCAGATGCTCGCCGGCTCCACCGGCAACGAAGCGGCAGAGCGCCGCCTGGTCGAGATCCTGCTCAAGGAGAGCCAGCGCCTCGACCGCACCATCAAGGGGTTCCTCCGCTTCGCCCGTCCGCGGGAGCGCGCCAACGTCCCGTTCGACATCGCCCGTCTGCTGGCGGAGAACTTCGAGCTGCTCAAGAACAGCGACGAGGTCTCGGCCCGGCACACCCTGGAGATCGAGCTCGATCCGCCCACAGCCCGCCTGCTGGGCGATCCGGACCAGGTGAGCCAGATCTTCTGGAACCTGGCGCGCAACGCCCTGCGCGCCATGCCCGAGGGCGGAGCCCTGCGGGTCGCCGGTCAGCTCGGCCACGATTCCTATCTCTTCCGGGTGATCGACACCGGCCGCGGCATGTCCGAAGAGCAGCGCGCCAACCTCTTCCATCCGTTCCGCTCGTTCTTCGACGGCGGCACGGGGATCGGCATGGCCATCGTCTACCGCATCGTCCAGGAGCATGGCGGCCGGCTGCATGTGGACAGCCGGCCGGGAGGCGGCACCACGATCACCGTGGAGCTGCCCCGGGACGAGGCCACAGCTCTGCGGGCGGCCGCGGAGCCCGCCCTCGTCGCCGCTTCGGAGCTTCCCTGATGGGTGCACGCCTGCTGATCGTCGACGACGAGGAGAGCCTCCTCGACTTCCTCTCCCTCCTCTTCCTCCAGGAAGGATACGCGGTGGAGACCGCCCGGAGCGTCGAAGGCGGCCGCCGGGAGCTCGCCCGCCAGAGCTTCGACGTGGTCCTCTGCGACGTCATGATGCCCGACGGCAGCGGGCTCGACCTGCTGCGCGAGATCAAGGCGGCCGAGCCGAGCCCGCCGGTGATCATGATGACGGCCTACACGTCGACCAAGACGGCGATCGAGGCGATGAAGCTCGGGGCCGCCGACTACGTCTCCAAGCCGTTCGACGTGGAAGAGCTGAAGATCGTCGTCCAGAAAGCGCTCGAGCGGGCCGAGCTGTCGCGCGAGAACATCTATCTGCGCCGCGAGCTGGAGCAGAAGTACACCTTCAACAACATCATCGGCAAGAGCCCGCGGATGCAGGCGATCTTCGCGCTCATCGAGCGGATCGCGCGCACCAACTCGACGGTCCTGGTCAATGGCGAGAGCGGCACGGGCAAGGAGCTGATCGCCCGGGCCATCCACTACGCCAGCCCGCGGTCGACGCGCCGCTTCCTCTCGCTCAACTGCGGCGCCATGCCCGAGAACCTCCTCGAAAGCGAGCTCTTCGGCCACGAGCGCGGCGCCTTCACCGGCGCGGTGCGCGAGAAGAAGGGGCTCTTCCAGGAAGCCGACCGCGGCACCCTCTTCCTCGACGAGATCGGCGAGATGACCCCCTCGATGCAGGTGAAGCTCCTGCGCGCCCTCCAGGACAAGGTGGTGCGCAAGGTGGGCGGCACCGAAGAGGAGCAGGTGGACGTGCGGATCATCGCGGCCACCCACCAGGACCTGGAGGCGCGGATCGTCTCCGGGGAGTTCCGCGAGGACCTCTACTACCGCATCAACGTCCTGCCCATCCACCTGCCGCCGCTGCGGCAGCGCCGCGAGGACATCCCGCTCCTGGTCGACTTCTTCCTCCAGAAGTACTG
>DASPXX010000030.1:0-10017 GCA_035637095.1 Thermoanaerobaculia bacterium
GCCAGGACCGCGGCCGCCGGTGCCGCGCCCACGATCTCGCGCAAGCGGTCGACCCGCCCCCCTTCGGCATCGATCGCCAGGATCGCGTCGGGGAGCACGCGGCGGATCGCGGTCACCAGATCGTTGAGCTGCTCGGGCTCCTTGATGTTGCGGCCGAACAGCACCAACCCCCCCGGCTGGTGCGCGGCGAGCAGAGACGCGGAGGCGGCATCCAGCTCCGGGCCGGGGATTCCGACGAAGACCTGTTCGGCGGCTCTCATGCGCGCCGGATTCTACCCCACCCGCGATTTGAGACTGTGCAGCAGATTCAGCGCGGCGAGCGGCGTCATCCGCTCGACGTCGAGGTCGCGCAGGATCGAAGCGACCACCTGCTCCGGAGGGGCGAAGAGGGTGAGCTGGGCCGGCTGCTCGCTCTCCGGCGCCCGGCTGCCCCGCGCCAGGCGCGGCTTGCCGGTCATGTCGTACTCCTGCGATTCGAGGTTGGCCAGGATTTCGCCCGCCCTTTCGATGACCTGCGGCGGCAGGCCGGCGAGGCGCGCCACGTGGAGGCCGTACGACTTGTCGGCGCTCCCCGGTATCACCCGGCGCAGGAAGACGATGCGGTCCTCCCACTCCTTGACCGCCATGGTGCGGTTGACCACCCGCGCGAGGAGCGAGGCGAGCTCGGTCAGCTCGTGGTAGTGGGTGGCGAAGAGCGTCTTGGGTTTCCGGTTTTCGTGCAGGTACTCGACGATCGCCCAGGCGAGCGACAGGCCGTCGAACGTCGCGGTCCCCCGCCCCACCTCGTCGAGGATCACCAGGCTGCGCTCGGTCGAGTGGCGCAGGATGTTCGCCGTCTCGATCATCTCCACCATGAAGGTCGACTCGCCGCGCGCCAGGTCGTCCGAGGCGCCGACGCGGGTGAAGATGCGGTCGACCGTGCCGATCACCGCCTCGTCGGCGGGCACGAAGCTGCCGGCCTGCGCCATCAGCACGATGAGGGCGACCTGCCGCAGGTAGGTCGATTTGCCGCCCATGTTCGGGCCGGTCAGGAGGACGATCTGCGCGGTCTCGCCGTCGAGCTCCGTGTCGTTGGGGACGAAAGCGTCGCGGCTCGCCTGCTCGACCACCGGATGGCGCCCCTCGCGGATCAGGACCGGGCCGCCGGAGAGCCCCATGATCGGCCGCACGTAGCGGTGGCGCGCCGCGACCTCGGCGAAGGAGGCGAGGGCGTCGAGGGTGCCGGCGGCCGAGGCGAGGGAAGTGAGGCCGGCCGCCGCCGCGGCGATCGTCGCGACGAGGCGCCGGAAGTGCTCCTGCTCCAGGGAGATCTGCCGCTCCTCGGCGGAGAGGATCTGCTCCTCCAGCTCTTTGATCTCCGGGGTCACATAGCGCTCGGCGTTGACCAGGGTCTGCTTGCGGATGTAGTCCGCGGGCACCCGCTCCTGGTTGGCCCGGGTGACCTCCAGGTAGTAGCCGAAGACCTTGTTGAAGCGGATCTTGAGCGACGCGATGCCGGTCCTCTCGCGCTCGCGCGTCTCCAGGGCCAGGATGTGCCGCTTGCTGTCGCGGGCGAGCGACCGGTACTGGTCGAGGTCGGGATCGACCCCGCCGGCGATGACGCCGCCGTCCTGGAGCGTGGGGGCGGGCGCCTCCTCCAGCATGCGGGTGAGCTCGGCATGGAGGCCGGCGAGGGCGTCGGTGGCGGCGAGGCGGGCGAGGAGGGGCGCCTCGGCATGGGCCAGCTCGGCGAGGACGGCCGGCATCTCGGCGAGACCGTCGCGCAGGGCGGCGGCCTCGCGCGGGTTCATGGTCCCCAGGACGGCGCGGGTGAGCAGGCGCTCGGGGTCGCCCACTCGCGACAGGCGCTCGCGCAGGCGGTCGCGCCGCGCGTTGTCCGCGACCAGCTCGCCCACCGCGCGGTGGCGCTCGGCGATGGCTTGCGGGTCGACGAGCGGCCGGCGCAGCCATTCGCGCAGGGTACGCCCGCCCGGGGCGGTGACCGTGCGATCGAGGACGGCGAGGAGGGTCGAGCGGCGGCGGGGGCCGCCCCCCGGCTCGGCGCGCTGGCCGCGGAAGACCTCCAGGTTGGCGAGCGTCGAGGCGTCCAGGATCAGCCGGTCGCGCGCCTCCTGAACGGCGAGGCCGCGGACATGGGAGAGGTCGCTCTTCTGCGTCTCCTGGGCGTAGGCCAGGGCCGCGGCCGCGGCGCGCACCACCGACTCGCCGTCGTAGAGGCCGAAGCCGCGCAGGGAGCTCGCCTCGAACTGCCGGAGGAGCAGCTCGCCGGCGCGCTGCGGCGCGAACAGCCGGTCCTCGGCAAGGACCGTCCGGCACGGGCACTCCCGCTCGGCCCAGTCGACGATCTCCTTGGGGAACCCGTCCTGACCCTGCGCGCCGTGGAAGAGGATCTCGCGCGGACGCAGCAGGGCCAGGTCCTCGATTCCTTCCTCGACCGCGCTCCAGCGGCGGACGAAGAAGCTGCCGGTCGAGAGGTCGAGGAACGCGGCGCCGCCGGCCTCGCCGTCCCAGACCAGGGCGGCGAGCAGGTTCTCCTCCTTGCCGTCCAGGAGCTCGGGATCGCTGACCGTGCCGGGGGTGACCACCCGGGTCACCTCGCGCTTGACGAGCCCCTTGGCCTGGGCCGGATCTTCGACCTGATCGCAGATCGCCACCTTGAGGCCGGCCGCGAGGAGCTTGCCCAGATAGGATTCCAGGGCGTGATAGGGGACGCCGCACATCGGCGTCTCGTGCTCGCTCCCCTTGTGGCGGGCGGTGAGCTGGACCTCCAGGATGGGAGCGGCCAGGCGGGCGTCCTCGAAGAACATCTCGTAGAAGTCGCCCATGCGGTACAAGAGGACGGCATCCGCATGGGCGGCCTTGAGCTCCAAGTACTGGCGGAGCATCGGGGTCATCCCCCCGAGGGAGATGGCAGGCAGGTGCGACGACATGGAAAGGGAGTATATCCTCGCGTCCGGCCTATACTTCACCGCCATGATCCAAACGGGCTCTCCCATCCTCGCCCTCGACACGGGCTCGCCGCGGGTGAGCGTGGCCGTGGCTCGGGGCGGCGCGCTCGCGGCGGTCCGGGAGGCCCCGATGGAGCGCTCGTCGAACCAGGTCCTGGAGATGATGCGCGAGGTGCTGGTCGAGACAGGGATCCGGCCGGCGGATCTGGGAGGAATCGTGGCCTTGCGCGGGCCGGGCAGCTTCACCGGGGCGCGCATCGGGCTCGCCACGGCGTTCGGCTTCCACCAGGCGCTCGGGATCCCGGCGACGGGGATCTCCACCTTCGAGGTCCTGGCCGCGGCGGCGGAGGCTGCGAACGGCTCTGTGACTTTCGCGGCGGTCGACGCCCTGCGCGGCGACTGGAGCGTGCAGGCCTTCGCGGCGGGCCGGCTCCTTGCGGCCCTGGGCGATCCGGAGCTCATCCCGGCCGGCGAGATCCCGGCCCTCTTCGAACGGCTGGGCGCTCCACAGGACGGCCGGGTCGTGGCGGGATTCGAGCTCGACCGGCTGGCCGCGCTCCCGGGCTGGCCGGCGGCGGTCCGGCTCTTCATCCCGGGACCGGAACGCCCGCTGGCCGCGGTGGCGGCGCTCCGGGCGGCCGATCCCTCCACGGTCTGGGATCCCGGCCTGCTGGTCGCGCCGATCTACTCGCGCCCCCCGGCGGTCACCCTCCCCCGCCCGCGGGGCGACCGCTCATGACGGCGGTGCCGCCGGTCGCCATCCGTCCGGTCCGGGGCGCGGACCTGCCGCGGCTCGCCGAGCTCGAAGAGCTCTCGTTCGCCGATCCCTGGCCGGTCGAGCTCCTGGCCATCGAGCTGGTCCATCCCCAGGCGATCCTCCTCGCCGCGTCCCGCGAGCGGGTGCTCGCGGCGGGATACGTGGCCCTCCGGCACGGCGGCGGTGAAGCCGAGATCCTGCGCCTCGCCGTGGAACCCGGGGAGCGCCGCCGCGGGCTGGCCCGCGCCCTGGTCGAAGGCGGGCTGGAACGCCTCCGCCGGGCGGGCGTCTCTGTCTGCCATCTCGAGGTGCGCGCCGGCAATCAGGGAGCGATCGCCTTCTACGAGGCTCTGGGCTTCGCGCGCACGGGCCGCCGGCCACGGTACTACCGCGACGGCACGGACGCTCTGATCTACGCCAGGAGCCTTTGACCCCTCCCCTACCCAACATGAGACTGCGGTGCTATTCTCGTCCCAGCAGCATGCGTACCGCACGTCCATCGATCGCTCCGGCCCGATTCCGCCACCGGGACCGCCGGCCGGGTTGCGTCCAGGAGCCGGTCGAACGGTGAGCCCGCTCGCCGCCGGCCCCCTGTCGTTTCACTTTGCACCCCCCGCAGCGCCGGTCCACCCCGCGGACCGAGCCGTTCATTTCCCATCCAGCGAAAGGAGGCTGACGTCATGCCGAACCGCGACGATCTGCTCAAGGAGGAGCTGATCCAGACCGATGACGAGTTCCGCCGCTTGTACCAGGAGCACCAGGAGTACGAGCGGCGGCTCCAGGAGCTGAACCACAAGTCGATGTTCTCCCAGGAGGACGAAGTGGAAGAGAAGAAGATCAAGCTCCACAAGCTGGTGCTCAAGGATCAGATGGCGGAGATCCTGCGGCAGCACCGCGAATCCCGGGTCACCGCCTGACCCGCCGGCGACCGATGACGTTCGCCAAGGAAGCCTGGCCCTTCGTCCTGCCGTTCGTGTTCCTGGCGGCGCTCCTCCTCCTGCTCGGATTTCCGGGCTACGGAGCGGCTGCCCTCATCGTGGGGCTCGTCATTCTCCTGTTCTTCCGGAATCCGAACCGGCGCTTTGCCGGCGACGCGGAGCTCATCCTGTCGCCGGGCGACGGAGTGATCACCCGCGTCGACGTCATCGAAGACCTGGAGGTGGGTCCAGGCCGCCACCAGCGGGTGGTGACCTTCCTCTCGGTGTTCAACGTCCACGTGCAGCGCGTGCCGGCGGCGGGCGAGGTGGTCGTCTCCCGCTATGCCGCCGGCCGCAAGGTCGCGGCGTTCCGCGAAGACGCCGGGGACGTCAACGAGAAGCATCTGACGGTCATCCGCCGCGCCAACGGTGACCGGGTGGGGGTGCGGCAGATCGCGGGCCTCCTCGCCCGGCGCGTGGTCTGTTATCTGAAGGAAGCGGACCGGGTGGAGAGGGGGCAGCTCATGGGGGTCATCAAGTTCGGATCGCGCGTCGACGTCCTGGTTCCGGAGAGCTACGAGGTCCTGGTGCAGAAGGGGGACCGGGTGCGGGACGGCCTGACGCCGCTCGCGGCCCCTCCGGCCGCCGGGGAGCGCCCGCGGTGAGCGAAAGCGTCATGCGTCCTCCCCGCCCCCCCCGTAACATTCCTCGCCGTCTGCGCCGCGGCGCCTACCTGCTGCCGAGCCTGTTCACCATCGGCAACATGCTGTTGGGCTTCTACGCCATCGTCCTCGGCCTGCGCCAGGAGTTCCGGATTGCGGCCCTTCTGGTGTTCATCGCGGCCATCCTCGACACCCTGGACGGGCGCATCGCCCGCATGACCGGGACGGAGAGCGAGTTCGGCAAGGAGTACGACTCTCTGGCCGACGTAGTCACCTTCGGGGCCGCGCCCGCCCTGCTCACCTATCTCTGGGGTTTGCGCCCGTTCGACCGCGACGCCTGGCTGATCCCCCTGTTTTATATGGTTTGCGCAGCGACCCGGCTAGCCCGCTTCAACGTGCAGACCAAGGTGGCGGATTCCCGCTACTTCGTGGGCCTGCCAGTACCCGCGGCGGCCGGAACGATCTGCTCCATCCTCTTCTTCGCTCCCGACAACCATTCCGGCGGCGAAGACCTGCCGGTCTGGATGCAGGGGTGGGTCGACCCCGAGGTCTTGCGGGTGTGGATGCAGGTGCTGGTCGCGACCGCCCTGTTGCTCATCGGCGTGCTCATGGTCTCCACCTTCCGGTACGCCAGCGGCAAGAAGTTCGACCTGCGGAAGCGCTGGAGCTTCCGGGCGCTGATCCCCTTCGCCGCAATCGTCCTGGTCCTCTACTATCTCCCCTATGCGACCTTCCTGACCATCGCGGTGGTCTATACCCTGTCCGGACCCTTGAGCTGGCTGATCGGGCGGCTGCGCGGCGGGAGCCGGCCGGAGAACCCGGAGAACCCGGAGGACATCGCTCCTCCGCCCGTCCCGGAGGCGGGGGCATGAGCGGGATCGCCATCCTGCACCCGTCCAATCTCCTGGGCAAAGAGCTGACGGAGACGATCGAGAACCGCGCCAGACAGTGGCGCGAGATCCGTCTCTTGAGCACCTCCGAAGAGGAGGTCGGTAGCCTCACCGATCTCGCCGGCGCCGCCGCTCTGGTGGCCCGCTACGAGCCGGAGAGCCTGCAGGGGATCTCGACGGTCTACTTCTGCGGCCCGATCAAAGCGAACCGCCCCCTGTTCGCCGACCTTCCGCCCGGCGCGACCGGCGTGGTGCTCTCTCCGGACGCGACCCCGGAGGACGGCGTACCGGTCGTCGCCGGCGTGAACACCGAGGCCGCGCACCCGGGGACGGTCCTGGTCTCGCCGCATCCGGCGGTGGTGCTTTTGGCCCACCTGCTCCAGCCGCTCCGGGATCTGAGCCCTGAATCGGTGGTGGCGACCGTCATCCAGCCGGCCTCGATGCACGACAACCCGGGGCTGGAGGAGCTGTTCGAGCAGACCCGCAGCATCCTGTCCATGTCCGGCCAGCGTCCCTCGTCGATCTTCGGGACGCAGCTCGCGTTCAATCTGATACCGACCACGGCCGATGCGCTGCCGCTCGGCCAGACGCTCCAGAGAGTGATCGGGGGAGAGGATCTGCCGGTGAGTCTCCAGGTGGTCCAGGGAGGCGTCTTCCACAGCCTGACGGTGAGCCTCTATCTCCGCCTGAGGGGAAACGCCTCCGCCCAGGCGCTGCGCAAGGCCTTCAACGGCCATCCCTATCTGGAGCTCGTGGAGCATCCGAAGCGGCTGGGGCCGATCGACGCCGCCGCCAGCGAGAAGGTCCTCTTCGGCACCATCCGCAAGGACGACCTCGGCGGTTTCTGGATCTGGGCCGTGATGGACAACCTCACGCGCGGCGGCGCGCTCAACGCCGTCGAGATCGTGGAAGCGATCCAGTAGCCAACCGGGCTACTTCGCGGCTTCCGGCTTGCGTACCCGGGTGTCGAGGTCCTCTTAGGAAAGGCGGTTGAGGGCTCTGATTTCGTCGAGCTCGCGAGACACTTTGTCATCGTACCGCTTCAATTGCTGGGTGATATTGGCGAGACTCTCGACGACAAGACGAACCTGCCCGAGGAGATCTATGCCGTGGGCATGGACTCCCCGGACATCCATTCCCAGCCTGTCCTGCCGCTGGTCCGACCGATCCAGACGCTGATCCACCTTGGCGAACTGCTCTGCTGTCTCCTGCCGCATCTGCTGAAATTGCTGATCGAGATAAGCTTTCAGCTCGTTGTCCATGGATTGGTTCCCTGTTTCGGCAACGCTACCACGGGAGAGACGCGGAGGGAAGAGTGGAGATCCACGATCCGCTGTTCTCCCCCTCTCCCTTGGGAGAGGGGCCCGGGTGTTATCCCCGCCGTTTTTCCTCGTCGATCCGCATCCGCAGGAACCGCACGTCGACGGCATCGCTCTCGCGGATGGTGTCCTTCATCCGGATCAGGAGCTCCTTGCTGGCCACGGGGATCTTCACACCGCGTACGTTGAAGCTCTCGATCCCGCCCCCACTCAGGGCGGCCTCTGAATAGGTGACGCCGCAGGCGGCCGCCATCAGATCAACGACGATCTCGTCGGCGACTCGCACAACTTTGTACTTCTGGACCTCGTCATCTGCGAGGAGAGCCGCGGCGTTGTCCGGCAGTGTGGCCATGGCTTTCTTGACGGCGCGGATGTTCTCCTCTCCAGGATCTACCAGAAAGTCCACGTCCTTGGTGCTGCGGACGAAGCCGTGGAGAATGACGGCGAAACCACCCACCAGGAGGTATCGGGCGCCTTCCCGATTGAGGGACTGGCAGAGGTCTAGGAGGTCCTGGAGCTGTGGCGCGCGTGATTCGCCGCGATCGTCCGGATCATCCATGCATCGGCTTCCTCGTGAGAGCGGAAGCGGTAGATCCCTTTGGGAATGAGGCCACAGCCGCGGAGCTCGTTGAGCGTCTGCTGGAGAATTTCGATGTCCCGGAGGACATCGTCCCCCTGGCGGCGACCCGGGACCCTTTTGGTACGCAAGACCTCCACGACAGAAGTCTACCCGATTCCGCGATCCTTCGCCGACCTACGTCTCCTCGCCCGTGGGGCCACAGCACATATCCGATACCGCTGGCGGTCACCAGACAGCCCGCTCGGCCACGTCGGGCTCAGGTCGAGCCTGACTCCAGTCGGGTCGAGGTTGACCGCGGTCAGGTTCAATCTTTCCACGGTCAGGTCGAGCCTGCCTGCGGTCGATTGGAGGTTGACCTCGGACGGGGAGGCGAGGGGGCAAGAAAAAGGGGCGCGGCCTGCGGCCACGCCCTTGAGGGTTCCGGTCATCGCGAGAACAATCGGCTCTCCGGCGGCACCGGGCACCTTCCTCGATTCGCCGCCAGCGCCATGCTCGCTTTCCCACCCAGGGGGCGATGCTCAGCCCTCGGAACGAAGCCCAGGGCGGGGTCGCTTATCCGGCGTGATCAGGGGTAGAGGTGAGAGGAAGGATGCCGGATAAGCCACGGAGCTGACGTATAATGAGGTGCGGCAGGGTCAAACGCCAGTGGCAACCGCACCGCAGTCACATGAGGCGACGATCGCAAGGCTGAGGGCACAGCTGGCGATATTGCCATCACTTCGCGGCGGCTCCGAGAACTCGCCCGAGTTCAAGCGCTGGCAGCGGGATTCTCGCGTTGTGCTTGAGCGCTTCTTCGGCCGAGACGACACTCACGTCCTGGAGTTTGGTGACCTCTATTTTGGTCTTACGGCCTTTTCTGACGACACGCCGGAAGAGGAGTTCGTCGAAGCGTTCAACCGGTCACTCGAGCGGGCTGCAGCCTTCCTTGAGTCAGTCATCGCTGAGGTCGAGGAATTCGGTCTGGAGGCCTCGGGTCATCAGCCACCTCAAGGCACGACATCGTTCATCGCCCCAGAACGCCTCAGTGCCCTCCGGGCGGCGCCTGCAACCACATTCGATCTCTCAAGGCTCGTGCGAATCGCGGAAGAGATCGACGCCTCGTACAGGCAAGGTGCCTATCACGCAGTCGCCGCGTTGACGCGGGCCCTTCTCGATCACGTACCTCCTCTCTTCAACTGTCGGTCGTTTGCCGAGGTGGCAAACAACTACGGAGGCACGAAGTCCTTCCGGTAGGCAATGGCGCACCTCGAGAACTCCGCCCGACGAATCGCCGACGCGCATCTTCACACCCAGATTCGCGCTCGCGAGACACTCCCCACCGCCACCCAGGTGAATTTCTCCAACGACCTCGATGTCCTCCTCGCAGAGATCGTCAGGATTCTCCCATGACCATGGCAGTCCCAGCGGACGCCTGAGGGGCCATCAGCAATGGGGCTTATCAGTGCCCTTGCCTTGGAGGACCGGCGTCGGCCTATGACCGGCGCTCGCTGAGGGGCATCCCGTTGGGTGGTACTCGGAAACAGTTACCCTATGAGCCTTCTACCAGAACAGATTCTCGCAGCTCTGGGTTCCGGCAGCTTCGATTCTCTGGTCGGCGAGTTTGAGACGAGCCAACTTGAGTGTAAGCGGCAGCCGTATGACCTCGCGTCTGAAGAGCAGAAGCTCGAGCTCGCGAAGGATGTTTCTGCCCTAGCCAACGCCGCAGGCGGCCTGTTGGTCATTGGGTACTCGACGGTGAGAGATGAGGCACACCAAGAGGACCGGATCGACCGCTGCCGCCCGTTCCCCCTCGACCGATTCGATATGGGTGCGGCTCTTTTGGAACGGCCAAGATTCCCTGTGTTTTCAGAGAGATAGGTCGTTCTTTTTTGGTTGAAGGGAAGGATCTTGCGGGGCTTATGGGCCGGCGTGAGGCATAGGTGGGGGTTTTGTGCAGAGCGCTCG
>DASPXX010000031.1:0-43784 GCA_035637095.1 Thermoanaerobaculia bacterium
CAGCGGGCGCCGCGACCGTGGGGGTCGCGGGGACCGGAGCCGCGGTGGCTTCCGGCGCTCCGCCGATTCGCGGAGTCCCGCCGAAGAAGGCGCTCACCTGCCGGTCTTTGGCGAATGCGGCGATCTGTTCGGGCGTCGCGTTGGCGGGAAGCGTGGGGTAGAGAATCCGGTCGTTCCACTCCTCCAGGCCGCCGCGCAGGATGTAGACGTTCTTGTAGCCCTGGGCTTCCAGGAGCATCCAGGCCTGCGCGGCGTGGATGCCGCCGTCCGAATAGAGGATGATCTTCTCGTTGCGCGCCAGCGTGTCCCCTGGCAGATCGGTGATCGCGAGGTTTTCCGCCGGCGGAATGTGATAGGTGGCGTAGGACGGGGCGTCCCGGAGGTCGATCAGGCGGTAGTCGCTGTGCCCCTGGATGATCCAGCCGGCGAGCTCCTGGGCCGAAACGTGATCGATCTCTTTCTGGACCAGGGCGGCCAGCTCGTGCGGGTGGAGGGTCACGGCGCCGCCGCCATAGGGATCGCCGAAGATGGCGAGCGCTCCCAGCACAAAGGCGGCGAGGGCGAGCTTGCTGGGCAGGCTCCACTGGGTGATTGCGCGTCTCATGTCACGCCGCTCCTTCCTTCTTAGCCATCCGCCGTTCCAGGGCCTCCGCTCCCTTGAAAGCGCCGAGGGCCATGACCACCACGAGGAAGACCACCAGGCCGTAGCGCAGGCCGAAGACCTGCGGCAGCGTCAGCTCTCCCAGGTTGGTGGAGTTGGCGAAGCCCTGGATGACCGGCCATGCCTCGCCATAGGCGAAGATCCCCGCGGTCACGCCGAGGACGAAGAAGAGGGCGTCGACCTTGCCGGTCGCGAGGGCGACCATGGAGGTCCCGGGGCAGTAGCCGCCGACCACGAAGCCGATCCCGAGGATCAGGCCGCCCACGATCTGGGGAACCAGCCAGGTCGGCCCGTAGTAGACCAGCGAGAGGTCCACCAGGCCCATCCACGACAGGTAGAAGAGGCCCAGCATGGCGGTGACGATGGCGGTGAACATCACCTTGAGGACGGCGAGGTCCTTGAGATAGAACTGGTTGGTGAGCTTGCGGGCGCTGCCGAAGCCGGCGCGCTCGAGGAAGAAGCCGAAGCCGATCCCGATGGCGAACGCCACCACAAGCGACAGCTCGTCGCCGAAAGCACCGAATTTGAAGAATGGAGCGCTCATTGCCATTGCCTCCTCAGGAACCAGGCGGTGGCGTAGCCGCCGGCGAAGACCATCAGCATGAAGGCCCAGCTCCCGGCGGAGAGGAGCGCTCCGCCCGAGAGGGCCTGGCCGCTGGTGCAGCCGCGGGCGAGCTTGGCGCCCACGCCCATCAGCGCGCCGCCGGCGAAAGCCAGAGTGAGGCGGCTGCCCGTTGAGATGCGGGGACCTTTTTCGACCGTCCGCCTCACCCTTCCGGCCAGGAGGCCTGAAAGGAAGCCGCCGACCATCACGCCGAGCACCTCGAAGACCAGCCAGTCCTTGAGCGGATGGCCGGCGCCGCTTTCCAGGTAGCCGGAGTAGAACTCGTTCGCCCGGGCGTGGGCCGGGGCGGCGATGCTCACCAGCCAGGCGACCAGCGACGAGAAGGCGCCGGAGGCTCCGAGCCCGCGCCCCATGACCACGAAGGCGGCGAGCAGCACGAGGCCGAGCCCGACTCCGGCCAGGTAGGGATTCATGTACGGCGCGGCCTCGCGGCGGACCTTCGCCTTTTCGGCGGTCAGCGGCTCGAAGCGTGCCGTCTCGTTGAGGATTGCCATCGGGCATTACCTCCAGTGGCTCATCTGGCCGGCGTAGACGAGGACGAAGCGCAGGGCGAGGCCGCCGGCGATCACCAGGACGGGCGCGAGCGCCGTGTGCGCGATCCGCCGCCGGACAGCCAGGAGCTGCAGGGCCAGGGGGAGAACGATGCCCACCCCCACCACGAACACCCAGAACACCGCGGTGAACGGACCGCCCAGCAGCAGGCGGGCGGCCTGGATGTGGACCTGCGTCGCGCTCAGCAGGCCGACGAAGAAGAGGACGAACAGGACGAGCTCGGCGGCGAGAAAGCCGTTGTCTGCCCGCACCAGGAGTGTGCTCTCCTCGTGGTCGCGGCTCACCAGGTGGGCGAACGCGGCGGCCGAGGAGAGGCCGGAGACCAGGAACAGCGGACCGAGGAGGGCGCTGTTCCACAGCGGGCGCGCCCCGAGCGAGCTCAGCAGGATGCCGGTGTAGATCCCCAGCAGGGTGCCGAAGACCACGTCCAGCATCGCCACCCAGCGGACCAGACCGGGGCGCCCGCGCAGCCATCCCGAAGCTCTCTGGAGCACGGGGAAGAGCCGCCGGAGAGCCGCCGGGACACGGAGCAGGAAGCTCGCGAGCAGGGCGGGGTAGACCAGGAGCAGGATCCAGGCGCCCCACGACATCGGGGAGGTGATCTGGAACGTGGTGTACAGGCGCCAGACATACGCCTTGTGCTCCAGGTCGAGGAAGAGGGCGAGCATGCCGAGGCTGAGCAGCGCGATCCCCAGACCCGACAGCAGGGACCAGGAGGCGCGCGGTCTCGCCTGCCGCCTACGCAGCAAGAAGACGCCGGTGAGGATCATCAACCCGGCGACCAGCCCGCCGAGGAAGAGGTAGACCGGGATCTCCCAGCCCCAGACGTGGAGGCCGGGGTCGACCATGGGGTTCAGGCGGTGGACGGTGAGCTCGGTGATGTCGGCCATGGCGGCGGTCCTCTAGGTCAGATAGAAGATGCTCGGGCTGGTGCCGGCCTCGGCGAGCAGGGCATGATGCCGGCGCGACTCGAGGAGCTGGGCGACCTCGCTGTGAGGATCGTCCAGATCCCCGAAGTGCATGCAGCGGGTGGGGCAGACGGCCACGCAGGCCGGCTCCAGCCCCTTCCGGACCCGGTGCGCACAGAAGGTGCACTTGTCGGCGTACCCCTCCGGATGGATGAAGCGGGCGTCGTACGGGCAGGAGGAGAGGCAGGCCTTGCACCCGATGCAGAGATCGTGAGCGACGAGCACGATCCTGCCCAGCTCTTCCTCGACATGGCTGGCGCCCGTCGGGCAGCAGGCCACGCAGGGCGGGCGGTCGCAGTGGTTGCAGCGCTCGCTGCGGAGCTCCAACTGTACGGTCGGATACGTCCCGCGGGCCTCTTCCGAGATCCAGTCGCGGCAGTAGCCGTCCGGGACGCCGTTCTCGGTCTTGCAGGCCACCACGCAGTCCATGCAGCCGACGCAGCGGGTGGTATCGATCACCATTCCGTAGCGGGCCATGGCCTTATGCCTCCGCCTCGAGGGTCACGAAATTGATGTTCATGCCGGTGCCCCCCATGAGCGGGTCGATCGCGTAGCGGGTGACCAGGAGGCTGTCGCTCGCCCCCTTGCGGAACGCCGGAGGGAGCCCCTTGGCGGTATGGCCGAAGCCGTGGACCATGTAGACGCAGTCCGGGCGGATGCGCTCCGTCGCCTTGACCTTCACCCGGTTGCTCACCACGCCGTCCTGGTTGCGCAGGCGGACGGTCGCGCCGTCCTCCCACCCCTGGCGGCGGGCCACATCGGCGTTCACCCACACCTCGTTCTCGTCCTGGACCGACGCCAGGACCGGGTTGGTCTGGGTCCGGCTGAAGGTATGGACCGGCGAGCGGCCGAAGAGCAGCCGAAAGGCTCCTGGCGGCGGCTCCTCGGGCGCCTTGAATCTGGGCACCGGATCGAAGCCGGCCTGGGCGAGCTGCGGCGACCAGAATTCGATCTTGCCCGAGGGAGTCGGGAACTCGGCCGGCACGCCCTCCTCGAAATAGAGGGGCTGCGGCGGCCCGGTGATCACGCCCTTCTCCCGGATCTCCGCCAGGCTGTAGCCGGCGGCCTTCAGCCGGTGGTCCAGATACTCCTCGACGGTCTTCCAGGGGTACCAGGCGCCGAGGCCGAGGCGCAGCGCGAGCTCGCGGGCGATCCACCAGTTGGGCTTCTGATCGCCGGGAGACTCCACCACCGGCTGGCGCAGCGAGACGAACGGCTCGCGGAAGGCCTCGGTGTTGAGATCGTCCCAGCGCTCCAGATAGACGGCCTCGGGGAGGACCACGTCGGCCCAGCCGGCGATCTCGCTCGGGATCACGTCGACGACCACCAGGAGGTCCAGGTTCTGGATCGCCCGGATCGTCTCCTCCGGCGCCGGCAAAGCGTGGATCAGATTGGTCGCGTAGACCATCCATCCTTTGATCGGATAGGGCTCGCCGGTGAGAGTCGCCGCGCGGATGCCGGTGGTCAGGGTACCGTCGGCGAACGGATACCGGTGCTCCGGATTGTCCACTTTTCCCCGCGCCGGCGTGGGGTAGGGCGGATAGGGATAGGCGGGGATATCGACGCTCGCCGGGGCATAGAAGCCGCCCTTGCGCCCCCAGCTGCCCAGCAGGGCATTCAAGAGAGCCACCGCGCGGCTGCGCTGGGAGTCATCGCCATACCAGGTGGCGTGGCGCCCGGGGTGGACCAGGGTGGCCGGCCGGTGGCTCGCCATCTCGCGGGCCGTGGCGCGGATCGTCTCGGGCTCGATGCCGGTCGCCGGATATGCCCATTCAGGCGTCCAGGGCGCGATCTCGGCCGCGAATGCCTCGAAGCCGAAGCCATGGGACTCCACGTACTCCTTGTCGTAGAGCCCCTCCGTCACCAGCACGTTCATCCACGCCAGGAGCAGAGCGATGTCGGTCCCCGGCTTGATCGGCAGATACCAGTGGGCCTTGCTGGCGGCGACAGAAAACCGGGGATCGACCACGATGATCGATGCGCCGCTGCCGACCGCCTCGGCGAAGTCCTGGACCTGGGAGTTGTGCATGTTCTCGCCCAGGTGGGAACCGATCAGCACCAGACAGCGGGCGTTGCGGATGTCGGTCCGCTCGGGCGTCCCGACCTCCTCCCCGAAGGTGAGGGTGAAGCCGGCGTCACGGGGACCGCGGCACTGGGCATAGGAGGGCGCGGTCAGGTTCGGCGTGCCGAACGCATGGAAGGTGTGCTTGAGGAAGTTGGCGCCGATCCCATGGCTGAACAGAGCCATGGACTCGGGTCCGTAGCGCTCTTTGATCGCCTGCATCTTCCGGGCGATGTGATCCAGGGCCTCGCCCCAGGTCACCTCGGCCCACTCCTCCGCGCCGCGGTTCTGGCGGCGGATCAGGGGAGCGGTCAGCCGGGTGCGATCGAAGTGGGCGCCGACGCCGCCGGTCCCGCGCGGGCAGAGCCGGCCGCGGCTCAGAGGATCGCGCGGGTTGCCCTCGATCTTCCAGAGCCGGCCGTTCCTGGTGGTCGCAATGGCGCCGCACTTCCAGAAGCAGACGTCACAGTACGTGGGCGTCGTGCGGATCTCGTCCGCCGCGGCTGCGGGGCCGAGCCATTCCGGTAGCTGTGGCCCCGCGAAGCAACCTGCGGCGGCCAGACCGGCGGCGCCGGTGGAGATCTGAAGGAATCGACGTCTCGAGAGAGTAGTCATCGGCCCCTGGAGAGAGCGAGCCGCGTGCCATCAGAGAAAAACGTTACAGATCAGGAGGTTGAGAGAAAAACCGAAGCCGTGAGGGCGGGGTGTTGCAACTGATTGTTGCAACGTAACGTTTCAAGGTGTTTCAGGCGTTGCAGCCGGCAGAACCGCGGAGGATAGGCGCCGCCACCCGGCCCGGGTTGAACCCCGGAGTGCAACCCACGGCAGGCGGAGCGCCTATTTGGTTGCCCGTCCAGCATGGGGCACAAGGCCCTTGACTCACCTGCCTCCTTCAGAGTCTAAACCAGTCGAGTTCGAGTTGGTAAAGCCAAACTCGTGAGAGACCAACGGACGTCTCGTGGGAGTAATACTCGGCATACGGAAAAATCACGCTCACTGCTTCGCCGACGCATTCGCACAGGTAGTACAAGGCGAATCCGAGGGCTTGCGCCTTCGTCGCCAAGGGGCTTAGGTATAGGTTCCTGATACCTCTCTTCGCTCGCTCCTCCTCTAGCCGATCGTGCAACTCCTGGGCCGTGGCAAAGGGATCATTCGCCGGTGCGAACAACAAGGATCGCTTCGGAAGTGGACCGACTGCCTCCTCAGCTTTGGCAGCGCGAAGACGATTCTCCTCATACATGTGTGGTTGCAGGCTAGGCAGCCCAAACATCTCTAACTTGCGTGCGGCCCGTTTGCTTTCCGCAACCCTTCGGATCAGCTCATCATCGTACCCAGCGCCGATGACTAGAAGATCCTCCTCCCCGGCGTCAGGCACATGTGCACCCTCGAAGCCCCGTATTTGTCTGACTTCCGTGACGGCACCCTTTGTGAACGGTGTCTTGTCCCCCGATTCGTAGGCTTTCGGATCTGCATATAGCACGTCTAGCTTGGAGAATCCTCGATCGCGTAGCAGCCGTGGCAACAACATAAGATGGGGGCGCATAAAACCGGTGCTATCGATGCATACCCGCGTATCTAGCGACCAGTTTTGGACGTGAGCCTCCAGAAAATACTGGTGCCAGAATTCTGCTTCGTCCCGACTATGCAGAATGTAGCGCTCTCCGCTAGCGGGAAGCTCTGATTCGGGGAAATCGTACTCAGGATGAATTAACCACTCTCTTCGGTCAGCCCGCACCGATGCAAATACTGTGTTAACCCGTTTTGACTTATTATAGGCCGATAGGAACACGTCCCAAGCCGGAAGCTCGCCTAGCTTTGGTGCCGCGAATTCCTTGCGGCGAAGAAGACTGTAATCCATCGGTTATCCGAATAGGAGGAGGCCGTTCTGCGTTGAGCCGTTCTGGAAGGGTGCCTGCATCCTCGCAAGCAGCTTACGCCTCATCGTGCCGAACGAGGAGTCGCTTACAGCGGAATCGAAAATCACGTTTAGCATGTCTGTCGAGAAACTCGCGGAGCCTCTGAGCGCAAGAGACAAATCGAAGAGCGGCGCGAGCATCGGATTGAGCTGATATTTGTGTTGCAGAATGCGGGTATTCCTCTCGCGACGCCCATTGGGTACGACGAGTATTAGACTATGCGAAACAGCCTCGTCAAGTGTTCTAGCCGCCGATGGCGAAAGACCTTGGCGGTCCGTGGCAAAGGCGGAGCAGCTCACCTCAACAGGTTTATCGGAAAACCTCATATCGCGGAAGAGGCTTGCCAATCTTCGAATAGCAAGTTGTGTCTCCTCGCCAATACGCCCGAGGCTTTTCGCATCGCTGAGAAACCAAGTGCTAGCCTCACGGACACCCTCACCTTGTGCTCTGAGTGATATTTTGTCCCCACCAAACGGCTTCTCGGCCAAGAACAGCGACCAGCGCGTAACTTGCTTGAGAACGACGAGCAGATTCCGTGGAAGATATCCAGACATGCGAACGAATTCGTCGAAGCCGTAGTACTCTTGAGGCAAGCCGAGGTCCGCCAGCAATTGCGCGTAGAGATCGTGTCGGTAATGTTTATAGGTCGTTGCCAGCTTCCCGGTCCTCTCGGTACCCTCTAACAACCGCGTGATCTTAGTTCGATTCAAGTTCGAAGCCTCCACGAGGTTGTCGCCATCCGCCCATGCTCGGTAAAGCAAGAAAATCGCAAACTTTTCGACCAGAGGACTCTCAGGAAATTGACTCTGTGCTAATAGAATCGGCACATCAGCGCCACGCCCGGCGTCACGAAGCTGGCGTTCGAGACGCTCTAGCCATGGACGAGTCGCTCCTGGTTGAACTCGGCCGATTGTATGTTGGCTTGCTCGCTCTTCTAAAGATACACTAGGCCTGAAGAAGTAATCCCTGAAATCGGGCCGCGGTCCAATATCGAACCCAAACTCACGAAGGCGCCTCTGCACAATTCCCCTGCAGAACGCGTCGTACGAATGCGCTTGCGAACGGTACGTGTCCTCTAGAATGACGAGATCGTATTCACTCCCTTGCCTGTTCTCCTCGCCAGCGCTCAAAGTCTCATGAGTTCGCAATCCATAAAGACGGCTTCCCACAAGAAACGTGGTCGGCAACTGCTTTTCTCGAATCAACGTGTTGACGTAGTGTTGCTGCTCAAGAGTCAAATTTTCATACTCGTCGAGCAGATAGGCGAAGACGAGCCCCGATAGAATTTGCAGGTGCTCGGTCGCTGCTGTTGGGATTCCGAACACTAGGCGTCCCGGGCTTGCTCCAATCTTAATGTCCAAACGATGCGTGAGCGCGGCGTTGTTGATCGCTATATCAAGTTGACGCTGTATGGAGTGAAAGGCCCCTGCAAGATCTCGCAGAGGATCCGCTCCGTTGAAAGGCAACGAGACTCTTACATCGAACAGGTTCACTACGGCTTCGACGAAGCCCCGAGCCTCATCGACCTCAATCTCCTGCGACGCCTCTGTAAATAGGTCGGCAATAAGGTCGATAGTCAGCCGCCCGAGCCACACCTCCGTGTAGTAGGAGAAAATGGTCGCCCATGTGTCCGCATCCTGGCGTTTTCCCGCAAATCGTGACGAGTTAAGCCCCCCGCACCGAAAGTAAATGCCGACATACCCATCGCGCCGGATGCCCTGGATGATATCTCCCTTGTGTCGAAGACGTTGTAACGCGTAAGAGAAGTAACGCAGCAAATGCGTCCGGCCGCCACCCTTGCCACCCGCGAGGAATCGTGGCATGGGTGATCTCGGATCTGCGAGGGATGCAAATCCACCGCCTGGCAGGTCTACCCAAGTCGCCGCAATCTGCGCGTCAGTGAAGTCGACTGCCTTAGTCACCTCGAACGGGTTTTCAGCCATAATGTTGTTCAATCGATCTTTGGATGTCTCGGAAATGCAGCTACCCAAGAAGGATCGCTTTCGTCAAACCAGAGTATTGGCAGCGAGTTGTCGGGTACATTGTGGTGGAACGCGAGGAGCAGCTGCCCGTTCTCAAAACCTAGCGGCCATTCTGGCCAAAGTTCGGAGCCATACTCGGTAGCAAGGTGCTTCGAGGTCGCTGGCTCAATCGCGTGGGGAGGGCGTCTGAACACTCGGGAGTCATCGCCGAATGTCTGATAAGTGGCGTCGAGTTCAGATACGGCGTCAACGACATCGAAGGAGGACTCCCGCTCTGCCCGCGCAATCCCGCTTGAAGTACCGAACAGAACAAGATAGTGGAACGCGATATCACGGCCACGCCTCACTGCCACGTCCTTTAGATCGCGAAGCAGGGTCCGACTGTACCGGACCGATTGTTCACCACTACCACAGAGATCATCGATAAACACGATCCGCTTCAAATTTGATGGATTAAAGTCCACGTTTGGGTCTGTTGCGGCTGAAGTCAGAAGCTCGTGCTGGTGAACGAACAGCGACCTAGGCAAGCGATTTTCCTGCCGGAAGTAGTAAAGGAGATGCGTTCCGCTCTCCGCGGGGTTCCCCATACCGATGAAGCGCGTCGCCAGCAATTCCTCATTGAATCGGTGCTCGATCTCCACGGCATCGGTGGTGCCACCGAGATCATCACGCAGCCGTTGAACGATCGGATAGCGGTACAGATCCCGGAACATCGACCTGAGCAAGACACGGATCTCGCGCAGGCCGAAGTACGAGACCGACGCCAGAAGATGAAGTGCATGGAGCCGCTCACCAGACGTGTCGCCGCAGTGTCGGCCATCAAAGTTGCATAGCCAAGCCTCGATGTCCGGTGCCTGACAGTGTCCTTCCCATAGCCGCTCGGAAAGCGTTTTAACACGCCTGATCAGCTCGTCATGAGTTGCCTCTGCACTCACTGTGAAACCTTTCGGAGCACGTGAACCGTCTCGTCCTGGAGAGGAGCGTTCGTCGACGCGCGCTTGGTCAGCAGCACGCGCCCACGGATCGTGTCGCGCAGCTCGAGGATGGGGCTCATCCCGTGCGCAACGGCAAGCTCTCTGAGATGGAGATGGGTTTGTAGGAAACAACCGGTCACAATATTGCTTCCAGCCACAAGCACCAGGACACCGCCGGGTGCAAGCAGCGCGATGAGGTTGTCTAACACGGCATCCATTGCTCGGAAATAGTGGGCATATATTGCTGCCCGCACTGGATCTCGTGAGGCCAGAAGCGAGACTTCCCTGGCGATGCTGTCGTTCGGACAATCGAGGACAGTCACCTCGTTCAGCCGAAGGTGCTCTCGTCCGATGAGCCCGCGTTCAAGGATGGCGAGCTCAGCAGATGTTGCAAGCCCTGTCCAACCAAGAGCAAGACTGCTGCTTCGGATGTATTTCTGGGCAGCGCCATAGGGCGGACTGGTTAGTATCACCGTCGGCCGCGGCAGCCGGTTCGCGAGGCGGGTTTTGTACACTTCGTCCACCTGCGCAGCGTCCTCGCCCTCCACCACTGATGCGACGCCTTCCAGTGAGGGTATCGTCGCCAGTCGGGCGGCCACGAAGCGCGCCACCTCCTCGAACGTTCGCCAGACCTCGGCCGCTCCTTGATGCGATGCTACAAGCTGCCAGTCTTGACGGCGGACGGGAACCGGGATTCGGGGATCGCGAAGGCTACACCGTTCGGCGGTGATTGCAAGCGACACCAGGAGGAACCGTCTCATCTCGGCTGATAGATCAAACTCGACGATTGCGCGACGGAGACGCCCAAGGGCTCGCTTGACCGGCTGATTGAACCAGAGATCAACATTGACGACATCTGGAATCAACCCTGCGCGAAGAGCCTTTGCCCGGGTTAGAACGTCAGCCGCCGCTCGCCAGGTCCGCACGTGGTCCAATGGAGTCGTTTTCACCTCGGAGAGCAAACGAGCGAACGGATTCCTGTCGATGCCCCAACCCGTCATGTGCGCAGCACGCGCCTCGACCAGCACGGTTCCAGAGCCGCAGAACGGATCCACAACCACGTCGCCAGGAAGCGCGATCTGCTCACAGTGTAGGAAGAACCGCGGTATCTGGCGAAGCAGACGGGCCGGATAAGGGTAGATGGAGTGGCTCAGGTCGTTGACCGGAATAGGGCCAACGAGCTGGCGAAAGCTGACGTCAATCGGCCTGGGCCTCTTTGCGTACTCGCGGAGCAAAGCTTGCAGGGTATCAGTCGCTCGGCGAATCTGAGCAGTACGCGACGCGTGTTCGGACTGGGGCTCACGCGCGCACGGAGCGGGCCGACTCGGCAACGCGCGCTCCCTCGCCAGACCCTTGTCGATGGCGGTCATCACTCCAGGCTGCGACATGGCGGAGATCATACCTCATCCCGCGAGCTGATCTAGCTCGACGCCGTTGGGCTCCCTGTCCCCCCGCTGGCCTCAAGGCGGCGCCGGTAGAGATCTGAAGAAATCTTTCAGGCGTTGCAGCTCGCGGCTGCCTGGAGCAGCGCATGCTCGCGCATCTTCCGCCAGAGGGTCGTCCGGCTCATCCCGAGGGCCTGGGCGGCCTCTTCGCGCCGCCAGTGATGCGTCTCCAACGCGGCTCGCAGGCGGTCCAGCTCGGAGCTCGAGGAGGCGGGCGGACGGGCCGGGGCACTGCTTTCCTGCTCCGGGGCTGGAATCGCGCCCGCCGCTTCCAGGATCTCGATGGGGAGATCCTCGTCGTGGATCGTCTGGCTCCGGCAGACCGCAACGGCGTACTCCAGGGCGTTCTCGAGCTCCCGGACATTGCCGGGCCAGCGATAGAGGAGCAGGCTGCGCAGAGCGTCGGGCGCCAAGCGCAGGGAACGGCCGTGGCGGTCTCCGACGCGCGCCAGCAGGTGGTGGGCGAGCGGCTCGATGTCGGCTCGCCGCTCGCGCACCGGCGGGATCTCGATCGGCACCACCCGCAGACGGTAATAGAGATCGTCGCGGAAGCGGCCTTCCCGCACCGCGCGGCGCAGATCGAGGTTGGTGGCCGCGATGATGCGGGCCTCGGTGTGCCGGGACCGGCTCTCGCCCACCCGTTCGAACGTGCGCTCCTGGAGGACGCGCAGCAGCTTCACCTGCAGGGGCAGGGGAAGGTCGCCCGCTTCATCGAGGAACAGCGTGCCGCTGGAGGCCAGCTCGAAGCGTCCGGTGCGGTCGCGCACCGCGCCGGTGAAGGCGCCGCGCACGTGGCCGAACAGCTCGCTCTCCAGGAGCTCCCCGGGAAGGGCTCCGCAGTTGACCGCGACGAACGGGCCATGGCGCCGGGGAGAGTGGAGATGGAGGGCGCGGGCCACCAGCTCCTTGCCCGTGCCGCTCTCGCCGGTCAGGAGGACCGTGGCCTCGCTCTCTTCCAGGTTCTCGATCAGACGGAAGATGCGGAGCATCGACGCCGAGCGGGCGATGAGCCCGGAGAAGGCCGTCGGCCGGTCGGAGGTGTCCTCCTCGTCCGCGGCGCGGAGCACCACGACATAGGAAACCCGGGGATCGCAACGGCCGGTGGGATCGTGAGCGATCGGCGCCACCGTCACCGAGACCCGCTGTGGCGCGGCCGGGCCCAGGCGCAGAGTCGCGCCCCACCCTTCCCGGCGCTCGCCGCGCGCCAGGGCCTGGCGCAGCGGGCTCTCCGGCCCGAACAGCTCCGGCCCCAGGATCTCCTCGACCGAGCGCCCCAGGACCTGCCCCGCCGCCCCTTCGCCCGCCAGCCGGTCCAGCTCTGCCGAGCCGTGGACGATCCGGAAATCCGGTCCGAGGCAGACCAGGGCCCGCCCCAGCGACTGGAACACCGTGCTGAGGGCATGCAACATGGCCCGCAGCTCGGGATCCTCGGCCACAGTCCGTACCGGCTCCAACATGGGCTACAGGATGAACGCGGCGGGGAGGTCGCGCGCCACCTCAAGGGGTGGTGAGAAAGGTGCTGGAGAGGTGGGGGCTTGCTCCCGCAGCGCGGCGTTCGCCCTGGCCTGCAACGAACGCTTCCCCGTTGAACGAGAAGAGTTTCCCGTTGAGCAGAAGAGCCTTTCCGTCGAGCCGGAAGGGCTTTCCGTTGAGCGAGAAGGCTTTCCCGTTGAACAGGAAAGGTTTCCCGTCGAGCGGGAAGGCTCTCCCGCTGAACAAGAAGAGCCTCTCGTTGAACGGGAGTGGTCCCCCGTTGAGCGAGAAGGCTTTCCCGTTGAACAGGAAAGGCTTCCCGTCGAGCGGGAAGGGTCTCTCGCTGAACAAGAAGGATCTCCCGTTGAACGAGAGAGGTCTCCCGTTGAGTGGTCGTGCAGTGCCTGCTTACGGGCAAGGCATCTCCTTGAGCAGCCTGCGTCTCTCGCTGAACGGGCGCCCAGTCTTTGTTCACGGGAGGGGTTGTCACTGCCGCTCCAAAGCTCCGAACCCGCCCTGGTCACGGAGAGCGTGGGCCGGCAAGGATGCCGGCGCTCCCAGCGGGCGCAAGACCCGACTTCCGACGCAAAGAGAACGGTATTGGAGTTAACGGGCTATGATCCCGAAACCGCGAGCCTCGGCACGTGGAGAAAGCGACGCATGGAGATCACTCACGTCTTCTTCGACATCGGCGGCGTGCTGGGGACCAACGGCTGGGACCGGGAGCAGCGGGCCCGGGCGATCGAGCACTTCAGGCTCGACGAGGACTTCGAGGCGCGGCATCAGGAGCTGGCCGGCGATTGGGAGATCGGCCGGATCACCCTCGCCGACTACCTCGAGAGCGCGGTCTTCTACGAGCCGCGCCCCTTCTCGCGCGAGGAGATCACGGCGTTCATGCTGGCCCAGAGCCAGCCCTACCCGGACTCCATCCTGATTGCGCAGGACCTGCGCGCCCGCAGGCCCGATCTGTGTCTCATGACGTTCAACAACGAGTCCGCGGAGCTCAACGACCACCGGATCGAGAGCTTCGGTCTGCGCCCTCTCTTCTCCGCCTTTCTCTCCTCCTGCTGGCTCGGGGTGCGCAAACCGTCGCGGGTGATGTTCGAGCGCGGCCTTTCCATTGCGCAGGCGGAGCCCGCCCGGGTGGTCCTCGTCGACGACCGCGAGCAGAACCTGGCGCCCGCCAGGACCTTGGGGTTTCAGACGGTTCACTTCACGGGCGCGGACATCCTGAAGAAGGCGCTCGTGGACCTGCACCTGCTCTGAGGGAGACAGCCGTGGACGCGACCCTCCGTCTGGCCGAGCCCGCGGACGCGGCGGGGATCCTCGCGATCTACGAGCCGATCGTGCGCGAGACGGCGATCTCGTTCGAGCTGGAGCCGCCGGACGAGGCGGAGATGCGGCGCCGGATCGAGAGCACCCTCGAACGACGGCCGTGGTTGGTCTGCACGGCAGGCGGGATCGTTGCCGGCTATGCCTATGCGGCAGCCCATCGCGAGCGGCCGGCCTATCAGTGGTCTGTCGAGACGAGCGTCTACGTCCATCCGGACCACCGGCGCCGGGGCGTGGCCCAGGGCCTGTACGCGGCGCTCCTGCCGGCCCTGGGAGCCCAGGGTTTCTACAATGCCCTGGCGGGGATCGCTCTGCCCAATCCGGCGAGCGTCGGCTTTCACGAATCCTGCGGGTTCCAGTGGATCGGCGTGTACCGCTCGGTGGGCCACAAGCTCGGCGCCTGGCACGACGTCGCCTGGCTGGAGCTCCGGTTGCGCGAGGACCGCGGTGAGCCGGTGAGCCCACCCTGCCCGACGGCCGAGCTGATCACGCGGCCCGCGTGGCACGCGGCCCTGCGCTCCGGCCTGTCCAGGCTGGGATAGGCGGGCTCACCACTGGCGAGCCGCTTCGGTGAGCTGCCCCGCCTCCATCTTCTCCTGCACGTCGATGCTGTAGCGTGCCCAGGGGATGAACTGCAGGCGCGCGCGAGAGATGGGCTCGCCGGACCACTGGCAGAGACCGTAGGTCCCTTCGGCCATACGCTGGAGAGCTTCCTCGATCAGCAGCAGCTTCTGCCGGTCCTCCTCCGAGCGGGCGAACAGGAACTCGCGCTCCTGATAGATGTTGGCGAGCTCCTCCAGGTCCTCGGCCCCCTCTTCCCGGGTCGACTGGGCGGCGGAGAAGTCCCGCTGGTAGTCCGAAACGATCCGGTCCCGTTCCTCGATCAATTTCCTGCGCAGCTTTGCGATCTGGTGCGGCGGCAGGGCCGGCGGGACGACCCTGTGAATTGGACTGTTGCTCGAAATCATGGCCGTGCTCCCCTTATCTGGTGGTCTTCCAGTTCCTCATTGCTGTTTGAGAAGGCTAGTCCCGCGCGAAGCGGGAGGCGCCACCCGGGAGAGGGGCGGGAACGGGCGTGCTCAGGCAGCCGGAAGCTCCGCCCTTCGGGGTGGGCAAGCTTTGTCACGGTTCAATGTTTGCGCGCACCTGAACTCATAGAAGTGTTGAGATGTGCATCGATTCCGGGGAGGGGTGACGAGGAGGCACAGCTGAGCCTCTCAATAGAGAGAGGCCAGTTTCGTCAAGGGAGGTTGCCCCATGTCTCGGAAGTGGATCGTCTCCATCCTGATTCTCGTTCTCGGTTTCGTCGGTGCCGGAATGGCGTCTGCCAAGGAGCAGTACGTCTACTCCGTGAAGTTCGTCTGCGGCTACAACCCGGACAACCTGGGGACCAGCGTAACCGGCGCGCGAGAGGGAGAGCCGCCGGTCAAGTTCGGCAACTACGCGACCGAGATCAACATCGTCTGGCCGGAGATCTACCTGGTTGACACGCACGAAAGCGCTTACGTCTCCAAGCACCTGGTGGTCCTGGTCGACCGGGGGAGGCCGGTGGGGCGGGAGCCGAACGTGGCGCCGGGGAAGCTCTATGCCGACAGCATCAATCTCACGGCTGTCAGCGGCACCATGGACGACTGCAACCGGATCGCCGAGATCCTCTGGGGCGCGGTGCCGACGCCGTACCCGCTGACCATCGGCTATCTGGTGCTGGCGAGCACCCATGAGATCGACGTGACGGCGGTCTACACGTCGCAGGCCTGCAGCTACTGGACGAAGTCGCCCGACCGGCTGGATTGCCTCGACCCGAACGGGACCAACGTGGGCGTGAGCTCCTCGATCGACGTCGAGCGGATTCCCGGCCGCAGGCTGATCATTCCGTAACCGCTGCTCGAGCTTCTCCTAGACCATCCTGCGCGAGGCCTCCGGACGCACGCATCCCTGGGGCCTCGCATATTGCTCAAAGCGCTTCGGGCAGGTGCTTGCCGAGGAAGTACCGGAACGATCGGTTCCGGGAAGCCGCCCGCTTCCTATCGAAGCGCTCCAGGAGGGAGAGAAGGGCGGGGAGGCGTGGAGACCCGCTTTCCGCCAAAGCGTGCAGGCAAGTCTCCTTGGTGATGCGTTCAGTGTCCGGCGCCTGTGCAATCGGGAGGCTGTCCCACTCGGTAGCGCCTTCGGGAATGCCGGCGCAGTACCAGCTCTCGATCTCCATCTTCACGGATGGCCACCGCCTGGAAGAACCGAGCGTCGTCATCCCCTTCGACAAAGAGGAAGAGCTGCCTATACGCCATGCCCGACGCCCAGCAGGTTCTGGACGTACAGCTCGTCCACTCCCAGGTCGTTCTCCAGGAAGACCTTCAGCTCCGAGCTCTCGGCGGGACGGGTGACATGCGAGAAGCCCTTGTCGTCGCGGTGGACTAGGAGGAGGTCCGCAAGGTCGGCGTGCTTGACCAGCTCCGGATTGTGGGTGGTGACGATCACCTGCTTCTGTCGCGAGGCGTCGGCCAACATTCGGACGACTTTGGAAATCAGGTGTGGGTGGATATTGCGCTCGGGCTCCTCGATGATCACGATGGGGGCGGGATGAAAATACAAGGCGACGATCAGGGCCGCGAGGTGGATGGTGCCGTCCGATAAGAAGGCCGCGGGAAGGGCTCTCTCGGAGAAGCTTTACCTGGCGGCAATGAGCAATGACTTACCTGCGAAGCGCTCCACCTGCAGGTCCTCGATGAACGGGAGGGCGTCGTGGAGCAGGCGGATGAAGGCCGCTCGGCCGGGCCGGGTCCTGTAAGAGGTTACGCAAGACGAGAGCCAGATTGCTGCCATCGGGCTCGAGATAGGCTCTGCCGCTGATCGATGTGGCTCTCTTCGGCAGCTTGGGATCGAGATCGAAAACTTCCATCGAGCCCAAGCTGGCGAGAGAAGGTCCTTCTCCCAACACCGCCAGCGTGGGTGTCTCAGTGATGAGGACTCTTTGATTCGGGGCTCGATCTGAATCAAAGATGATGTCGATGGAGATCGGTCGAGAGGAGCCGATCTGTAGATTTCTGAGAAAGTCCATCCCTCCCTGCAAGGAGACCGCATTCTCCGTTCCCTCGACCGCGACGTGCCGGATGAACCGGAAAATCTCCAGGAAGTTCGATTTCCCGGCCGCGTTGCTTCCGACGACGATGTTCAGCGGCCGGAGTTCCACGTCGAGCTCATCGAAGCTCTTGAAGTTGGAGACCTTGATCCGATTGATCGCCATGGCTTCTTCAGTGTACTGCAACCAGAGCTTGCCCTCTACACCGACCAGGGATCGACGAGCACGAGGCCACATCCTTCGAAGTGGCGGAGATTGTGAGTCGCGAGGGTCGCCTTGCGCGCGCTGACGATTCCGGCAATCTGGACATCCCGGATCTCGACGGTCCGGCCGGCTTGGCGCCGTTGCGCGGCGATGCGGCCGGCTGCGTCGGCCGCGGACTGGTCGAGAGGAAGAACCCGGCCTTCGAAGTCTTCTTCGAGCGCCTTCGCGAAGGCCTCTTCCAGGTGACGTCGACGCCGGCCGGGTGCGAGAATCTCCAGGCCCAGACGGACCTCGAAAACCGTGATGGAAGTCGTCCATACAGACTCGGGCGGCAGGCTGTCGAGCCATGCCACCACGGCCGGATCGGGCTCGGTCCGCATCAGGGCCGAGACCACGTTGGTGTCGAGCACGATCACGATTCGAAATCGGCCGGCCGTGCCGGTTGACCGCGGAGCTCGGGAATCTCTTGGGCAAGACCCAATCCGGCGAAGCGGGCGGCGAGCCGAGAGCCGAGCGGTGTCCGGGCACCACCCTCCTCCCGGACTGCATTGCGGAGGATCTCCCGGACTTCCTCTTCCGTGCTGTGGCCGTGACGGCGAGCGCGGATCTGAAGCTTGGCCTTTACGTCGTCGTCGAGGTGGCGAACCAGAAGTTGAGCCATGCCGCGATGATAGCACGATAGCGTCGTCAATAGGACTTCAAGCCCCCGGCTGCCGCCGCCACCGCTTGTGCCACCACACCCACTGCTCCGGACGCCGCCGCACCTGTTCTTCGATCTTCGCCGTCATGAGCGCCGTCGCTTCCCGCGGGTCGGGCGGCAGGTCGAGGGGAGGGAGGAAGCGGATGAGGTGGCTGCCGTCGGGGCGGCGCTCGATGAAGGAGGGGATGACATTCGCCTTCTGGCGGAGGGCGATCTCGGCGGCTCCCACCGGGGTGAAGGCGGGACGGCCGAAGAAGGGGACCCAGACGCCGTCGACCTTGGTGTCCTGGTCGATCAGCATGGCGAGCGCGCCTCCCCCGCGCAGGACCTCCAGGAGCTGGCGCGCGGCTCCCCGGGTTCCTCGCGCGATGGTGGTGGTGCCCAGGTGCTTCCGCAGGTCGACCAGGAGCTGCTGGAGACCGGGGTCGTCGAGCGGACGGGCCACCGCGGCCGGCGGGACTCCCCCCTCGTGGAGGGCGGTGCCGATCAGCTCCCAGTTGCCGCAGTGACCGGTGAGGATGAGGATCGAGCGGCCGGAGGCCTTGGCGGCGGCGACGTTGTCCCAGCCTTCGATGTCCAGATGGCGCAGGATCTCCTGCTTGCTGCGCTTGAGAAAGTGGAGGAGCTCCGCCAGGTTCATGCCGGCCGAGAGGAAGCTGGCGCGGGCGATGCGGGTGCGTTCCTTCGCGGGCAGCTCGGCGAGGGCGAAGGAGAGGTGCTCCAGGGCACGCCGGCGGTCGCGCCCGCTCAGGCTCCAGGCGAGGCGGCCCAGGGCGCGGCCGACCGCCAGCGCGGTGCGATGGGAGAGGAGGCCGAAGAGGAAGACCAGGCTGCGGACGGCGATGGGGAGGAGCGCTTCACGCACCCGGCTGAATCGCCGGCGGCGCGGCCGGATCTCCCCGCCGGATGGGGCGGAGCGGATCAGACGGATGCCGCCTCTCACTCGTGCGCCAGGAAGGGAGCGATCAGGTAGTCCCAGTCCCCGCGGGCCCGCAGCACGAATTCGCACATCTCGCGGACCACGCCCTGCCCGCCCGGCCGGAGGAGCACCTTGTGCACCCGCTCCCGGACCTCGGCCACCGCATCGGCCGGCGCGAAGGAGAGGCCGCAGCGCAGGAGGACCGGCAGGTCGAGGAGGTCGTCTCCCATGTAGGCGACCCGGTCGGGAGTGGTCTTCTGCGAGACGAGAAGCTCCTCGAAGGCGGGCTTCTTGTCCGAGCGGTCCATGAGCAGGGCGTCGATCCCGAGCTCGCCGGCGCGGAAGCGCAAGGCTTCGCTCACCCGGCCGGAGAGGATGCCGACCTTGAGCCCGGCCTTCTGCGCCAGCTTGAGCCCGAAGCCGTCGCGCACGTCGAACATCTTCCACTGCTCGCCGGTGGGGCCGTAGACCAGCCGGCCGTCGGTGAAGACGCCGTCCACGTCGAACAGGAGCCACTCCAGGCTCCTCGCCCGCTCGCTCAAGTGCTCGTCGGCGAGCAGCACGCTCAGAACAGCTCCAGCTTCCAGAGGTCGTGCAGGTGGACGATCCCCTGGACGCGCCCGGCCTCGTCGCAGACGAAGAGCGAGGTGATGTGGTGCTCCTCCATGACGTGGAGGGCCGCCGCGGCGAGCTCGCCGCCCGGGATGGTCCGCGGGTTGGGCGTCATGCACTCGCCCGCCGTGTGCTGCAGGAGCCCCTCGTCCACCGCCAAGCGCCGTCGCAGGTCGCCGTCGGAGATGCAGCCGAGGAGCTTGCCTTCCGCGTCGGTCACGGCGGTGATCCCCAGCGTCTTGCGCGACATCTCGTAGATGGCCTCGCGCATCGGCGCGTCGGTGCGGACCACGGGGAGGGCCTCGCCCTGGTGCATCAGCTGCTCGACCTTGAGCAGGCGCTTGCCGAGCCGGCCGGCGGGATGGAGCAGCGCGAAGTCCTCGCGGGTGAAGCCGCGCGCCTCCAGCAGAGCCATGGCGAGAGCGTCCCCCAGGGCCAGCGTGGCCGTGGTGGAAGCCGTGGGGGCGAGGTCGAGAGGACACGCCTCGCGGTCGATCGCCACCGGCAGGTGGATGTCGGCGTGGCGCGCCAGCGGGCTCGCCGAGTTGGCCGTCATGGCGACCAGGGGGACGCCCAGCCGCTTCAAGGACTCGACGAGCTGCAGCAGCTCCCGGGTCGTCCCCGAGTAGGACGCGGCCAGCACCACGTCGCCCGGCACGATCATCCCCAGATCGCCATGCACCGCCTCGGCCGGATGGAGGAAGAACGAGGGAGTGCCCGTCGAAGCCAGGGTCGCCGCGATCTTCTTGAGGACGAGCCCGCTCTTCCCCATGCCGGTGCAGACGACCCGGCCCGGGCAGGAGCGCAGGAGGTCGACCGCCCGGTCGAAGCGCTCGTCGAGCTGCGGGATGAGCCCCTCGACCGCCGACGCCTCGGTGCGCAGGACCTCGACGGCTACCTCGCGCGGGGAGCGCGGCGATCTGGCGGCAGCTGGCGGCTTCGAGTTCATGACGGTCATGGTTGTGCGGGCTCCGGCGCCCCCCCTCCCGACCTCACCCCCCGACCCCCTCTCCCATCGCCCCCCCACCAACCGGGAGAGGGGGCGCCACCGCCCAAAAAACTTCTTACCCGGGTCTCTTGAAGCCAGTTTCCCCCTCTCCCGGGGGATGGGTGTGCGATGGGAGAGGGGGCCAGGGGGTGAGGTCTCAAGGCCCCGCCTCCGCAAGAAGTGTCCTCTTGAGCCCCACCAGCCCCCGCAACAGCCGCTCCGCCCGCTCCGGATCGAGCTGGACTGCACTGTCGGAGAGCGCTCTTTCAGGGTCCGGATGGATCTCCAGAAACACCCCGTCCGCCCCGGCCGCGACGGCGGCGCGCGCCAGGGGCTCGGCGAAACGGCGCTGGCCGCCGCTCTCGGCGCCGCCGCCCGGGAGCTGCAGCGAGTGGGTGATGTCGTAGATCACCGGGATCCCCTCGTCCTGGAGCAGCGCGAAGCTGCGCATGTCCACCACCAGGTTGTGATAGCCGAAGCTCGCGCCGCGCTCGGTCACGGTCACCCGGTCGTTGCCGGCGCTCCGCGCCTTGTCGACGATCTTGCGCATGTCGTCCGGGGCCATGAACTGCCCCTTCTTGATGTTGACCGCCCGGCCGGTCTCCGCCGCGGCCACCACCAGGTCGGTCTGGCGGCAGAGGAAGGCGGGGATCTGGAGGACGTCGCAGACCTCCGCGGCGGGAGCGCACTGCTCCGGCTCGTGCACGTCGGTGAGCACCGGCAGGCCGGTCTCTTCCTTGACGGCGCGCAGAACGCGCAAGCCCTCCTCCAGGCCGGGGCCGCGGAAGCTGTCCAGCGAGCTGCGGTTCGCCTTGTCGAACGAGGACTTGAAGATGAGACCGATGCCCAGCCGCTTGGCGATCGCGGCGAGGATGCGGGCGGTCTCGATCGCCAGCTCCTCGCTCTCGATCACGCACGGCCCGGCGAAGACCGGCAGGGTCTCTCCCCCGATCACGATTCCGGGAGCCAGCTCGACAGGTTGGACCGCCATCCTCAGCCCTGGAGCTGGACCTCGGAAGGGACCTCTTCCGGGAGCTCCCGCTCGATCGACGCCGGGCCTTCCGACAGCGTCCGCGGCGCGGTGGCCTTCAGCGTCTCGCCGTGCAGCCGCTGCTTCTGGTGCTGGATCGCGGCGGCGATGTAGGAGACGAAGAGCGGGTGCGGCTCGGTCGGCTTCGACTTGTACTCAGGATGGAACTGGCAGCCCAGGTACCAGGGGTGATCGGGCAGCTCGACCATCTCGACGAACTTGCCGTCGGGCGAGAGGCCGGAGATGACCAGGCCGTGCTCCTTGAGCGCCGGCAGGTACTTCTGGTTGACCTCGTACCGGTGGCGGTGCCGCTCGCTGATCTCGGCTGCACCGCCATAGATGCGGCGCGCGAGCGTCCCCTCCTGCAGCCGGCAGGGGTAGGCGCCCAGGCGCATCGTGCCGCCCAGCTCCTCGACCCCCAGGAGATCGCGCAGCTTGTAGATGATCGCCGAGTCGGTCTCCGGATCGAACTCCGACGAGGTGGCCTCCTTGATCCCGCAGACGTTTCGCGCGTACTCGATGACCATGCATTGCATCCCCAGGCAGATGCCGAAGAAGGGGACGCGGTGCTCGCGGGCGTAGCGGATGGCGCGGATCTTCCCTTCCGTGCCGCGCGGCCCGAAGCCGATGGGCACGAGGAGCGAGTCGACGTCGAACAGCTCGCGGGGCCAGCCCCCCTCCTCCAGCTCCTCGGCGTCGATGTAGACCAGCTCGACCGCCGCGTCGTTCGCCGTGCCGCCGTGGAGCAGCGCCTCGTTCAGGCTCTTGTAGGAGTCCGGGAACTCGACGTACTTGCCGACGATCCCCACGCGCACCCGGTTGTGCGGGTTCTTGATCCGCGCCACCAGGCTCTCCCAGCGCGACAGGTCGCGGTCGTAGTGCGGCAGGTTCAGCAGCTCGAGGAGGATGTCGTCCAGCCCCTCGCGCGTGAACATGAGCGGCACCTCGTAGATCGTCGAGACGTCGCGGGCCGCGATGACCTGCCGGGGATCGACGTTGCAGAAGAGGGCGATCTTCTTCTTCATGTCCTCGGGGAGCGCGCGGTCGACGCGGCAGAGGACGATGTCGGCCGAGATGCCGATCTCGCGCAGCTCGCGGACCGAGTGCTGGGTCGGCTTGGTCTTGAGCTCGTCGGCGGCGGCGATGTAGGGGACCAGGGTCAGGTGGATGTTGACCGCGTTGCCGCGGCCGATCTCCTGGCGGAACTGGCGGATCGCTTCGAGGAACGGCAGCGACTCGATGTCGCCCACGGTGCCGCCGATCTCGACGATCACCACGTCGTTGTCGTCGGCGACCCGGCGCATCTTCTCCTTGATCTCGTCGGTGATGTGGGGGATGACCTGGACCGTCTTGCCGAGGTAGTCGCCGCGGCGCTCCTTGAGAATGACCGACTCGTAGATCTTGCCCGTCGTGTAGTTGTGGCGCTTGCTGGTGGCCGTGTGGGTGAAGCGCTCGTAGTGGCCGAGGTCCAAATCGGTCTCGGCGCCGTCGTCGGTGACGAAGACCTCGCCGTGCTGGTACGGAGACATGGTCCCCGGATCGACGTTGATGTACGGGTCGAACTTCATCAGGGTGACCGAGAAGCCCCGGGCCTCGAGGATCGCGCCGACCGACGCGGCGGCCACTCCTTTGCCGAGCGACGAGACCACGCCGCCGGTGACGAAGATGTACTTGGTCGCCATGGTTCAATCTCCTCCCAGCAAACGTTCGACTCGTTCCAGATCTTCCCGTGTGTCGACGCCCGGCGCGCCGCGCTCGACCCGCAGCACGCGGATCGGAATGCCGTGCTCGAGCGCCCGCAGCTGCTCGAGCGATTCGCTCTGCTCGAGGGGCGTCGGGGTCAGGCCGGCGAGGCGGAGCAGGGCGTCGCGTTGATAGCCGTAGATGCCCAGGTGCTTGAGCGGCGGCGGGCTTCCCTCGTGCCGCGGATAGGGGATGCGCGAGCGGCTGAAGTAGAGGGCGTAACCGGCGAGGCTCACGACCACCTTGACCGCGTTCGGATTGTCGAAATCGTCCGGACGCGCCTCCGCCGCCAGGGTGACCACCGGGTCTTCCCGGTGCTCGGCGAGGTGCCGGGCCAGAGCCGACACCGCCTCGGACTCGATGAGCGGCTCGTCCCCCTGGACGTTGACCACCGCCGCCGCGTCCCACCGCCGCGCCGCCCAGGCGATGCGGTCGGTGCCGCTCGCGCAGTCCGCCGGCGTCATCTCCCAGGCGCCGCCGAAGGCTTCGACGGCCCGGGCGATGCGCTCGTCGTCCGTCAGCACCACCACGCGGTCGAGCCCGCGGGCCCGCGCCACCCGCTCGTAGACGTGCTCGATCATCGGCCGGCCGGCGATGGGCAGCAGGGGCTTTCCGGGGAGCCGCGTCGAAGCGTAACGAGCCGGGATCGCTCCCACGATACCCGAGCCGCTGCCGGCGGACGGAATCGAAGGGGCGTCGGTGGGGTGCACGGCCTAATCTAATTGGAAGGAGAGGGGGGTGTCAATTCAGGCGCTGGACTCCCGCCTCGATCCCCCCTAACATTCGCGGCCGGTTGTCATGATGAAGAGATCCACCCTCGCGCTGCTCCTGCCCCTCCTCCTGCTTACCGCCTGCGGTCCCTCCCAGCCCTCGGGCGAGGTCCGGCTCCTCTTGGACGGCGACCATGCGCCGGACGTGCTGACCGAGCGCAAGGACGTCGCCGATCCGCCGGCTCTCGGGGGGAACCGCTTCCTCTCCGGCTGGTGGCCCTGGAAGAACGAGGGGACGCTGGTCCTGTCGCCCATCGTGCGCCGGGCGCGGGTGCAGATCGTCAACCTGGAGCACCGCGAGCGGACCCTCGTCCTCGATCTGCTCGAAGAGGCGGCGTCCAGGGGGCGCAAGGTGCGGGTCGAGGCCGACGGCCGCAACCTCGGAGTGTTTCCGCTGACCGATCCGGTGGAGGTCCCGCTGCCCGCCGACCTGCCGCTGGGCCGGGTGACCCTGGACCTCTCGTTCGATGAGGGATCGCGCGGCGTCGTCGCCGCGGCGGTGCGGCCGATCCTGCCCGAGGGGAAGGTGAAGCGCTGGAAGGCCGACCTGATCCAGTCAGGTGTCTCGCTCGTCGAGATGGTCCGGCCGGTCTCCGGGGGCGAGACCCTGATGGGCTCGTTCATCCCACCCACGAATCCGCAGCCGGGCCAGCGGTTCGATCTGATCGTGGCGCGCGAGGACGGCTCGCCGATCCGCCGCTTCACCTGGGCTCCCAGCTTCTGGAACCGGGTGCGCGGCACACGCTCGTTCGCCTACCGGATCGGCGACATCCACGGGTTCGTCCGGGTACGCCTGTGGGCCCACGGCGTGGGACCGGCGGGGCGGTGGAAGGAGCTGCGGCTGGTCGGTGAGAGTCCGGAAAGGACTCAAAGGACGGAAAGGACGGAAAGGACAGGGACGCCGCCGCCGCGGCTGGTGATCCTCTATGTCAACGACGCGCTGCGGGCCGACGCGGTCGGTGTCCTCGGCGGGCCGCCGGGGATCTCTCCCACCTACGACCGGCTCGCTCGTGAGGGGTTGCTCTTCCGCGCCCACCGGAGCGTCGCCCCGAACACCCTGCCGTCGACCAAGGCTCTGTTTACCGGCCGCACCTTCGTGTCGCGCGGCGGCTGGAAGCTGGAGCCCGAGGACGGCGCGACGCTCGCGGAGATGTTCCGCGCCGCCGGCTACCGGACCGGCCTCTTCTCGGGGAACGTCTACGTGAGCCCGGCCTACAAGACCGACCGCGGGTTCGAGCACGTCGCCGAGGAGGTGCAGATCGACGGCCTGGTGGGCGGTGCGCCGGCGGTGATCGAGGCCCCCTACAACGACAACGCCGAGCGGGCGCACGCCGCGGCGCTCGCCTGGCTGCGGACGCTCCGCCCGGGCGAGAAGGCATTCCTTTATATCCATACGATCCACCCGCACAACCCGTACGACCCGCCGGAGCCGTTCCGCTCGCGGTTCACCCAGGGTATCCCCTCGACGATCGACGGCAGCACGCCGACCCTGACCGGGATCAAGGCGCTGCGGGTGCTGCCGAGCGAGGCCGACAAGCGCCGGCTGCGCGGGCTCTACCGCGGCTCGTTCTCCTACAACGACGACCAGCTCGGCCGCTTCCTGGCCCAGGTCGCGGCATTCGCTCCTCCCCGGGAGACCCTGATCGCCATGACGGCGGACCATGGGGAGGAGCTCTTCGACCACGGCGGTGTGCTCCACGGGTTCACGGTCTTCGAGGAGCTGCTGCGCATCCCGCTGGTGCTCTGGGCGCCGGGTCGGATCGAGGCCGGCGAGGTCTCGGCGCGGACCGACACGCTGGACCTCCATGCGACCCTGCTCGAGCTGTGCGGCCTGAAGCCGCCCGGCGGGCATCCGGCGGAAGGACGGTCGCTCTTCGCCGTGGCACGAGACGAGGACCAGGATGTGGAGAAGGAGGTCCGGATCGCCGCGGCGTCCAGCGTGAAGGGGGGCATCTACGCGGCCCTTTCGGGGAAGTGGAAGCTCGTCTGGGCGCCGCGGGTGGGGACCGGCTGGGGCCAGGGGGACGGCGCCGGCCGCTCGCGCGATCCCGAGTACCTGTTCGACCTCGACAGCGATCCGAAGGAAACGACCAACCTGGCCGGCGAAGGGGACTACGCCGTCGCCTGGCTCCGCTCCCGTCTCCTGGCCTGGATCGAGAACAACCGCGAGGAAGAGGAAAAAGAGCCCGCCGGCAGCCAGGCCGTCGACCCGGAGACGCTCAACAAGCTGCGGGCTTTGGGGTATGTGAACTAGGTCAGCCCCGCCATTGCCCAAGCGCGCCGGAGAGGTTGCGGCGGAGAGCTGGATCGACGGCACACCTCCGAATTCTGCCGCGACCCGGGATATCCTTTCCCTCGTGCCGCCGCCCTTCGCCGCCCGACCGCTTCGTGACCGCTGGGAGGCGGCGCTCCTGCTCGTGGTACTGGCGGTCCTCGGGCTGGCCGTGGTGGCGCGGATCGCTCCGCCGGTCGAGGCTCGGCTGTCGGTTCCGACTCAAGGCGCCGAGTGGATCTGGGAGACGCGCGACCGGCGGGATCTCTCCCCGGCGGTGTTCTACGCGGTCCGCGACTTCGACCTGCCGGCTGTGCCGCAGCGGGCGCGTATCCTTGTCGCAGCCGACGAGGAGTACGTCCTTTCTCTCAATGGACAGCGGATCGGCGCCGGTTCGTGGGAGCAGGGCACGCCGCTCGACGTCTATGAGGTCGGCTCGCTGCTCCAGCCGGGGTCCAACCGCCTTCTGGCCGAGCTGCGGAGCGGCCGGGGGGCGGGCGGCTTCCTGCTCAGCCTGGAGGATGGCGAGGGGAGGCAGCTCGTGCGGACCGATGAGCGCTGGCGCATCTTCCATCAGCACCATCCGGGGATCGTCCGCGGCTGGCTGCCGCTCCAGAGGAAGCCGGAAGACTCTCCCCGCATTCCCGGAAGCAAGCCCGCCTTCTGCTGGGGCGTCCCGCCGACTGGAATCTGGGGGCGGCCCAGGGCCGGTCAGCCGCTCCCTCTCCTGTTCGAGATGGCGTCCGGACCCTCCGTTTCCGCGGTCGCGGCGACCGCGGCCGGCACACAGGGCGGACCGCCGGCGCAGCTCTTCGACTGGGGCCGGGAGGTCGCGGGGTATCTGACAATCCAGGTCCCGGCGGTGCCCGCGCTGCAGGCCGGGCTGCTGTTCACCGGTGCGACGCCGCCCGATCCGCGACAGCAGCGGCCGGCGGCCCCGGTGCTCGTCATGCCGGGCCAGCGGGTGTGGCGCTCGGCCCGGCCGGGCCGCTTCCGCTATGCCCTCGTCGTCGGGATCCGGAATCCTTCCGGTGCGGGCGTGCAGCCAGTCGACCCGGCGGTTCTGGCGAGGCGGCTGCCGAAACCGTACAAGGTCGAAGGGGTCTTCTGGATCGATCCGCCGCCGCTACGAACGCCGGTTGAGGACGAAGTCTGGGGCGAACTCCAGGGCGTCCCGGGCGTCGCAGGGCGGAAAGATCTCTAGCTCGGTCTTCGCCTGGACGGCATAGCCTTCCGCCATCTCCCGCACCTCCTCCAGCGTGCCCTGGACGTGCACCAGGTCCAGGATCTGCTCGGACGGCACGCGGTCGAAGCTGCGGTCTTCGAGGACCGCTTCGATCAGACGCCGCTCCTCGGCTCGGACGCGCGGCAGGAGGAGGATCAGGGGGAGGGTGAGCTTGCCTTCCTTCAAATCGGAGAGCACCGGCTTGCCGAGCTCGCTCTCGCGGGCAGTGAAGTCCAAGAGGTCGTCCACCAGCTGGAAGCAGATGCCGAGGGCGTGGCCGTAGCGCCCCAGCACCTGGCCGGCGTCGCTCCTGCGCGGCGGAATCAGGCTGGGGATCGAGCAGGCGGCGGCGAAGAGGTGCGCCGTCTTCCGGTCGATGATCTCGAAGTACTCCTCGACCGAGAGGTCGATGGCGCCGAGGCGCTGGAAAGCGAGGAGCTCGCCCTCGGTCATCTTGAGGGTGGCGTCGCACAAGCGCTGGATGACCTCGATCTGGCCGTGGGAGAGGGCCATCTGCATGGCCTTCGTATAGAGCCAGTCGCCGAGGAGGACGGTCAGGTTGTTCCCCCAGAGATGGTTCAAGGTGGTCTTGCCGCGGCGCAGCGACGCATGGTCGATGATGTCGTCGTGGATCAGCGTCGCCGTATGGATGAGCTCGACCACGGCGCCGTAGGTGATCTCCTCCTCGCCGTCGTGGCCGAGAAGCCGGGCGCAGAGGAGGAGCAGCGCGGGACGCACCCGCTTGCCGCCGCCGTCGGCGATGTAGGCGCCCGCTTTGAGGATGAAGGGGACGTCGGAGGCGAGCTCGCGGCGGAAGATCGCCTCGGTCGCGATCAGCTTGCCGGCGACGAGCTCGACGAAACGGCCGGGCGTCCGCGGCGGCTCTTCGGCGGCGGGCGCGACGTTGTCGAGGCGGGCGAGCGGTTGGTTCTGCATCAGCTTTTGACCGGCTCGAAGGGGACCACCTGCTCCAGGCGGCCGTCCTTGAAGCGATAGACCCTGCCGGCGTCGAAGTACCACCAGGAGACCTCGGTCCTCCCCGGGTACTGCACCCGTTCGACCTTGTCGGGCCTCCCCATCTCGTCATACACCTTGTGCTCGTCGTCGCTCCGGACCGAGGCGACGAATTCGCGCAGCTTGCCGACGAACTCCGCGTTCTTCGCTTGCACCACCAGGGAGACGACCACCGGGCTTCCGCCCTGGAGGCGCTTGGTGACGTCCTCCCGCGCCAGCTCCACCAGGCTCTCCTTGCGGGCCTTGCGCACCGGCACGCCCACCGCCAGCTCGAAGTGGTTGAAGTAGCTGTCCCACGGCCAGGCGATGGTGTACTGGCCGCTGGCGTCGGTCGCGGCGGTCACGCGGCGGACCTCTTCGGTCTGCGTCCGCTGGAGGTGCCGCATGCTGAAGTAGGTGCGAGTGGCCTCGAAGGAGACCCGCACGTCGGAGAGCGGCCGGCCCTGCGGGTCGGTGACCACGCCGGTGAGCTGGACGCGCTCGCCCTGGGCGAAGCGGGCCGCGGCGAGTGGAGCGGCCGCCAAGAGGACCCACAAGAGGGTCCAGACCCACGGCGACCGGAGGAGCGAGGGCTTGCGAGAGCGGTTCTTCACACCGAGCGGTAGTTGGTGAAAGTCAGTGGAATGTCGAGATCCAGGGCCTTCAATGCGGCGATGACCGCCTGGAGGTCGTCCCGGTTCTTGCCGGAGACGCGGACGGTGTCTCCCTGGATGGCGGCCTGGACCTTGAGCTTCTTCGTCTTGATCTCGGCCACCAGCTTCTTTGCGGTCTCCTGGGGGATCCCCTGCTGCAGGGTGATCTTCTGGCGCGCCCGGCTGTGAGTGGCCGCCTCGATCTTGCCGTAGCGCAGCGACTTGAGGTTCACATTGCGCTTGACCAGCTTCGTCTTGAGCACGTCCAGGGCCTGGTTCAGCGAGTACTCGTCGGCCGCCTCCACGGTGATCTCCTCTCCCTCGTAGGTCAGCACCGCCGCGGCCTTCTTCAGGTCGTAGCGGTTGACGATCTCCTTCTCCGCCTGATGAAAGGCGTTGCGGACCTCCTGGAGGTCCACCTCGGAGACGACGTCGAAGGAGTTCTCGGCGGCCATAGGGCTCGATTATACGTTTTCGCCCTCAATCCTCCCAGTTGATTCCGCTGGGGGGTGAGAACTGCCCCTGGCGGGGGAGCGTCTGGTAGCCGGCGATCTCGAAACGGGTGAGGTTTCCCTCGCGGTCGTGGTAGGCGACCTGGACGATGCGCCGCGCCTCGGGATCGATGGTCAACGTGGCGTCCGTGAGCTCGACGATCTTCCCCTTGGGGCTCAAGGCGATCTCGACGCGTCCGCCGTCGGCCGTGTGGCTGGTGGCCTGGTAGCGCCCTTTGAGGTCGTCGACGCCGAGGAGGAGCAGGTCGAGCCCCGGCTCGTTCTTGCGGTCGACGCGGTAGCGCCGGCCGTTCTTGTCCTGGGGGTTCCAGGAGTGGGCGACGCCGCCGCAGAGCAGGAAGCTTTTGGGATAGGGCTCGTCGTAGTCCCAGCGCAAACAGTCGGGCAGGGCGAGGGCGAGGCGCCCGGACTCCTTCTCGCCCGAGGAGAAGCCGGCGGGGATGTAGGTCTGGGTGAATTTGGCCCCGGTGGGTCCGGCCGCGACGAGACTGTCGCGCACCCCGTCGAGCAGCGCCCAGGGATCGGGCTCCGCGGCCAGGGCGGCGGAGGCGGCTATCATCAATACGGCCAGAAAGATCAGTTTACGCATAGCGGTTTCCTCCCACGGGCGGCCCTCTCGCTGCAAGAAACAGGCAAGGGGGTCGGAACCTTCCCTCAATGCCGGAAGTGCCGGACCCCGGTGAAGAGCATCGCGACCCCCTGCTCGTCGGCGGCGGCGATGATCTCGTCGTCGCGCTTGCTGCCGCCGGGCTGCACGACCGCTGTGATGCCGGCGCTCCCCAGCACGTCGAGACCGTCGCGGAAGGGGAAGAAGGCGTCCGAGGCGGCGACGGTGCCGGCCAGGGGGAGCTGCGACTTCTCGGTGGCGAGGCGGCAGGAATCGACCCGGCTCATCTGCCCGGCGCCGATCCCCACGGTCTGGTCGGCGTTGGCGACCACGATGGCGTTCGACTTCACATAGCGGCAGACCATCCAGGCGAGCTCCAGGGCGCGCCGCTCCTCCGGCGTCGGCTGCCGACGGGTGGGACAGGTCCAGGAGGCGGGATCGTCCGGGAAGGCGTCCGGCGGCTGGGCGAGGAAGCCTCCGTCGACCGGCCGCAGCTCGACGTCTCCGGCCGCGGGCTTATAAAGAGGACAGTCGAGCACCCGGAGATTCTTCTTGGCGGCGAAGCGCTCCCGCGCCTCGCCGTCATATCCGGGGGCGAGCAGCACCTCGACGAAGAGATCTGCCATGGCCTCGGCGAAGCGGATGTCCGCCGGGCGGTTGAGCGCGATGATCGAGCCGAAGGCCGACACCGGATCGGTGGCCAGGGCGCGGCCGTAGGCTTCCGCCAGGTCTGCGCCGCGCCCGACGCCGCACGGATTGTTGTGCTTGACGATCACCACCGCGGGTTTCTCGAAGAGGGCCACGATCTTGCGCGCGGCGTCGGCGTCGAGGACGTTGTTCCACGACAGTGGTTTGCCCTGGAGCTGCCGGAAGCCGCCGAGCACCCCGCCGCCCCCGTTCCGGGAGTAAACCGCGCCGCCCTGGTGCGGGTTCTCGCCGTAGCGCAGCTCCATCGTTCTCTCCAGTCCCACCTGCAGGCGCGGTGGGAAGGCCTCCTCCGTCCCGTCCTGCCGGGCGAGCCAGGAGGCGATGGCGGTATCGTAGTCGCGGGTGTGGGCGAAGGCCTTGGCGGCGAAGCGGCGGCGCATCGCGTCCGGAACCGTCCCCTCGCCGGACCGGAGCGCCTCCAGCACGCGCGGGTAATCCTCCGGATCGACCACGACGGCGACCCCCTGGTGGTTCTTGGCCGCGGCCCGCACCATGGCCGGCCCGCCGATGTCGATCATCTCCACGGCCTCGTCGAACGAGGCGCCCCCGGCCACGGTCTTCTCGAAGGGATAGAGGTTGACCACCACGAGATCGACGGGCGTGATGCCGTGCTCCGCGAGCTGGGCGGTATGGGCCGCGTCCGCGCGCCGGGCCAGGATGCCGCCGTGGATGCGCGGATGGAGAGTCTTCACCCGGCCGTCGAGGATCTCGGGGAAGCCGGTGACATCGGAGACCGCGGTGACCGGGATGCCTTCCTTCCTCAGGAGGTCGAGGGTGCCGCCGGTCGAGACCACCTCGAACCCGAGGCTGGAAAGGCCGCGGGCGAGGTCGGCGACCCCGCGTTTGTCGAACACCGAGATCAAGGCACGGCGAGCCTGCTGCATGGCCGAAAGCTCCTCGCGGTCCCGCGGGAGAGCCGGGACCGTCGTCTTGTCGTGGGTCCGGAGATCAACGGGCGCGCTCGGCCCGCGGCAGACGGAGGAGGCGTTGCCCGCCCACCACGCTCTTGCGCTCGTCGACGCCTCCCGCCACCAACCAAATATAGCGCAGGGCCTGGGCGACGTCGGTCACCGCGTGGCTGAAGGCGAGCGAGGCGACCCCGAAGGCGCTGGAGCGGTCGTCGAAACGGCCACGGCCGGAGGCGAAGCCGATGCGGCGGTATTCGCGTCCGACCATGGGGTAGAGATCGTGGCCGCGGCGCAGGGCCTCGGCCAGCAGCGGCTCGATGTCGCGCTGATGCTCCAACCCGGGCATGGCGCCGTAGAAGACGAGCGGAAACCGCGGCTCGGCGCTCTCGGCGTAGCGCAGGAAGTCCACGAAGTAGCGCCCCTCCTCGGGATCCGCGCCCGAGGTGGCCAGCGGGTTGTTCGCATCGGCCATGAAATGGGAGATCATGCCCAGCCGCCGCACCACCTGCTCGAAGGGGAGGTGCTGGCGGATGTCCTCGATTGCCGCCTGCACCTCGTCGAGGAGCACCCGGTCGAGCGAGCCGGAGCCGTCCGGGTTCTTCATGTGGCGCCCGGGATCGGAATCCTGGAAGGGGGCGAGGACTCCCTCCTCGAAGACCTTCTTGTGCTTGAGGATCTGCCGCGCCAGGTCCGGGGGTGCGAGAGCGGCGGCCTCGCGGCCGATGACGAGCTGGGTGGCCGGCGTCCAGGCGGTGGCCGGGGAGGCGGCGCAGACGAGCGCGCACACCGCCAGGGCGAAGAGGTGATTCCATCGTTGCTGCATTTCGCCGTATTGTAACGCCAGATCCTGCTGGAGGAGCTGTTTGCCCAAGCCCGCCCATCGCCTCGACGTCCTCGGCCTCTTCTGCCCGGTGCCCATCCTGCTGGCTGCGCGGGAGATGCAGAAGCTCCGCCCCGGGGACCTCCTGGAGGTCGTGGGCGACGATCCCGGCATCCGGGAAGACATGCCCGCCTGGTGCGAGCGCGCAGGGCACCGCCTCGTGGAGCTCGTGGAGGAGGGTGGGCGGATTCGCTCGGTGGTGGAGAAGGGGCAGGCCTCCCGGTGGCGGAGGAGGCGCGGCAGGTGATCAGGATCTGCTGGCGACCAACTCGAGCTGCATCCTGGTGTATCGGACCCAACCGGCGAGCCAGTACCCCAGTTTCTCCGGTTCGGGCTCTTCGTAGTGCGCGCCAAGCTCTCCGAGGTGCCACTGCGCCGCCATGGCGAAGTGGAACTTCTTCATCACGTTCCTGGTCTGCGAGGGCTCGGAAGACAATCTGTCGAGGTTGGACATATAGACGTGCCAATGCGGCTGAGCGTCACGACGCTCCGGCGCCTGCACTCGTTCCCATTCAGCCCGGAGGAGAGCTTCTTTCGGACCGGTCCGCAACCCTTGAAGGACGCGGAGGCTCAGGCTGCGGAAGTGAGTCTCATCGAGTTGGGATTCCACCTTGACCTGGGCTCCCAGCCAGAAGCTGCGGCTCTCCACGGCGTGTAGCGGCACGATGCTGCCTTCGGGCGTCCCGACGGCAGAGGGGTCCTTCAAGAAATAAGCGATTTCACCCCGAGAGAGAAGCGTGGGCTCGAGCCGCAGATGAGGCATGCCGAGAGCTGCCTTGAGTGCCGCCGCGCAAGACTCGACCTCTCCGGGGTCTGAAAACTGTAAGCCATTCAACTTTCTGATCTTAGGCTTCTGGGCTTTGCGAGGCATGGGTTGGCTCGATGCTGTCCGAGACGTCCGAGACGTAGACGACATCGGCGAGCTCGGTGAGGCGACTCCGCTCGTCCGTCGTCAGCTCGGCCAGGCCGTCACTATGGATTCGAGCCCCCAGTGCCGCCAAGGCGCTCAAAAGAGAAGCTTCGACAGTGCCGAGATCGGGGAGAGGAACCTGCGCAACGAAGCGCTTCGACAGATTCCACTGACCGCCTCCCACATGGTTGGAGTGAGCTGCGAGCAGAGACGAGAAGATCTCGCTGTTGAGGAGGGCCAGGTAGGCGAGCCAGTGCTTCCGTCCCATTTTAGATTCCGGGAGCCAGCCGTATCCCTGGACGACAACGAAGCGACCGTCTGCATCCCAGGCGAATGAGCCTGCGTCGCCGAAGTAGGTCGAGACGATCTTCGGCCTGGCCTGCCAGTCCCTGGGGCGGAGCAGGTCCCACCACCGTTCGGGATCGGACGGTTTGCGGTCCAGCAAAGCCTTCTTGTTGGGTTCCAGGCGCTCCCGCAAGAAGGTCGGGACGACCTGCTCGAGCTCCTCCTCGTCCCGGATGGAAACCGCGCCGTAGGGATAAAACACGTATGCCTCGTCGAACAGCCGCCCCTCGCGGATGGACTCATTGAGCACGCACGGGCGAAAGTACTGACGCTCCGGTTCTTGCAGCCGCTGGCCCCAGTCCTCCTTGGACAGGAGAAAGACCCGGTTGAGCCCGGTGTGGGCTCCCTGCCTGACGTCGAATCGGTCCGACACCCGGGGCAGGGCGGTTGCGCGCTGCGCGCGGATCATATCCCGATAGGCTCGAGGAGCCCAACTTCCCTCGCCCTGGCCGAGCCCCGGCAACGGGTAGAGACTAAACCCGTCGCCGTCATCCGGGGCGAGGGAAGGGAGCCGCCGGGACCGCAGACGGCGAAGCCTACGAAGAGCGGTGGAGACGGAGCTGGGCCGATGGTCGGCCCAGACGGCCAGAGGGGTTTCCTCACCGATTCCGCGCCCGGCGATGTAGAGAGCCGCGTCCACACGTGCCTCATGAAACAGACTGTGGCTGCCCAACCGTGCGATCAGACATGGGGTCAGGGTCTCTCCCAGAGCACCCCGAAGGGAGCGAAGGGCCTCTCCATCCAGGAAGGATGCCGGCAGAACGCTCCCCAGCACCGCCTTTGTGGTGAGGCTTGCCACGGCCTTCCAGAGAAACGCGGTCGCCAGGTCTGGTCGGCCCTTCGCGAGATCACCGAGAATGCGTCGCATGGCAGCCTTCCAGGGCTCCTGGATCTCGGGCCACGACTGGAAGGGAGGATTCATCAGGACGACGTCCACGTCTGTGGGCCATTCCTCCTCATCGGACAGCGAGTCGCAGCAGACGACGCGGACGGAAACCCGCTCCTCCATGCCCCGGCGCTCCCAGGACAGGACGAAGCGCGCCATGGCGCACGCTGCCGGGGAGATGTCGTATCCGATGAGCGCGATCTGCCCCGGAAAGGCCTGGAGCCTCAACTGCCGGAGGACCTCCCGCAGGAACTCTCCCGAGCCACAGGCGGGGTCGAATAGGCGAAGCCGGGAGCGTTCCGACAGGTCGTCGAGGGAACGGAGCGCCTCTTCCACCACCGTCCGTACGAGGGCCGCGGGTGTGAAATGAAGACCGACAGCCGATGTCTCCGCCCGGACGGCGACCGGAGGAGGAAGCAAGCCGGGCAGGTACTGCTGTGGATCGAAAACGGCCGCGTAATGAGCTTCCTGGAAGAGTGCGCCCGAAGCGTGGCGGAGAGTCAGGGAAAGATCTGGCCTCAGGTCCTCGAGGGTGCGGCCGGCCAGGAGCTCTTGAAGAAGGCTTCCCCAGTCTGGTGAGGAAATCCGCCCCGCCACTTGACGAGCTTCCGAATCGAGCCCCCACCGCTCCAGGACGACGGCGTCTCTCGCATCGACCCGATCGACTGCGGCGGCAAGGAGATAGAGAAACGCCTGGAGGGCTCTGTCCCCCTCGTGCTCTGGACCCAGAGCGGCTCGCAGGCTTCTGAAGATGCCAAGCGCGTGAGCCACCACTGAACGCTCGCTCGGGGGAGCGTCTTCTTCGAGAGTGCGATGGAAGTGTTCGAGATGCTGGCGGACATAGTCCTCTTGATGAGAACGAGGAAAAGGCTGCGCCTCATCCCACCGCAGAACGTACACCTGATCCCCATCGATCGCCACTGTATGCCCGACATTGGCAGACCAGGCTTCGCTCCGATGCGCATGGTCGGACCGTCTCCCATCCAGGTGGAGACAAAAATTGCCCCGCGCACCATTCAAGAGAACATAGGAATGGCTTTCTTCGCCATCTCCGAAGAGAGGGACCGGTAACAGCCCGAGCTCGGTTCGCCAAATCTCGATCTTTTTAAGGTCCGACATGCCTCCGGGGCCTTTTTTCTGGAAACGCAAAGAGCTGTACAACGTCAAGTGATTTTACCACACTTGCACGCGCCGCGCCGGCAGCGAGAGCTCCCAGTGCTATCCTGCCGGCAGCATGCCCCGCCGTCCCCTTCGCTTCACCCCGCCGGACGTTCCGGTGCCGCCCGAGGTGCGGTGGATGCTCCTGCGGGCCTTCGGGCCGCCGGGGGCTCCGTTCGCGGAGGCGGTCGATCCCGCCGGCGCCCTGGCGGCGGCGCGGCGGTTCGAGGTGTCCCCTCGGGTGGCGGCGCGGCAGGGGCGGGCGCGGCTCGCGGCCGAGCTGGGCGCGGAGGGAGCGGTGGGGTTCCAGCGCGACCTGGCCGCGTCGGCGGCGCAGGGGCTCCGCATCGAGGCCCTGGTGCGGGAGGTCGCCTCCCTGGCCGCGGAGCGCCGGTTGCCAATCGTCCTCCTCAAATATGCGGCCCTGTCCGCCTCCGGCACGGTGGCCGCGGGGGCGCGGTCCGCCTGCGACCTCGACGTGCTGGTTCCGGCCGGGAGCGAAGGCGAGCTCCAGGCGGCGCTCTTCGCCCGCGGGTTCCGCTCGTCGGGCCTGCCGGACGCCGAGCACCAGCTCCCGGCGCTCGTCCATCCGACCGGCGGCGTCCTGGAGGTGCACCGCCTGATGCTCGGCGTGCGGCCGGAGACGGAGGGGTCGGCGACGTTCGCGGCGCTCGACCGCGCCGGGCTGCTCGCGCCGGCACCCGGTCTGCCGGATTGCTTCCTCCCGGTGCGGGAGGCGCAGATGGCCCACGTGCTGGTCCACGGCATCGGCCAGCACGGCTTCTGGCCCGACTCCTATCCGCTCCTGCGCACGCTGGCCGACCTGATCGACCTCGGCTTCCACGAGGAGGCGTCGGCGCCCCTGGCGCAACGGGCGGCCCGGCTCGTGGCCCGCGACGTGGCCGCGGAAGAGATCGCGGCGGTCATGGACCTCTGCCGTGCCCTCGCCGCGGGAGCCGGCCCGGTGGGTGATGCGGCTGTGCTGCTGCGCCACATCCTGGCCGGCCGGCTCGACGCCGACTATGCGGCGTCGCTGCGCCTCAGCCTGTTCCGGGACCAGCCGAGCGACCGGCCGCCGGTGGTCCGGATGGTGCGGACGGCTCTCGCCGCCGTCTTTCTCACGCGGGCCCAGATCGACGCGATCTACGGGCGGCCCCGCCATCCCCTGGGCTATCTGGGGCGGCGCCTCGCCCGGCCCTTCGACCTCCTGCGGAGGTTCTGGAGCTATCGCACCCGGTCCCTCCGCTTGAAGCTGTGATTCTTTTGGGGTGCCGTTGTCCTCCCTGGAGGACGATGCTGCGGCCCCGGCAGGCCGGCACCGTTGCGCCGGATCTCCAGCAAAGTACTGATTTCATTGCGTTTTCTACCTTGGCATCGGGTTTGCCTTGGAAGAATGGCAGCTGCAAAGGAGAAAACCACATGAAACGCTCGACATTGATTCCGCTGGCTGCCCTCACCCTGGCGCTTTCCGTATCCTCGGCCCTCCCTGCGGCGGCTCAGGACCGCTATGGCCGCTACGACGACCGCTACGACTCCCGCGACAACACCCGGAACGTCTCCGCTGTAGCGTATGAGATCGAGCAGACGGCGTATTCCATGCGCCGCGAGGCCGAGCGCAACAACCGCCGTCCCGACCGCTGGGAGGCGCGGATGCTGTCCGCGCTCCGCGATCTGAACCAGGAGGCGGCTCAGTTCCGTGCCCAGGTGGAGGGCGGCCGCCGCTACGGCTCCGGCCGTTCCAACCGTGAGCTCGAGGATCTGGTGAGGGCGTTCCGGGAGACCGGGAACGTTCTCGACCGGGTCGATCAGCGGCCGTACATCGATCGCGGGATGGATCGGATCGGATCTCTTCTGACCGAGCTCTCCAGGTACTACGGCCGGAGGGGCGATTATCGGTACGACCGGCACGGTTCCGGCCGGTATGGCCGCGATGGGGGCTACGATCGTGATGACCGGTGGGAGGACGACCACCACTGACCCGTGGGGCAAAACACGAAAAGCCGGAGGAGGATCTCCCCTCCGGCTCTCGTTTCACGCCGACCGGCGGCGCGCGGATCAGACGGCGAACGAGGAGCCGCAGCCGCAGGTGCCGCGGGCCTTGGGGTTGTCGAACTTGAACCCCGCCCCGGCCATGCCGAGCACGTAGTCGATGCTGGTCCCTTCGAGATAGCGGGCACTGACGGAATCCACGTAGATCGTCAGACCTTCCTGGTCGTAGATCCAGTCGTTGTCCCGCGTTTCGTTTTCGAAGTCCAACGCGTATTCGAAGCCGCTACAGCCGCCGCCCCGCACCGCGATGCGGAGGCCATGCGACGGATCGATTCCTTCTTGGTCGCGAGTGATCTTCACCATCTCGACAGCCTTCGGCGTCAACGTCACCGGCATGTACGGCTCGTCGACGTGGTCGCTCACCGGCTGTACCTGCTCCAGGTTCTCCATGCGATCCTCCTTCTTCAACGCCTCAAACACGCTTCCCGGAAAGGGAATTCCATCACTCCAGCTCTCTCACTAGAGTCAAGGTGCTCCCGGCCGCCTCGAAGGGGACGCGCTGCGCGGTATTGTGGGAATCGTCGCCCGGGCGCGGCGTCCTCCGGAGGGACTCGATTCCCGTCATCGATGCTAATAGGCAATTAATTGTATTGCCGGAAAGCTGGATCCAGCCAGGATATGATGCCCGCGTGCTTCGCGCCGTGCTCTTCGATTTCAACGGAGTTCTGGTCGACGACGAGCCGATCCATCTGGAGATGTTTCAGCGGGTCCTCGCCGATGAAGGGATCACGCTGGCGACCGAGGACTACTACGCGCGGTATCTCGGTCTCGACGACCGGGGGTGCTTCGCCGCGGTGCTCGCCAAGGCGGGGCAGGAGCCCACGGTGTCCCGGCTGATGCGGCTCATCGCCCGCAAGTCCTCCTACTACCAGGAGCGGATCCATGAGCGCGGCTATCCATTCTTCCCCGGAGCCATCGAGCTCGTCTCCGAGCTGGCGGCGGCGGGCCGGATGCTGGGCGTGGTCAGCGGTGCCCTGCGCGACGAGGTGGAAGGGGGGCTCCGCCAGGCCGGTCTGCGCGACCGGTTCAAGGTCCTCGTCACAGCCGAGGACGTGAGCGAAGGCAAGCCCGACCCGGAGGGGTATCTGCGCGCGCTGGAGGCCCTCAACTCGTTCCCTCCTCTGCCGGAACGCCTGGTCCATCCCCATGAGGTCCTGGCCGTCGAAGACAGCCCCGCCGGTCTCGCCGCCGCGGCCGAGGCGGGGCTGGTCACCCTGGGTGTGGCCCACACCTATACGCCGGATCGGCTGCGCGCGGCGGATGCGGTCGCGCCGCGCCTGGAAGGGATGACGCCCGTCCGCCTGGACCGCCTCTATCGAGAGGTCAGTCTGCGTTGAATTTCTGAAGGAAGAGGGAAGATACACCGCACTCGCGAGGAGGTCCGGATCGGCTCCGGCGTGCGGAGGGCTAGTTGACGGGCAAGCGGCCGGCGAAGCCTTCTTCATAGGTGTGGAAGAAGGCGATCGCCTGCTCGGGGAACCGCCAGCAGTAGTAGCCGTCACCGCTGTCCCAATCGACCAGCCAGAGACCCTTGACCTCGGCTCCGAGGGCCTGGACCTCCTGGGCCCAGAGCCGAAAGATCCGCTCGCGCGCCTCCTCCAGCTCTTCCCGGCGCGTCTCGAGCTCGTCGCGGCTCTCGAGGGTGTTGACCAGCGACTCGATCTGCTTGACCGCCGACGTGGTCAGATCGCGCACATGGGGGAACATGGACATGGCTTCATCGTAGGAGAAGATCTTCTTGCTTGCTCTCTGCCGAATCATAAGGCTGGTAATTTTACCATAACTCGGGCGAAGGCGCCCCGATCCATCCGAACAGCAGGTAGACTTTCGCCTCCGGCGGGCGATCGACCCGTGCCACCACCTTGACATGGCTCAGCGCGCGGACGCAGACGCCGCGCGTGCCGGCCCTTTGGATGGGCCAGCGCGCGGGAGCAGCCCAGAACGTCTCCTGGCCGGGCCATGCGAAGACCGCGTCCCGCTTCTCCGGTGCGCACAGACCGCGCTCGACGAGACGGTCGAAGAGCTCCCGCCAGCGCGGCTCCCGGTGCGGCCATTTGACGAAGGAGGCTTCGAGGCCGGCGCGCGGTCCGATCCCCGAGGGGCCGATGTCGAACGAGAGGTGGGGACGCTGGGCTCCGGCGACGAGCGGCGCGACAGCGGCGACGACGGGAGCGAGGTGGGGAGCGACGCGCGCCAGGTAGGCAGGCGCCGCCTCCGGAGCCAGGCCGAGGATCTCCAGACGGATCGCCTCCGTCCCACGGGCCCGCAGGTCGAACAGGTAGAGAAGGCGCGCCGGAGGAGGGATCTCGCCGAGACAACGCAGGACCTGGTTCCTTTGAAATCCGTCCAAAGTCTGGAATAGAGAGTCCAGCACCTGGACGGGATCGGCGCCCCGTTGGACCTCGGCGCAGACGACCGGATCGGGCAGACCGCCCGCCGCGCGGTCGAGGTCGAACTCCAGCCAGATGGACGCGATGGACGGCAGACCCCCGGCCGACCAGAGCCGGAGGAGCTGCCGTAGTTGTGAGGAAGAAAAAGTGTCAATGAGGCCGCGGAGCGTGGCGACCTTCAGTGAGAGATCCGCGGCCTCCATACCGGAAGCCAGGCGGATTTCGAGAGCTGCCAGGCCGTTCCCGGGAAGCCGGCGTGCGACCTCCCGGAGATTTTCGAATTCCCGGCGGCCGACCAGCGCCTCGGAGAGCCAAGGCCGAACGAAGCTCAACCAATCGGCGCAGGTCAGCGACAAGGAAGCCCGGGGAGAGGACCTTAGCCGATCGTCGTCTCGTTGCCGCACCAACCGCCGGCAACCTGCTCGAGATCGTCTTCGGAAAGATCCGAATCGAAAGCTCCCGTCTCGCGCGCCTCATCCAGACTGAACGCATAACCCTTCGCATTCGCCCAGCGGACACAAGCCTCCATGTCCTGGCCCAGATCCGCCAGCTCCTGCCGCAGACCGGCTTCCTTCTGCAGGTCGCTCAGGAACCTCTCAATTTCACTTCTGCTCATGAAAAACTCCTCCTTTTGCCCCCGGTCGGTCCGGCCGGGGATTTCGGGTTCTGGTGGGAATGCTGCGCTAATTTTAAATCGGGCGCTTGCGCCTGGTCAATGCCTCCTGCAAATGTCTTGCCGCATTCTCGCAATGGCTCCGGAGCGGCTCCAGCCGGAGCACGCAGGGGAGGGCCTCCGGCGCGGCGAGGCGCAGCAGGGTATAACCGGCTCCCGCCGCTCCCTTGAAGAAGGATGGATCGAAGCCGGAGATCTGACCGCTCGGCAACCACGAAAACCCTCCTCGTGCCGCAGCCCGGGCGAGGACCTGTCCGACAAGCTCTTGCGCGGCGTGTGCCAATCCGGCGTCCTCCAGGACCTCGCCGGCCGTGAGGAGGACCTCCGCCCGGCCCAGGTTGCCGCAGCAGAGGTGATCCATGGGAGTGAGGCCGGAGGCCCGGGTTGCGGCCAGCCCGGAATGGATTTCGGCGCGGACTTCCGCGTCGTCATGGACGTCCAGAGCGCCCAGCCGGGCCAGGGAGATGCCGGCAGCGCCGCGGCACCAGGTGGTCTGCACCGTTCTCTCGGCCGCCAGGAGGCCCCGTTCGAAGGCGACCGCTGCGATGGCCGCCGTTCTCGCCTCCCGGTCGCCGGTCCGTGCCGCGAAGCGCAGCAGGGCATAGGCGATCCCGGCCGCGCCGTGCGCGAAGCCGGCCTCCGGCGGCCGGCCCGGGGAGGCCCAGGAGCCGGAGCGGGGATGGCGCTCTGCCAGGAGATGCCGGGCGCACGCCGCGGCGAGCTCCAGAGGCTCGGGTCCGTCCCGCCGCTCGGCCGGCAGAGAGGCGTCCAGGGCCAGCAGGGAGAGGAGGGCGCCGGCGGTGCCCAGGGTGACGTCGAGACGGGTGTCGGCCGCGATCCGCTCCGGTGTGATCCGGGCCGCGAGGCGTTGCGCCTCCCGGATCGGTTCCGCCTCCTCGAGGAGCTCGCCGAGCGCGACCAGGGTGTAGATCCGCGCGCCGAGACCGACCAGCCCGCCGATTCCTTCCGGCTCGGGCGCGGACGTGCGCAGCGCGCAGCCGAGAGCCAGCTCGCCCCACCCCTTGCCGGCGTCTCCGGCGACCCGCTCGAGCGCCGCGAAGAAGAGAGCGATCCCGCCGGTCCCGCCGTAGAGGTCGGTGCCGAGGGGGGCCAGCTCGAAGGTCTCTCCACCCGCCAGGTAGCGGGGCCCGATCCAGGCCAGGCTGCCGTCGCGCCCACGGACGGCGTGGCGGCGGAGGGTCTCGGCGAGCGCGAGGGCGACCCTCACCTCCTCGCTCCCCCCCTGGCATCCGTGCGCTCCTTCTCCCGGGCGAGGAGGAAGAGAATTGCTGTCCAGCGCCGCTTCGATGTACCCGAGCTGCTCCGCCAGATCCTCGTCGCCGAGCGCGCGCAGGCGATCTCCCAGCTCCTCGAGCGCCGGACGGGCGATGACTCCGGGAATGCGCTCGCCGTCCGGCCCCTCCAGGATCGTCCCGGCGAGATCGGCGTGAAAAATCGGAATGTCCCCCTGCTCCAGGGCCCGGCGTTCGGCCGCGAGCAGGGGCCAGGTGGCGGGGGGCTCCTCTCCGGAGGCGTCGAGATAGACCCGAACCAGAGCTTCGAGCTCGCCGCCGCGAGCCGCTGCGTCCCGGCAGGCGTCCGCCCGCAGGCTGCGCTCCCGGAGGCGTGAATAGGCACGGGTGGGACGGAAGATCAGACGTCCTCGGCAGCCGGCAAGACCGGAGAGCGGACCCTCGGAGGCGAGGAGATCCGCCCGCTGCGCCAGAAGGAAGCGGTACATGGCCGCGAACCCTTCGCGCACCTCGCGCCCCCAGGCCGCCGGCGCGAGCGGCCGGCCTTCGAGCACCGGAACGTTCGGCTGCAGGCCGGTCTCGACCGTGCCCCAGGCGCGCATCATGTGATCCGTGTTGACCGCGCGCCAGACCGGCCGCAAGCGGGTCCCCGGCTGGCCGCCGCCGAGACCTGCGACGTCGACCACGTCGTCGCGCGGACCGTCCGGCTGCCAGCGGGGGAGCAGGCCGGTGGACAGGACGCTGTGCTCCAGCCGCTGCGCCGCGTCGGTCCACCTTTCATCCTCTGGAGCTGGAAGCCAGCGGGAGAGGCGGGGAGGCAGCCAGGCCTCGAGGTCGATCACCACGGGGTGCTCGCCGTGGGCCACGAGGTTCTCGTAGTGGATGTCGCGGGCGCCGGAAGCGTGGAGCAGGGCCAGGAGCTGGCCGGCCCGCACGTGGAAGCGGCGCGCCGCTCCGGCATCCGGGCAAGGCTCCGTGGTGACGAGCTCGGCCCACCCCCGGTCGCCGCGGTCGAGCAGGCGGTGGAGGGCATGATCGAGCAGGCCGTGCGGCCCGCCCCGCTCGTTCGACCAGGCCAGCCATCGCGCAAAGGCCATGTCCATGCCGGCGCTGCGCGATTTGTAGACGACTCCCGCGCCGTTTTCCAGAGTGAGGATGTGGGTCGTGCGCCCTCCGCCATGGGCGTCCGAAAGGCCGGCGGCGATCCTGGTGATCCGGGGGAGCTGGGGCCAGGCGGGCTCTGGTCCGGGCAGGATTTTCCGGTGCACGGCGGCGGCATCCTCCCGCCAGTGGGAGAGCAGATCGCGGACGTGGTCCACCCAGAGATCGA
>DASPXX010000032.1:0-2567 GCA_035637095.1 Thermoanaerobaculia bacterium
CAATGCCGCGAGGACCTCGGGTCCAGCGGCGTTTTTTTTGTCCTTCGATCCAGGAGGACACCCCCCGTCATGGTGGCGGGGCTTTCACCGAGGCGCAGGCCTCACAGAGAAAGAGGTAGGGAACAGATGGCTCAGGGTCACGTGAAGTGGTTCAACGACGCGAAGGGGTACGGGTTCATCGTCCGTGAGCGTGGCGCGGATGTGTTCGTGCACCACTCGTCCATCATCGCCGAGGGTTTCCGGACTCTGGGCGAGGGGGATCGCGTCTCGTTCGAGGTCGTGGAGGGCCCCAAGGGCCTCCAGGCGAAGAACGTCATCAAGATTTCCTGACACCACTTCCGCCCCGCAAACCGCGCCCCGCCGGGTTGGCTGTCCCGCCGGGGCGTTGTTCTATTTGGCCGTTACGGCTGCGGCGGCCGCTGAGGTGTGCCCGGAGAGACCTGATGGTCGTCGCGCGGCGGATTGACCTTGACGACCGGGACCTCGACCTCGCGCTTCTCGGTCTTCACCTGGATATCGGGCGCGTCCACGTCGTACTTGGGAACCTGTCCGCCCTTCACCTCGACCTCCGGCACCTTGCCTTCCTGGGTCTGACGCACACGGCACGCACCGCTCGCGAACGACGCGAGCAGGGTCAGGACAAGCAGCAGGGATTTCCAGGCTGACTTATTGCTGAGTTTCATGAGCGTTCTCCTCTTGGTTGTAACCCTCCGTGCAAGCTCCTCCTCCTCTGGTATGCAAGGGACGTTCCAGCCTGGAGGGGATCAGGAGCGGCGGGCGTGTCGGGGAGCCGCGAGCGTCACGTAGTCGAGTTCCTCCCCCTCGCGCGTCGCCCGCAGCAGGAGAGAGCCGCGCCGCATGTCGCCGGCTCCCGCGAAGATCCGCGGAAAGAGGAGGCGCTCTCCGAAGACCGGCTCCAGGAGGTCCACGTACTTGCCCGTGGCCACGCTGCCCAGGAGCACGACGGGAGCCGACGCCGGGATGCGGTCATGGAGATCCCGCAGATGCCGGCGCATGGGCTCGACGTAGTCCGGGCACTTGAGATCGACCCGCGTACGGCGCAGGACCGCGGTCCTCTCCGGGTCGATCCGCCAGTCGGGAGGCACCAGCCCGAACCCGGGAGCGATGACCAGGGTGCTCCCCTCCCGCGGAAAGCCGGCCGGCGGCGCGGCGAAGTGGCGGGCGTAGGTCAGCTTGCCGCGGAAATAGAGGGAGCTCACGAAGGTGAAGACCTCGTCGAGAGGAGCCCCCTCGGGAGAGCCCATCCGGCGCGCCATCTCCGAGCGCGCTCCAGGGGACAGAAGAAGCTTGGCGCGCTCGCCGTTCAGGCTGGCCGGCGAGAGGAGAAAGATCTTTCCGGGGTCGTCACGTTTCCTCACATCCCGGAAAACCGCACCACTCCGTCGTGCATTCCCATGCCTTTCACCCCTCGCCGGCTTGCGCGTCCGGCGCCGTCTTCCAGGCTTCGGCCGCCACCGCCGCCGCGGGAGCGAGCAGATGGTCGATCTCGCTGGCCGACAGCGGCTTGGAGAAGAGGAAGCCCTGCCCGTACTCGCAGCCGAGCGCCCGGATCGTCTTCACCTGCGCCGCCGTCTGGATCCCCTCGGCGACCACCTCCATGCCGAGCTGGTGGGCTAGGGTCACGATCGCTTCGAGGATCGCCAGGTTCCCCGATCCCTCCTCGATGCGGGAGACGAAGGAGCGGTCGATCTTCAGGATGTCCATGGGGAAGCGGTGCAGGTAGTTGAGCGAGGAATACCCTTTGCCGAAGTCGTCCATCGAGAGCTGGACGCCCAGAGATTTGAGACGCGCGAAGCGGGTGTTGGCCGACTCGGCGTGCTGGATGATGACCCCCTCGGTGATCTCCAGCCCGAGGCAGGACGGGTCGAGGCCGCTCTCGGTGAGCGCGTGGCGCACCTGCTCGAACAGATCGGCCTGGAAGAACTGCTTGTTGGACAGGTTGACGCTCAGCTTGAGCTCGCGGTGCTCCGGATATCTGCGCTGCAGCTCGCGGACCTTGCGGCAGGACTCCTCGAGCACGTACCGCCCCATCGAGACGATCAGGCCGGTCTCCTCGGCCACCGAGAGGAACTCGTCGGGAAAGATGGTGCCGTGGCGCGGGTGCGTCCAGCGCAGCAGGGCCTCCAGCGAGGTCACCACGCCGCTGCGCAGGTCGACCACGGGCTGGTAGTAGACCTCGATCTGCCCGCGCTCGATGGCCCGCCGCAGGTCGGTCTCGAGCTGGAGCCGGGCCATGACGAACTGGTGCATGCCGCGGTTGAACACGACGTGGCCGGCGGGGCCCTGGCTCTTGGCGCGGTACATGGCCGTATCCGCGTCGCGCAGGAGGTCCTCGGGACCGCCGTACTCCGGCGTGTGGACGGCGATGCCGATGCTCGCCGACAGGTAGATCTCGTGCCCGTGCAGGGTGATCGGCGCGGCGAGCCGCTGGTGGATGCGCACCGCCACGTCCTCGGCGTCGTTCACGTCCCGCACGCCTTCGAGGAGGATGGCGAACTCGTCGCCGCCCATGCGCGCGATGGTGTCCGTGGGCCGCAGGACCGAGA
>DASPXX010000033.1:0-8145 GCA_035637095.1 Thermoanaerobaculia bacterium
TTCGCGTCGTTGAACCACTTCACGATCCCTTGCTCGGCCATACTCTGCTCCTTGCTACATGAGAGTTGATGTTGTGCCGCTCGCGCGGCAACCTCCGCCTCCGGTTGGAGGATTGAATCCTGTGCCTGGGTGATTCCTCGCTCGAAATTGGTGCTGCGCGCCTTGATCGGGGGGCTACTGCTACGTGGGAAATGCGTGAGGGGCCGTTTTCTGGAGCCGCTGCCAACCACATGCGCTAACAAGTTTCCGGGAGCATGGCATCGCTCCAGCAAAAAATCAAGAGGGGGTTGTGTCTGTCCAGGATAAGATAGGGCGCGTGGCATCCACCCGCATCCCCCGCCCGCTCGACGCCATCGAGATCCGCGTCCTCGGCGTGCTGCTCGAGAAGGAGCAGACGACGCCCGAGGCCTGTCCCCTGTCGGTCAACGCCATCCTCGCCGGCTGCAACCAGAAGACGAACCGCGAGCCGGTGCTGGAGCTCACCGAAGGCCAGGTGGTCGACGCCCTGGAGCGGCTGCGCCAGGACGTCCTGGCCTGGCGCAGCGAAGGGGCGAGGACGGAGAAGTGGCAGCAGAGCGTCGTCCGCCGCTGGGGCCTGGACCGCGCCGGCAAGGCGCTGATGACGCTGCTCCTGCTGCGCGGTCCCCAGACGCCGGGGGAGCTGCGCACCAGAAGCGAGCGGCTCCAGCCCTTCGCCACCCTCGAGGAGGTCGAGGAAGCCCTCACGAGGATGGCGACCATCGACGAGCCGCTCGTCGCCGAGCTGCCCCGCCGGCCCGGTCAGAAGGAGATCCGCTGGACCCACCTGGTGGGGGAGATCGTGGAGCCGGAAACCGTGACCGCCCCACCCGAGCCGCCCGGCCTCGCCGCCCGCCCGGCCGGCCCCGCCTTGAGCGAACGGGTGGCGCACCTCGAAGAAACCGTAGAGCGCCTGGAGGCGGACCTCGCCGAGCTGCGGGCGCTGCTGGAGTAGGCCTACCGCTTGATCCGCCACCCCCCGTCCTCCCTCTCCAGCAGCCAGCCGACGATCTTGCCGGGCCGGATCTCCCGCTCCTCGCCCCAGAAGCGGCGGTTGCGGAGGGAGCGGCTGGAGGTGTCGTGCTCCGGGATGGCCTCGATCTCCTCGCGGATACGGCGGAAGCGCTCGATCCACTTCACGCAGTTGGCGAGGCGGAGGTCCACCCAGCCGTCGCGCACCCAGCGCTCCAGCTTCCCGGGCGTCACCGGCTCGTCCTCGAGGCCGGCGGGGACCAGGGTGCGCGGGCCGCGCAGGACCTCTCCCGAGTCGAGCAGGATCGGCACGCCGATCGAGACCACCCGGTTCGCCTCGTCCGGCTGGCTGCGCACCAGGCGGTCGAGGCCGTCGCGCACCGCTTCGGGCGTCGCCTCGAGGACCGCGGCCATGGTGCCGAAGGCGCGGCGCAGCAGGTGGGCCTCGAAGAGGAGCTTCGAGTTGCGCGGCGGGCCGAGCATCTCGAACGCGACGCTCTCCACCCCGTGCTGCTCTTGCAGCTCGTTCATCCGCTCGATCGCCCAGTGGCGCAGGATGCCGGCCCGGTAGGTGGGCCCGAGCACCGCGCCGTCCAGGGCGTTGACGATGTCGCGCCCGGTCTGCCGCCCCTCGATCTCGAAGACCAGATAGCTCGCGATCTCCTCGGGAGTGACGAACTCCATCTGCCCGCCCGTGGAGACCAGGACGAACTCCTCGGCACTGAAGACGCCGTTCTCTCCGGTGTCGATGAAGACGTTCTCATAAAGGACGTCGGTCTCGCGGGCCGCCGCCGGGTCTTCGGTCGAGAAGGTCTCTCCCAGCGGACGGGGCCGGGCGTCGACCAGGCGCAGCGGCTTGCCGCCGCGGTAGACCGGACCGTAGCCGATCTTCTTCCAGGCGATGGCCGCCGCCGGCTTGATCTCCTTGGTGACCGGCGCGCCGGGGGTGCGCGCCATCAGGAACAGCAGCATCGACTGGGCGCCGGCGATGGCGCTTTTGGACAGCAGCACCCGGCTCGGGCGCTCCTCCGAATGCGTGTAGGGGATGTTGAGCCCCATGCCTCCCGTGCCGGTGGTGCCGACCTTCACATAGACGCTGGTCTTCGCGTCGATCATCCCGCGGTACATCACCTGGATGTGGCGGATCAGCCGCGGCATGTAGAGGGCGTCGAGGAGGCTCTCGGCCATCTCGCGCGTCACCTCGCCGGCATCGAGCTGGTTGAGCAGCGCCTCGGCGGCCTGGAAGATGTTGCCGTAGGCGATGCCGGTGGCCGTGTTGACACAGTCGATGACCACCTCCGGCTTCGATTCGGTGAGCAGGCGGTAGAGGCGGAAGACCGCGAGGTGGTCGTCCGAGAGGGGGCGCAGCTCGGCGCGGATCTTCTCGACCCGGTCCTCGGTGTCGGCGAGGCCGAAGATGTTTCCCGCCGAGACGGAGATCCGGGTGTGACCGGCTTCGGGGGCCAGCTCCTCGCGGGCGCGCTCCGACTCCTCGATCCGCAGGCTGTGGATCTGGATCTCGGCCGGCCGGCGCTCGAGCAGCTCCCGGCAGACGGCCATACCGACGAGGCCGTAGCCTCCGAGCACAAGGATCTTCCGATTCTCCAGGTTCACAGTCCGCTTCCTCCAGGGGATCAGGTACGCCGGCGTGGACGGCGGGCGCCCGGCATTCTATCCCGGCCTCACCGCGACGTTGTACACTCGGCGGGTTTCGCCCCGGGCGGAGGGGCATCTGGAGGACAAAGCATGATCGCTCGCAGGACGGTAGTGCTCCTGGCGTGGGCCTGTGGCGTGCTCGCGACGCCCGTGCTCGCCGAGGACCTCGATACCCGCATCGACCGCGAAGTGGAGCGCGTCGCACCCCAGATCATCGAGATCCGGCATCGGATCCATCAGAACCCGGAGCTGAGCAACCGGGAGACCCAGACCGCGGCCCTGGTGGCCGATCACCTGCGCAAGCTCGGCCTGGAGGTGAAGACCGGAGTCGCCAAGACCGGCGTCGTCGCCATCCTGCGCGGCGGCCTGCCCGGCCCGCGGATCGCCGTCCGTGCCGATATGGACGCCCTGCCGGTCACCGAGGAGACCGATTTCCCGTTCCGCTCCACCAAGCACGACACCTTCCTGGGGCAGCAGGTGGGCGTGGCCCATGCCTGCGGCCACGACATCCACACCTCGTCGCTCCTCGGAGTCGCCACGGTGCTCACCGCGCTCAAGGACCAGATCCCCGGCACCATCGAGTTCATCTTCCAGCCGGCCGAAGAGGGTCCGCCGCCCGGCGAGCGGGGGGGCGCCGAGCTGATGCTCGACGAAGGTGTCTTCGCCGAGAAGCCCGAGGCCGCCTTCGCCCTCCACTCCTTTCCGGATCTGGAGGTGGGGCAGGTCGGCTTCAACCCGGGGCCGACCATGGCCGCGGTGGACCAGTTCACCGCCCACATCAAGGGGAAGCAGGCGCACGGCGCGCAGCCGAACCTGAGCATCGATCCGGTGGTCATGGCGGCGCAGGCGATCCTGGCGCTCCAGACCATCCGCTCGCGCAACCTCTCGCCGTTCGAGCCGAGCGTGATCACCGTCGGCATCGTCCGCGGCGGCGAGCGCTTCAACATCATTCCCGGCGAGGTCATGCTCGAGGGGACGGTGCGCACCTACAGCGACGAAACCCGCAGCACGGTCGAGCGCCGCATGCGGGAGATCCTGGACGGCACGACCCGCGCCGGGGGCGGCTCCTACGATCTCGACTACAAGAGGAATGCGCCGGCCACCGTCAACGATCCGGCGTTGACCGAGAAGGTGCGCCCGCTGCTGGAACGCACGCTGGGAGCCGACAAGGTCAAGCTCGTCGAGCCCACCATGGGCGGCGAGGACTTCGCCTACTTCGCCAACCAGGTCCCCGGGTTCTACTTCCGGTTGGGCGTCCTCAAGCCGGGCACGACCTCCGGCGGTCTGCACACCCCCACGTTCCGGGGCGACGACTCGGCCGTCCCCGTCGGCATGCGGGTGATGGCGCGGCTTCTGGTCGATTACCTGACGCTTTCGAATCAGAACAGATCTTCGAGGTGACGGAATGCAAAACGAAGGGCCGTACAAGAGCAGCTACGGATTGGACAAGCTGGGCATCTCCGGCGCGCGGACGGTGTACTGGAACCTGCCGCCGGCGCGCCTGGTCGAGCACGCGATCCAGCGCGGCGAGGCGCAGCTCGCCGCCGAAGGTCCGCTGGTCTGCCGCACCGGCCAGCACACCGGGCGCTCGCCCAACGACCGCTTCGTGGTCCGCGACCCCTCGATCGACGGCGACATCTGGTGGGGGGACGTCAACAAGCCGTTCGACCGCGAGAAGCTCGACGCGCTCTTCGCCCGCGCCCTGGAGCACGTCAAGGACCGCGACCTCTTCGTCTTCGACGGCTACGCCGGGGCCGACCCGCGCTATCGCTTGAACGTGCGGATCATCACCGAGAACGCCTGGCACAATCTGTTCGCGCGCAACATGTTCATCCGCGAGGAAGACGGCTCTGTCCTCTCCTCGTTCGATCCCAACTTCACGGTCCTCAACGTCGCCTCGCTCGACGCCGACCCGCAGCGCGACGGCACCCGCACCTCGACCTTCATCCTGCTCGACCTCGCGAAGCGCCTGGTGCTGATCGGCGGCACCGTCTACGCGGGCGAGATCAAGAAGAGCATCTTCAGCGTGATGAACTTCTACCTGCCCCAGCAGGGCGTCTTCCCGATGCATTGCAGCGCCAACTACGGTGCGACCAAAGACGACGTGGCGCTCTTCTTCGGCCTCTCGGGCACCGGCAAGACGACGCTCTCGGCCGATCCGGACCGCACGCTCATCGGCGACGACGAGCACGGCTGGAGCGACCAGGGAGTGTTCAACTTCGAGGGCGGCTGTTACGCCAAGGTCATCCGCCTGAGCCCCGACGGCGAGCCGGAGATCTATGCCACCACCCGCCACTTCGGGACGGTCCTCGAAAACGTGGTGATGGACCCCGAGACCCGCCGCCTCGACCTGGACGACGACAGCAATACCGAGAACACCCGCTCCAGCTATCCGCTCACCCAGCTTGGCCGGGTGGACCTCGGCGGCCAGGCCGGGCATCCGAAGAACATCGTCTTCCTGACCTGCGACGCCTTCGGCGTGCTGCCGCCGATCAGCCGGCTCTCCGAGGAGCAGGCCATGTACCACTTCCTCTCCGGCTACACCGCGAAGGTGGCCGGCACAGAGAAGGGGGTCACCGAGCCGAAGGTGACCTTCAGCACCTGTTTCGGCGCGCCCTTCATGCCGCGCCACCCCGGGGTCTACGCCGGCCTGCTCGGCGAGAAGATGAAGCGGCACGACGCCAAGGTCTGGCTGCTCAACACCGGCTGGACCGGCGGTCCCGTCAGCACGGGTGAGCGGATCAAGCTCGCCTACACCCGCCGCATGGTCACCGCGGCGCTCGGCGGCGACCTCGATCACGTGGAGACCTGGGTCGACCCGATCTTCGGCCTGCACGTGCCGAAGCAGGTCGAGGGAGTGCCCGGCGAGGTCCTCCGTCCGCGCGACACCTGGAAAGACCCGGCAGCCTACGACGCCAAGGCCTCGCAGCTCGCCGACATGTTCGCCGAGAACTTCAAGAAGTACGAGTCGGGAGTCAGCGAAGAGGTCAAGGCGGCGGGCCCGAGCAAGGTGCGGGTCTGAGCCAGGCTCACTCGTACCAGCAGCCGCCGACCTGGTTCCAGTTGCTGCAGAACGCAACGGCGTTCGGGCGGTCCGAGCCCCTCAGGTATTGCTTCCTCCCGATGCTCCAGGCAACTGCGCGAGATAGCGCAGCCCGCTGATGCTGGGCAGGAAGCAGTAGGCTCCGCCACGGGTGATGACCAGGCGTGAGAACCCGGTCAGCACGGTGTTGTTCGCGCCCTTCGCGCCGAGCGCCGCGAGGGTGAAGGAGCTCGACGCCGGATCGTTCACGCCGAGGAACACGTCCTGGCCGCTGATGTTGAAGACCGCGTTGCCGGCGCTCGATCCGTCCGGCCCCGAAGCGGACTTCACGAAGCTCGAGCCGAGATTCCACTGGCCGGTCAGGAACTCGAACTGGTTGCTGAGGCTCGCGTTGATGAAATAACCGATCAGCCCGCGCGGCACGGGGGCGGGATCGGGATGCGCCGGATCGTAGAGCGGTCCGTACGGCATGGCGCGCCGCACGATGCGATGGTGGGTGCTGTCGGTGCCGACGACCCCCTCGTTGCGCGGATTGTTGCGCCGGATGTGCGAGCCGATGGGGCACTTGATCCCCAGCGTGTCGTCCTGCGCCGCGTCCGTGCTGCCGTAGGTGAAATCGTTGAGCTTCTCCAGCGGCAGCACCGTCCCCGGAGAGTCGGGCGCGAGCTCCAGCGGATTGCCGTTGCGCCAGCGGCCGCAGACTTTCGCCGCGAGCTTCTCGACGTCGATTCCGGCCTTCGCCGCATAGTCGGAGAGAAACGTTTCGAAACCGGTGACGTCCTGCTCCAGAATGCGGAAGGCGGCGTAGCTGCTGTTGGTCGAGAGCTCCGCCGGCTGCACGGCATAGGTGCCGTTGTTCTCGTTGACATAGCCGAGCAGGAACTCGCCCGTGGCCACCGGCTCCTGATCGTCCGGAGCCTCGCATTTCCTGGGCGGCGCACCGATCACGGTTGGTTGCGCGATGTTGTCGCGATACCCGAAATGGACCATGTTGTCCGGAAGAGCCTGCGCGTCGTGCGCGGAGAGCTCCTTGATACAGCCGGCGAACGCCGCTCGCAACCTGGCCGTGACCGTCTCCAGAACCGCCGGATCGTCGTCGACCCAGAGGCTCAGCACCGCATGGATCTGCTCGCCGTCGGCCAGCCCGCCGATCCAGTCCGCCGGCTGGCTCGTGCCCACATCGCCCACGATGCTGGCGGTGGTGGGATTGGTGGCGCCGCGCTGGAATGCTCCGTCGAAGGTGGCGAGCTGCGCCGGGGTGACGCCGAGCGCGGCCAGTCCCGCGGCGGTGAAGCCGATATTGACGAAGCACTCCGGCTTGACCTTCCAGCGGGCCGCCGTGGTGATGCGGGGCAGCCCGCCCGTGCCGTCCACCAGATCACCGATCAGTTTTCCCGCCGCCACGGCGTCGGTGATGCTGAGAATGAAATGCCGGGCCATGTCCACCCGGTACCCGCGCAGGATGGTGCCCTGGATATCGGAATAATCGAGCTGGGGATCGGCCATGGGTCTCCTCGCAAAGAGAAAGGGCGGAGGGGAGCGCCACGCCGGATGCGGACGCTCCCCGCGGGCCGGTTCAGGATTGGCTGGGAAGGCTGGCGAGGATCTCCTGCACCGTGGCCGTGTAGGCCTGGAAGAGACTGGTGTTGGGCGCATGCTGCGAGGCGTCGTTCTGGGTGACGAAGGCCTGGAACGCCGCTACGTTGTTGGCGACCGGAGTCACGGCCGCACCGCCCACCACGACCTGCAGGAGGGCATCGAAAATCGAGCCCACCTGCGACACGAAGTCATTGATGTACGCATCGAAGCTGCCGTCGTATTCGGTGATGACCGCGAGGACGTAGGAGCTGGTCTCTTTTCCACTCGGCTGCAGGTTGGGCGCGGACGCATCGAGCAGCAGGGTGCGCGCATAGTGCACCGTACCGATGGACTGGAGCGCAGCGTCGAGCTCTGGAGTGTATTTTCCGAGAGTCGCACTGAGGGTGTCCAGAGTGGTTCCGGGAATCACCGGCAGCAAAAGCGTGAGCGGGCTTGCCATGAGTCGCCTCCTTGATTTGAACGGTTGCAGGGTCGTCGATGGAATTGCCTCCCGGAGCAACCGTCGTGCCAGCCGTCTCGCCGCGAGATTCCCTCGGGAGCGGGCTCCCGGCCCGCATCGCCGGAGCCTCACCGACATGTCGGCGACGCGGTGCCGACATGTCGGAGACAGGCGCCGCGCTTGCCCTTGCCGTCCTTGAAGACCTTGTTGTCCTTGAGGAATACCACCACCGCCCCCTTCCCCCCAAAACAAAAACGGCCGGGAGGCTCCTCGCCTCCCGGCCGCTCGCGGGGTCGAACCGCGGGGGATTCTCAGTCTCTTTAACGGTGCAGGGTGACCGTCGAAGTGTGACGGTCACCGACGGGGACCGTTGCCGGGACCTTGGCGGTCTTCGGGGTCTTGGCCGGCGTCAACGCCT
>DASPXX010000034.1:0-19825 GCA_035637095.1 Thermoanaerobaculia bacterium
ACCAGAGTGTTCAGGGTCAGGCGGTGCCGCCGCGCCATCTCGCGTAGCGCGGCGCTCGCCGCCGGCGACAGCGCGAGGTCCCGCCGCCGCATCTCGCGGTGGGTCGGCCCCTCCCCCCGGCCGTTGCCGTTCGCCAGGAGCGCCGGGGAGGTGAAGCCCGCCAGGCTCGCGCGCCAGAACGACTCGGCCTGCCCGAGGTCCTGCCGCTGCAGCCAGGCGATGTACTCGCGGTAGCTGCGCGGCCGCTCCAGCCGCGGCTGTCTGCCGCCGGCGAAGGCCGCGTAGGCGGTGAGCAGCTCCTTGAGCACCTGGCCCTGCGACCAGCCGTCGACCACCATGTGGTGCTGCGTCCAGACGAGCTGGTGGACGTCCGCCCCCAGCTCGATCAGAGCCAGGCGCATCAGCGGCGCCTCCGACAGCACGAACCCCCGTTCCCGGTCACTCTCCAGGAAGCCGGCGAGGCGGGCGCGCTGCTCGCCGGCGTCGAGGCCGCGCCACGAGAGGCGCTCGATCTTCGGCTCCGCCCGCCGGTAGACCACCTGCGCCGGCTTCTCCAGGTCTTCCCAGAAGAACGCGGCACGCAGGATGCCGTGCCGGCTCACGATATGCCGCCATGCCCGCTCGAAGGCGGAGACGTTCAGGCGGCCGGTCAACCGCAGGCTCGTCTGGAGCACGTAGACCCCCGAGCCCGGGGCATACAAGGTGTGGAAGAGCATCGCCTGCTGGATCGGCGAGAGCTCTGAGATCAGCTCGATGATGTCAGGGGAATCCATACTCTAACTCTAAATATCCGGCGAAGCGCTCTGGTTCGAAAGGCCCGCTGAGCGGGCCGATGAGTATAGCGGTCTCCATGGGGCTCCGGCCAGGGGGAGGGGCTCGCTGTGGAACATCTCGAAAATCTTCTTACGAAGACGGCTCGCCCGGAGCGGTCTGCTGCACCGTTAGGTTTTAAGGCTGGTTGAAGGTTCGCGATCGAGTTTCCGCTGGCTCGATCCCGCTGTCCTGGGTCCCCCGGTTCTCATGGTGAGGGCAGGTCCGGCCGAGGCGGCGATCTCTCAAGCGGTTTTTCGGAGGAATTGCGGAATGCGGACTCGAGGCTTGACGTGTGCTGTGGTGGTGTCGTGCAGTCTTTTCGCTGTTGCCGCGAACGCCGCGCCCGAAGAGAAGCGGGCGAATCGACCCTTCGCGGACGCCGATCACGTCGTCTACTCCCCTTCGAGCAATCTCGACAAGCAGATCCTCAGAGCCGGTGCGAATATCACCTATCACGGTGGACCGGTGATCACCGGGACGGCCCGCGTGGTCTTCATCTTCTGGGGACCGAACTTCAACAACGCCGCCTCTCCCGATTACAGCTACGCCCGTACGCTGCAGTCTTTCCGCAACCAGTTCGGCACGACCCCTGAGTACAACGTGATCACGCAGTACTCCGGGATCCCGCTGTCGAGCCTCGGCGGTGGGACCGCCGACTGGTTCGACACCTCGACGCCGCCGACCAACGTCACCGACTCCACCGTTCAATCCAAGGTCAACCAGTATCTGACGAGCCACACCTTCAACTCCAACGCCATCTACGAGGTCGTCATTCCGCGGACCTCGTACTCGTCGAGCGGCACCAGCACCTCGTGCGGCGGACCGCATCTCGCCTACTGCGCGTACCACGGCTGGATCGGCAGCGGCTCCTCGGCCAAGAAGTACTCGATCCAGCCCTACCCGAGCTGCAGCGGCTGCCAGGTCTCGGGCTTCTCAGACGTGCAGGATGAGGAGCACTTCGTCTGTCACGAGACCCGCGAGGCCGTGACCGATCCGACGGGCTCGGGCTGGTGGGACAGCAGTGGCCAGGAGGCTGACGACAAGTGCGCCTGGTCGCCCACGCCGTTCATCGGCACCGGTGGCTACGCCTACCAGTACGAGTGGTCGAACGCGGTGAACGGGTGCGTCCGGACGCGGTAAGAACCGCGGACTCTCAGGTCTGACTGCAGGAGAGAGCCCCGGCGCCCCGGGGCTCTCTGCTTTTGGAGGGTCTCACAGGCATCCATGTCCTCTTGAGACAGGGGAGGGCGAGCGGCGGAACAGGTTTCTTTGTCATCCCTCCTGGGGGAGACGCTCCCCCTCGAGGGATGACGTCCATCCCCAAAAGGGGAGAGGCCATCCCCGATGGGGACGAGGTCGTCCCTTCTGGGGACGAGCCCATCCCTACCGGGGATGAGCGCATCCCTTGCAGGGGCGGACGCCGTCCCTCTCGGGGATGAGGCCATCCCTCCTGGGGAAGCCTCCTTCCCCTCCAGGGATGACCTCCGCCCCGAGAGTACCGACGTCCGCCCCATCAGTACCGGCCTCCGCCCCATCAGTACCGATGTCCGCCCCGAGAGTACCGACGTCCGCCCTGTTGGTCCCCGCGTTCGCCCCGAGAGTACCGGTCTCCGCCCCGTCTGTACCGACGTTCGCCCTGTCGGTGCCGGCGTTCGCCCGAGGAGGGGACGGCGCAGGGTCCCGTCAAAGTCATCGTAGCGGGTGCCTCCGCCCGCCCATCCCTCACCCCCCGCCCCCTCTCCCACCCGCACTCACTCCCACCCGGGAGAGGGGGCGCCACCGCCCTGACTACACCCTCGCCGCGCCGGTCGCGGGCAAGGTCGGCGTGTGGTCGAAGACCGACAGCGTCAGCGAGTTCGCGGAGTACGCGGTGCCGCCGGAGTGAGCGATGTACGCTCGATGGCGTCCGCCAGGCGAGGGCGTGACCGAGTCCCCTCGCGAGGGCCGTCAGTCCTGCTTCGGCGGCCGGCGGGTGATCAAGGCCTTTAGGACGCGGAGGCGTTCCCGGTCTTCGTTGTGAAAGAAGTGCCCTCTTTCGAGGCGCTTGTACGCACGAGCGATCTCCTCGCGTAGCTCCAGAAGGGCTTCGTCCCGAGTGGCCCCCATGGCTTCGAGATCCGCTTCGGGCAAGCTGGCCCGGTAGCGCTTGCCACTCGGTGCGATGCTGACGCTCAGGGGTACCATGAGGACCAGGTCATGCTCAGGCAACGTATGAATCACGGCAAGGCCGGGCGGAACCGCTTTGCGCAGACGCTTCTCGAGCTTGAGGGCTTCCGTGGTGAGCTGCCTCAGGGAGCGAAAGATGCGGCCATATTCCTTGAGCGCCGCAGAGAATTCTCGGGCCTCTTGCGTCTCTCGAAAACGCGGACCATCCGCTCGGTTCCTGTGGTAGGTCCGGAGCACCTCGAGATCGGCCCGGGTGATGCGAAGTCTCTTGCCGCGGGGAATGTCGAGGCGCAAGTCCTCGATATAGCGGCTGAGCTTCACATTCGTGACGCCGAGGTGCCTCGCGGCCTCCGCGCCGGTAAATATCTCTTCCGAGGAGTCGGCCGCGGTCGTCTTGCCATCGCCGGTCTCGGTCTCGTCCAGATCGTCGGTCATGGATTGACCCTCCTGTCGATCGAGCCTGGGCGGCAGCCCAGAGGAATGCGCCGGATGGCCGGAACCGCTCGGCGGAGGCTGCGCCACTCAGCTTCCCAATCCGGATGCCAGGCCGCCGGCAAGAGGAGCGAGCCTTCGTGATCGCCGGCCGCGCCAACCAGGCAGGCGGCACCGCGCAGGGCGAGGATGCCCTGGAAAGCCGCGAGAAAGGCGCGCAGAGACTCACGGCGAGACGCCGGCCTGCGCAGGTGGGCAAGACGGCGAGCTTCCTCGCAGGTTTCGCGGTCGAGGCGAAGGCCGGGAGCGAGGTCCCGGAGGATTGTCTGGATCGGAGGTGAGGCCGAATCCGGAGCGGTGAACAGCCTGGGAAAGAGCCAATCGTCGAGCTCCCCCAGGAATTCATCCGCGGCGGGCCGGGTCCGCAGCGCCTCGCGCGGGGTGAGCACGGCGAGGCACGCCTTGGGAAAGACCTCGGCCGTGCAGCGCGGCGGCAGCGCGACAGCCGGCTCCTCCGCGGGCATGGCGAGGAGCGGGAAGCCGCGCGCCTGCGAGATCGCCAGGAGTCCCAGGGCTTGCTGATAGCGTGGCCACGAGCGGGAGCCGGAAATCCATGGCATGTTGGGGCCGCGCGATGAGCTTGAAAAAGCGCCGCGCGAGAGGCGGATCTCGACCTCGCGGGCCTTCCAGGGCTTGCGGTCGAGAGGGCGCGGGGTCATCGGGGCTGCGATGGCGGCCAGACGCGCGCGAGGGTCTGTCAAGAGCGGATCGCGTTCGAGAACCGTGGGCAGCAACTCTTTGTGCATCACCACCGTGGGGCGGTGCACGCCGATCGTCCCCGCGCTCTCGTCGAGGCGGAGCACCGCGAGCGAAGCGAGAGCGGCCGCGCGGGGCACGCCGGGATCGATCCCAAGGACCAGGAAGGAACCGCTCACGATCCCTCCTGGCCGCGCTTGCGGAACCGGGTCGTCACGAGGATCTCGAACGCCTCCAGGAAATGACCGAACAGGCTTCGAAAGCTCGCCAGGGCCGGGTCGTCGAGGAGCGGCGTCGTGGTCACCAGGATGGCGATGGGAGAGATCTCGGCGCGATGCTTCAAAAGGTGGGCGGTATAGAACAAGGTCAACGGGTCGGCGTCCAGGATGTGGAGAAGCCTCTCCAGGGATTCGAGCTTCGGAAGCCCCCGGCCGAGCTCATATCTGGAGACCTGGCTCTTCCCCATGCCGGCCTGCCGGGCCACCTCGGCCTGGGAGAGCCCGGCCGACTCGCGCAGAGCGCGAAGAGTATTTCCTAGCTCGGCGAACATTCCGCCTCGCATCGTGCGCCTCCACAGATCCTCCGGTGAAACAAAGAAGGCCCGCCCTGACAGGACGAGCCGATGTGCTCCAGAAACTGGTCAAACGTCGGCGACTCCTCAGGAACAACCGGCCTGCGCCGGCAGGGCCAATGCGTCGTCACAGGTTTCCGGCTCGCTCGCTCGCCGGAGGGCCGGTCTGAGCGAGATGGCGCAAGGGGCGCACCCGGCCAGGAGATGGCGCACGATCTCCCGGCCCTCGCTCCGGCTGGCGGTGCCGGCCACGAAGCGGTTCATGACTTCGGGTCCCAGACATCTCGTCATGGCCTTTCCTCCTCCGCGTCACGTCGGAGCAGGCTCCGCAGGCTGGCGATCAGGGGCCTCAGGTGGTCGTGGACGGCGCAGCGGATCACCGCATCCAGCTCGAACAGGCCGGCGAGAGGGGCATCGACATCCTCGTCTCTCTCCGGCAGGCGGAGGGCCGCGGCAATGGCCTCCAGGTCGGCCCGGATCTCGTCGAGCCGCTCGATGATGTGGCGCAGCTGCTCCCGTGTCGCCGCCAGGGCTTCCGGCCTGGGTTCCGCCTCTTGCATGGGGCAGCATCGTAAAGGCGGAAGTGCTACAGTTCCACCTGGCGGCGCCGCCGAAATTTCCCGAGACGAAATCTGTTGCCTTTTGTCACGCCCGGGTTCCGAGATGCACTTTTTATCAGGGAGGGATGAACTGTATGGCCCATGCCTTGCGCTCGCTGGTCATCTGGTTCCTGGCGCTCTGGAACAACCTGAACCTCAAGCAGGTCGGCGCCCGAACCGGCATTGACCAAAAGGAAGTGTCGCGGATCCTCGGCCGCGAGGAGATCAAAGACGAGGACTACGAGGCGCTCCTGTCCGCCGTGACCCGCCGGCCGGCGGAGGTCGAGATCGTGACCGGCTGTCTCGAGGATCTGGAGGACCTCGACGAAGCTGGCGACCTGACCGCCGAGGAGCAGGTGGAGGTCGAGAGAGGCATCCGGGAGGAGAAGCGCCTGCTGCGCAGCGTCTTTATCGAAGCGGCCCGGCGGTCTCGCGCGCTCCCGGCGCTCGACGTCTATCCCCGGCCCGAGGAGGTCGAAGCGGCCCGCTGGCACGCCGAGGTGCTCTGGTCTCTGATGAAGGACATGACCGAGGACCAGCAGCTGGCCGTCGTCTGGGCGGTCCGCGCCTGCCGGAGCTGGGCGCTGATGGAGCGCGTCTGTGAAGAGTCGGTCAACCAGGCATCCGGCAACCTTGAGCGCGCGGCCTTCCTGGCCCGGCTTGCCCGGGAGATCGCCGAGAGGGTCCAAGGGCCGGAGGGCTGGTGCCGCTGTGTCGTGGGCTATGCGGCGGCTCATGCCCCGAACGTCCTCCGAGTCGCCGGCGAGCTCGAGGCCGCCCGCGTCGAGCTCGAGGCGGCGAAGCAGCTCTGGAGCTCCGGGTCTGACCCCGATCGCGTGCTCGACCCGGGAAGGCTACTCGACCTGGAAGCTTCGCTGTGCCGGGACGAGCGTCAGTTTGAGAGAGCTCTCGCACTCCTCGACGAAGCTTTCCCAGTAAGCCATTCCCCGGGACGCATCTTGGTCAACAAGGGATCTACGCTGGAAGTCATGGGTGAGACCAGGCGCGCCATCGAGACATTCCTCCAGGCCGAGCTCTACGTGGACCGGGCGGCCGAGCCACGCCTCTGGTACAAGATGATCTCTAATCTCGCGGTCCACTTCGTGGACACCGGCCGGTATGCCGAGGCCGCCGGGCTCGTCGAGCAGGCGAGGACCCTCGCGGACGAGCTCGGGGATGCGATCGATGCCAGCCGCCTGACGTGGGTGGAAGGCCGGATCGCGGCCGGCCAGGGCCGGCGCGAGGAGGCTCTGCGGCTGCTCGATCAGGCGCGGCGAGAGTTTGCGGCCCGGAGGTTGTGGTACGACGTGGCACTCGCCCGCCAGGAAGTGGCGGCTCTGCTGCTGGACGAGGGCCGGACCGCCGAGGTCAAGCCACTGGCCGCGGAGCTGGTCGAGATCTTCGAGTCGAAGGGAGTCCACCTGGAGGCCCTGGCCGCGCTCCGCCTCTTCGCCCAGGCGGCGGAACGAGAACAGGCGACGGCCGAGCTCGCCCGGAGCGTGCTGCGCTTCCTGCTCCGGGCCCGCCACGACCAGAGCCTCCGTTACACGGGCTCAGGAACCCTTGAGGCAGCCGCCGTTGGGGTCGAAAATGCAGCCTGCGTCGGGGACGGGCTGCGAGGTCACGGGGCAGCCGCTGGGGTCCATCCCGCAGCCGGCATCCGACGAAGTGGAAGAGAACAAGGCGATCAGAGAGGCGGCGAGGGCGACGGCAAAGAGGATCGAGCGCATCGGGTCGTCTCCTGCGCGGCGCCGGCATCGGGCCTCCGCGGACCGCGCGGGCCGCGCCTGCCGGGTATGGTGCGCCAGTCCAGTGCGAAAAATCCCACTTCGTGCCAGGTGGACAAGAGACTGTCCCTCAGACAACGGCTGGCCCGCCTCGCGCGGGCTCTCTCCGGGATGAGTCAGAAGGTTTTCGGCGAGAGCACCCGGGTCGACCCCAAAATGCTCGCACTCTACGAGGTGGGTGACCGCGACCCGAGCCCCGAGACCGTGCAGCGCCTCACGGGGGGAGTCGGCCTCACGGTCCCCGCCGCCGAAGAGGTCCTCCGATTCGCCGATACTCTTCGGCGGCCGAGGCGGCGGACGGGGCTGGGCGCTTCCGATCTCTTCCCCCAGCTGGAGGCCCTCGGCACCCGCTTTCTGGAGCGTCTTCTTCGCCTACCGGCTCCCGATCCCGTGCCCCGGGCCGAGGACCGGCTGGGTATCGAGGAGCTCTGGGCGCAACTGAAGGACCTCCCGGAAGACCAGCAGGTGGCGGTGGTGCGAGTCGGCCGGGAGTTCCAGAATTGGGCGCTCGCCGAACGCTGCTGTGCAGAATCTGTGAGCCAGGCGTCCTGCCAGATCGAGCGCGCCGCCTCACTGGCGCGGCTCGCCCGGGAGATCGCGGACTGCGTTCCCGGGCTCGAAGGCTGGCGCCTGCGCCTCACAGGCTATGTCGCGGCCCATGCGCCGAACGTCGCGAGGGTCGCAGGCGACCTCGAAAGGGCAAGGGCGGATTTCGAGAAAGCAAAGCAGATCTGGGTGGCCGGCTCCGACCCCGGCGGTCTGCTCGATGAGGGAGTGCTGCTCGACCTGGAGGCTTCGCTGTGCCGGGACGAGCGCAACTTCGGCAAAGCTCTGACCCTCCTTGACGAAGCCTTCCTCGTGGGCCGCTGCAAGGGTCGCATCCTGGTCAACAAAGGCTCCATCCTGGAGATCATGGGCGACTCCGAGCGGGCGGTTGAGACCTTCCTGGAGGCGATGTCCCTGGTGGACCGCGCTGCCGAGCCGCGCCTCTGGTACAAGCTGCGCGCCAATCTCGGGGTTTCCTATACCCACGTCGGCCGCTTTGCCGAGGCCGTGGACCTGGTCCGGCAGGCGAGGCCGGTCGCCGTCGAGTTGGAGGACGAAATCGACCTGGTTCGCCTCACCTGGCTGGAAGGCCGCATCCTCGCCGGTCTGGGCCGCTCAGCCGACGCCCGGACCTTGCTGGAACAGGCGCGCCAGGAGTTCGCCGCGCGGGAGATGTGGTACGACGTGGCCCTGGCCGACCTGGAAATCGCGGCTCTGTTGCTGGCCGAGAACCGGACCGCCGAGGTCAAGGAGATGTCCCGGAAGCTGGTCGAGGCCTTCGAGTCGAGAGGAGTCCACCGGGAGGCCTTGACGGCCCTGCAGCTCTTCCACAAAGCTGCGGAACGCGAAGAGGCCACGGCCGAGCTGGCCCGGCGCGTCCTGCGCTACCTCTTCCGGGCCCGGTACGACGAGGAGCTTCGGTTCGAGGCTGGCAAGTGACTCTTCGCCTGCCGGAAGCTAGTCGGGTCGAACCCGACTCCGTTCCCGTTGAACAGGAGACCGGTCGGGTCGAGCCCTACTCCGTTCCCGTTGAGCCCGTTGTCAGTCGGTCGCGACCCGACTCTGGTCCGGCGCAGAAGGTTCAGAGTCGGGGACGCCTAGCATATCCTGGTTCAGCCATGAAGCTGCTCAAAGGTCTTCTCTATACGGTCGTCGTCCTCGGAGCGCTCGCCGCGTTCGGCTGGTTCTTCGTCTCCCGGCGGCGCTCTCGATCAGTGCGCCGGAATCCTTTTCAACCTGAAACCGATGCCAATGGCCTGCTTCGCACAACCAACGACCGGCTGCGCGAAACCGGCGGCCGGCTCCGCGAAGCACGCCACCGGCGTCCCGAAGCAGCCGCTGGATTCGCGGCGCACGCCACCCGTTGTGCGAAGCAGCCCGCCGGACTCGCGAAACACGTCACCGGCTTCCCGCAGCAGGCCGCTGGCTCCGCGAAACACATCAGCGGTTTGCGAAGCAGGCCTCGTGGATTCGGCAAACACGCGGCTGGCGCCGCGCAACCGGCCGCCGGTTGTGCGACGCCGGTCGTTGGCTGAGCGAGTCCAGTACCCTGCGTCGCGAAGCCAATGGCCGGCGGCTCTCCTCGGGCGACGGACAGACGCTGTTGCGGGGAGAGTATGAGTCTGTCGTATCCTGGAGCTCCATGAAGCTGCTCAAGGGCCTCCTCTACACGGCCGTGATCCTCGTCGCGCTCGCCGCGTTCGGCTGGTTCTTCGTCTCCCAGCTGAGCACCGGACCGGCGCGGAGCGACGAGCCCGCGGGGGTGCTCCTGTCGGCTCCTCCAGGTTACTCGATCGTCGAGCGCGGCGAGCTCTCCCCTTCCGCGGCGGCGACCGAGCTCGAAGGCCAGGTTCTGCACCCGGATGCCGGCAAGGTGGGGATCCGCTTCAAGCGGCAGGGCTCCGAGGTCTACTGGCTCGCCGATCCCGCCGGGGATGTTCTGGAGGAACGCTCGGCCGGTGCGTCCGGCACCCGGCTCCAGACCGTCTGGCACGGCGGGATCCGCGAGCGGCTGAGCTGGGCGCGGGCCCACGGCAGCTTCGACGCTCCGGGCCTGTCTCCGGCGGAGCGCAAGAACTTGTACCACTGAGGCGAAAGCCGCTGCTCCGCGCGGTGCTAGAATCATCCCAGCCTGATCAGGGCCCGTGGGATGACCCCCGATGGCCGGAACCAGCGACAACCTGCGCCAGAAGGCTCGCCTTCGCGAGCACTTGCCGGCCATCCCCCTGCTGGTCGGCGGCATCGTCCTGTCTCTGCTCATCTTTTTCCTCATCCGCGCCTACCTCACCGCGCTTCCAGGCTGGCTTCCGTGGGTGGTCCTGGCCGCGGGGCTCCTGCTCACCGTCATCGTCGGTGCCGCTGTGGATGCCATCCTGCGCCGGACGGCCCAGGTGGAGCGTCTGGTCGCAGCGCGAACCGAAGAGCTGTCGCGCGAGATCGCCGAGCGCGGGAAGACCGAGGAGGCGCTGCGGCGGCAGACCGCGCTCCTCGAGTCGATCCTCGACAGCATGGGAGAGGGGCTGGTGGTCTGCGACACGGCCGGGAAGCACCTGGTCTTCAACCGCGTCGCCGAGCGCATCGCCGGCGTCGGTGCCACCTCGGCCGGCATGGACCAATGGCCGGAGACCTATGGCGTCTTCCGGCCCGACACCGTCACGCCATTCCCCGTCGACGAGCTCACGATCGTCCGGGCGGCGCGCGGAGAGGAGTCCACCGAGGTCGAGCAGTTCCTGCGCAACCCGATGGTCCCCCAAGGGGTCCACTTGAGCGTCACCGGCCGACCCTTGCGGGACGCGGAGGGCGCGCTCCTCGGCGGCGTCGTCGTTTTCCGCGACACCACGGAGCAGAAGAAAGCCGAGGCCGAGCGCCGGCGCATCGCGGAGGAGCTGCAGACTGCCAAAGAGGCCGCGGAGGCGGCGAGCCGCGACAAGAGCGACTTCCTGGCCCGCATGAGCCACGAGATCCGCACTCCGATGAACGGCGTCATCGGCATGCTGGATATCATCCTGAAGACCGACTTGAGCGACCGCCAGCGCGACCTGGCCGGTATCGCCCGCAGCTCGGCCGAGACGCTGCTGCGGGTGCTCAACGACATCCTCGACTTCTCGCGGATCGAAGCCGGCCGCCTCGAGCTCGAAAGCGTCGCCTTCAGCCTGCGCGAGACGGTGGGCGACCTCATGAAATCGCTCGCTCCACTGGGTCATGACAAAGGGCTCGAGCTGGCCCATCACGTCGCGCCCAGGGTACCCGACACCTGGCTGGGCGATTCCGGACGCCTGCGCCAGATCCTCGTCAACCTGGTCGGCAACGCCATCAAGTTCACCGAGCGCGGGGAGATCGTGGTGTGGGTGGACCAGGAGCCGGCGAGCGAGCCCGGAGACGGGAGGCTCCTGCACTTCACCGTCGCCGACAGCGGAATCGGCATCCCCGCCGACAAGCTGGAGACGATCTTCTCGGCGTTCTCCCAGGCCGACACCTCGACGACGCGGCGGTTCGGCGGGACCGGTCTGGGGCTCGCGATCGCCACCCGGCTGGTGGAGCTGATGGCCGGGAGGGTCTGGGCCGAGAGCGAGGTCGGCCGGGGGAGCACGTTCCACTTCACCACCCGCCTGCCGCCCTCCGCGGACGCGATCCTTCCACCACCCAAAGTCCCCCATCTCGAGGACCTCTCGATCCTGGTGGTGGACGACAACGCGGTGAACCGGCGCATCCTGAGCGAGCTGCTGGCGAGCTGGGGTCTGCGGCCGGCGACGGCCGCCAGCGGCGCCGAGGGTCTCACGGAGCTGCGGCGGGCTGCGGCAGAGGGTGAGCCCCACCCTCTGGTGATGCTCGACTTCATGATGCCCGACCTGGACGGGGTGGCGGTGGCGGAGCAGATCCGGCGCACCCCGGAGCTGGCCGGGGCGATCATCCTGATGCTCTCGTCCGCCGATCGGCCGATCGCCGCCGCGCGGTGCAAAGAGCTGGGGATCGCCCTCTGCCTGGTCAAACCAGTCAAGGAGTCGGAGCTGCTGGAGGCCTTCATCACGGCGTTGGGGACGACGGGCGCGCACACGCGCCCCATCGCCGTCCCTACCGCCCGCGCGGCCGACGCGCCTCTGCTGCGCGTCCTGGTCGCCGAAGACAACCCGGTCAACCAGCGCGTGGTGCAGTCGATCCTCGAGCACCGGGGGCATTCGTCGCGCCTGACCGCGAACGGCCGCGAGGCGCTCGCCGCCTGGGAGCAGGAAGGCTTCGATGTCGTGCTCATGGACGTCCAGATGCCGGAGATGGACGGTTTCCAGGCGACCACCGCGATCCGCTCCCGGGAAGAGTCGACGGGCGCCCACATCCCGATCATCGCTCTGACCGCCCACGCCCTCAAGGGATACCGTGAGCGCTGCCTCGCGGCGGGGATGGACGGCTATATCGCCAAGCCGATCCGTTCCGAGGAGCTGATCGAGCTGGTCGAACGCCTCGCGGCGCAACCTGCCGCGCGGCCGGGTGCCGGGCCGGCGATCGCCAGGAGGGACGGAGACGGCGTCAACCGCCGGGAATTGGGAAACCTTTTCGTCGTCGACGCCGCGCGGCTCCGCGACGAGATCGGGGACGCCATCACGCGGCGCGACGGCCCGGCGCTGCAAGCGGCCGCGCACACCCTGCGCGGCTCCGCCGGCTACTTCGCGGCCCACCGCACGCTGGAGCTCGCGACCCGCCTCGAGCACCTCGGAAGCAAGGGCGACTTCAACGCCGAGACCGATCAGGCCCACCGCGATCTCATCGAAGAGCTGACCCGGCTCGAGCGGGTGCTGACGGCGGGAGCGGGGTAGGGCGCTCGCGGATCAGGCCTCGGCCTCCAAGAGCGCGCGGGGGTTCTTGTGGGCAATAACCAGGAGCATGCGAGCCGGTCCAGACGGAGAACGACGACCCTGTTCCCACTCCTGTAATGTCCGGACTGATACCCCCAGCAACCGTGCAAACTCCGATTGCGAAAGTCCCACCCGAGCGCGAGTCTCAGCAACGGGGGGATATGTTACGACGCGCCCTACCTCGCCCCGCTTGATCTCACGGAGGCCTTCAAGGATTTCTTCTCCGATGTTGCGAGACCGCTCCTTAGCCATCTTCGATCTCCTACTCTACGGTAGAGGCGGAGCCTTGGCTAGACACGCCCCACGGCGTTACTGCCGGACGTAGGTGCTCCTGCCGGCGAGTACGGTGGGCCCGCCCATCGGATCGACCGCGAGCGCGGTCATGTTGCCGACGAAGGGGTTCGACCGGCCGCCAGCCTCCGGTGCCGGCTCGTCGCGCGCCGGGCGGTTGCAACCGGCTCGTTTCCGGAATCAACCACCCCTCCGGCGGCGTTATCTTGGAAGAGAAGAGGAGGGCTCGACGACATGGATTGCCATACTCCAGGATGTACAGGCGAGCACGAGGCCGGGACCATCAGCCACAGCGTGATCTACCAGGAGAGGTCGATCGTGCTCCACAACGTGCCGGCGCGGATCTGCCCCGAATGCGGCGATGTGGTCCTCGCCGACGAGACCACGATCGTCATCGAGGATCTGCTGCGGCGCAAGGCGCGCTCCAAGCGGGACGCCTTCGTCTACGAGCCGTGAATCAAAAAGCTGATTGTGCAGTGAGCCGGTGAGGCGCGCCCGACCTCGCGGACGCGCCCGTGTTCATCACGACGGCTCTATCCCCTGCCGCCGGTGGTGTCCGGATGGACGTTCAGAGCCAGCTGCATGGAGCCGCCGTGGCTCTGGTCGATCGGGCAATACACCCGGTAGGTGCCGGTGTCGAGGTACATCTCGAGCGAGCCGCTCTCGCCCGGCTTCAGGGCCGCCTCCAGCTTCTGGTCGCCGGCCGGGCCGGTGATCTCGAGGCTGTGCTCCTGGCTGCCGGTATTGGTGACCTGGAACGTAGTCTTGCCGGTCGGCAGCGAATTCGGCATCTGGATATGGTCATCGGTGACCTGGACCTGAATCAGCTGGGCTTCCTGGGTCTTGGCCTTGCTGCCACCACAAGCGATGAAGAACGGCAGCCCCATCAGGAGGACGGCGCACAGGAGCGCGGCACCCATCTGTTTGCTTCCGTTGGTTTTCATGGTTGGACCTCCTTCCTCTAATCCGAGGAGCCCTGTTGTCAGATCGTCGGATGTACCCTCCGGCCCCTCGTACCTCCTGGTTAATGCAGGACCCGCGCCAGGTCGGCGGGCGGTCGATGGCGAGAAAATCGTCTCCTGAAGCGACTCCCCTGAAGATTACTTCCGCCGCAGCCTCTGTCGCAGCCGCTCCCTCTGCTCGTCGGTGAGATGGGACCGCATCTCCTCGAGCTGGGCAGTGCGCGCCGCGATGGTCTCGATCGCGCCGGGGTGGGAACGGGGAGGCTCCGCGGGGGCGGCCGGCGGCGTTGCGGCCAGCCAATCCCGGAAGGGAAGCTCGGCAACGGGCAGGTCGGGAGCGGCGACCGCTGCGGCCAGGATCTCCTGGAAGGCGCCGAGCATGCGGTCGATTGTCTCGGGATCAAAGAGCTCGGTCCGGTACTCGACCTGGGCCACCAGGCCGCTCTGGGTTTCGAACATGTAGAGCGTCAGCTCGAACTGCGATATGCCGTTGGCGAGGTCCAGCGGGCGCAGCTCGAGGCCGCCGGTCCGCTGTGCCCCCCCTGGCCGGGCGAAGAGGGCGAACATGAGCTGGAAGAAGGGTGTGTCGTGCGGGCCGCGCTCCGGCCGCAGCTCTTCGACCAGCCGCTCGAAAGGGACGTCCTGATGGCAGAAGGCTTCCAGCACCCGCTCGCGGACGTGCGACAGATGTGTGCGAAAGCTCGCCTCGGGCGTCACCTCGGCGCGGATTACCAGCGTGTTGACGAACATCCCGATCAGGTTCTCGACCTCGGGCCGGTCCCGGAGAGAGACCGGCGTGCCGAGCGGCAGGTCGCGCTGTCCGGTGGCGCGGTGGAGCAGGACCAGGTAGGCGGTCAGCAGGGTGATGTAGAGGGTCGAGCCCTCGCGGCGCGACAGCTCGCGCACCGCCGCCGTCAGCTCGGCGGGCAGGGTGAGCTCGCGCAGGGCGCCCCGGGTGCTCGGGACCTCCGGCCGCGGCCGGTCGGTGGGCAGCCGCTGCACCGGCAGGGGACCGGCCAGGCGCTCGCGCCAGAACGCGAGGTGCGCGGCGAGGTGACAACCGTCGAGCCACCGGCGCTGCCACGCCGCATAGTCGGCGTATTGCACGGGCGGATCGGTCAGCGGGGAGGGCCGGCCGCTGGAGAACGCCTCGTACAGCGCAAACAGCTCGCGCTCGAAGATCCCCTGCGAGACGCCGTCCGAGACGAGGTGGTGGAAGACGGTGAGGAACAGGTGGTCGGCCTCGGCCCGGCGGAGCAGCAGGAAACGGGTCGGAGAGCCCCCCCGGTCGAGGGAGAAGGGCAGGCGGGCAGCGCGCTCGGCGACGCGGTCCGCTTCCCACTCGCGGTATTCGATCGGAAGCGCCGAGAGATCCGCGACCGGCAGCTCCGGAACCCCCGCCGGTTGGGCGCGCTGGAACGGCGATCCTGCCGGGCCGGCGATCGTGGTGCGCAGCGCTTCGTGCCGGCGCACGATCTCGGCCAAGACCTTCTGGAGGGCGGCGATCTCCAGCGAGCCGCTCACGGCGTAGAGCGTGGGCATGTTGAACACGGCCGTGCCCGGATGGAGCCGTTCGAGAAACCAGAGCCGCTGCTGCGCGAAGGAGAGAGGCAGTCCGCTCTCCCGCGCCAGCGGAACGATCGGAGGGACCTGAGAGACCTGCTCGATCCCGTCCTGGCGCGCCATTTTCACCGCGCGGGCCAACCCTGCGACGGTGCGGGATTCGAACAGCTGGCGCAGCGGCAGCTCGACCCCGAGGACCGTGCGGATGCGGGAGACCACCTGGGCGGCGAGGAGGGAGTGGCCGCCGAGCGCGAAGAAGTTGTCGTCGACGCCGACATGGTCCAGCTGGAGGATCGTAGCCCAGAGGCCGGCGAGGATCTCCTCGATCGGGTCGGAGGGCGCTGCCCCCTTCCCGCCGACGGAACCGGTCCGCTCGGGCGCCGGCAGGGCCTTGCGGTCGACCTTGCCGTTCGGCGTGAGCGGCAAGGAATCGAGGAGCACCGTCGCTCCCGGCACCATGTAGTCGGGCAGCTTCTCGCGGAGCCAGGCGGCAAGGCGAGCTTTGCGATCGGACGGATCGGTCCGCTCGGTCGGATCGAGCACCACATAAGCGACCAGCTGCGTCTCTCCGGGCGTGTCCTGCCGCGCCACGACGGCGCAGTCGCGGACCGCGGAGTGCGCGGAGAGGACGGCTTCGATCTCGCCGGGCTCGATGCGGAAGCCCCGCACCTTCACCTGCCGGTCGATCCGGCCCAGATAGTCGAGCGAGCCGTCCGGAAGAAAACGCGCCAGGTCGCCCGTCCGGTACATCCTCGCGCCCGGCTCCTCGCTGAACGGATTCGGCACGAACCGCTCGGCGGTCAGAGCGGGCCGGTTCACATACCCGCGCGCGAGGATTCCGCCCAGGCACAGCTCCCCGAGGACGCCCACCGGCTGCAGGGCGCCGCGAGGATCGACCACGGCGCCGCTGCGCAGCGGCAGGAGGGGACCGATCGGGACCGACGAGGCTCCCGGCGCGATGGAGGAGGGGACCGTGTAGCGCGTCGCCGTGACCACGGTCTCCGTCGGGCCGTAGCCATTGATCAGGCGGACGCCGGCGAGTCCCAGCGGACCGGCCAGCGTACCCCAGCGGCGCGCTGCCTCGGGGAGCATGGCCTCGCCGCCGACGCACTGGACGCGCAGGCGCAAGGGCAGTGGGCTCGCCTCCGCGGACCACCCCTGGACCGCCTGGTGCCAGTAGGCGGTCGGCAGGTTGGCGCTGGTGATCCCCAGCCGCGCGAAGCCGGACAGCATCTCCGCCGGGTTCGCCAGATCCTCTCCGCGCAGCACCACCGCCGCGCCTGAGATCAAGGTGGGCAGCATCTGCTCCAGCGAGACGTCGAAGGAGAGCGAGGAGAACTGCACCACCCGCTCGCCGGGGCCGAGCCCATCGTCCTCTGCGATCACCGCGGAATGGAGCATCGCGGCTCCGTGCGGGACGCCCACACCTTTCGGTACACCCGTCGATCCCGAGGTGTAGATGACGTAGCACAGGCACTCGGGGGGGACCCGCATCCCGAGAGGGCTGGCGTCTCCCGTTTCGCAGGTCGCGAGGTCCACCTCCAGCAGCCGGAGATGCCCGGGAAGGCGCTCGCGGGTGCCGGCATGGACGAGGACCACGGTGGCGCCGGTGTCCTCCACCTGGAAGCGCAGGCGCTCGTCGGGATGGGCGGGATTGAGGGGCACGTAGACGCCGCCGGCCTTGAGGACGGCGACGACGCCCACGATCAGCTCCGGCGAGCGCTCCATGCAGATCCCCACGGCCCGGTCGAGCCCCACGCCGAGAGCGCGCAGCCGCCGGGCCAGCCGGTTGGAGGCCTCGTCGAGCCGGCGGTAGCTCCAGGCCTCACCCTCGGCGCTGATCACCGCCGGAGCTTCAGGGAAGGCGCGCGCCGCGGCTGCGAACCTCTCGGGGAAGCTCGCCTCGCGCGGCGCGGTCCACGACTGGTCGCTCCATTCCCGGAGCATCTGCTGGCGCTCCTGCGGGAGCAGCAGCGGCAGGTCCGCGATGGGGCGGCCGGGCTCGGTGGCAGCCGCTGCGAGCAGGGCCTCGAAGCGGGCTAGCAGGCGTTCCGCCGTGCTGCCGTCGAACAGGTCGAGGTTGTGCTCCAGCTCGCCGGCGAAGCCGTCCCCCTCCTGCCAGAAGACAAGAGCGAGATCGAGCTTCGCGAGCGGGCTCCCCTGGGTGAACGGCGCGACGGCGAGCCCCGGGATCTCCAGGCTCTGCCCTGGAGCGTTCTGCATCGCGAAGAGCACCTGGAACAGTGGTGTGCGCGCGAGGTCCCGTTCGGGGGCCAGCTCCTCGACGAGCCGCTCGAAAGGGAGGTCCTGGTGCTCGAAGGCGTCGAGCGCCGCCCGGCGGGTGCGCGCGACGAGGGCTCGGAAGCCTGCCGCGGGTTCCAGCTGGCTGCGCAGCACCAGGGTGTTGACGAAGAACCCGATCAGGTCCTCGATCTCCCGCCGGTTGCGGCCGGCGATGGGCGAGCCCACCAGCAGGTCGTCCTGGCCGGCATGCCGCCCGAGCAGGACCGACCAGGCCGCCAGCAGGACCATGAAGGGGGTCGCCTCCGCCTCCAGGCAGAGCCTGCGCACCGCGCCGGACAGGGCGGTGGACAGGACCACGGGGCGCGCGGCGCCGCGGAAGGTCTTCCGGGGCGGTCGCGGGCGGTCTGTGGGGAGCTCCAGCACCTGCGGAGCTCCGGCGAGCTCGCGCTTCCAGGAGGCGAGCTGCGTCTCCAGGACCTCTCCCTGGAGCCAGCCGCGCTGCCAGACGGCGAAGTCGGCGTACTGCACGGGGAGCTCGGGCAACGGCGAGGGGAGCCCCTGGGAGAGCGCCGCGTAGAGGATTCCGACCTCGCGCAGCAGCACGCTCATCGACCAGTCGTCCGAGACGATGTGGTGCAGCGTCATGAGCAGCAGCCAGTCCCGCTCGGCCAGCCGGATCAGGCCGAGGCGCAGCAGCGGTCCGCGCTGGAGGTCGAACGGCCGCAGCGCCTCGGCGAGAGCGATCTCCCGAGCCTTCCGATCGGACCGATCCCGCAATCCCGAGAGGTCCACGACGGGCAGCGCCACCGCGGTGGCCGGCGAGATCACCTGCACCGGCTTTCCGTCGCGTTCGGCGAACGTGGTGCGCAGCGCCTCGTGCCGGCGGACCACCTCGGCGAAGACCCGCGCCAGCAGACCGGCGGACAGCGCGCCGGTGAGGCGGACGGCCCAGGGGATGTTGTAGGCCGGGCTGCCTGGATCGAGCCGATCGATCACCCAGAGCCGCTGCTGGGCGAACGACAGCGGCAGGTTCCCGTCGCGCGGGACCGGGGCCAGCGGAACCTGCACCCCCTCGGGGAGGCGGGCCGCCGCGACGGCCTGCGCCAGCTCCGCCACCGTCGGCAGCTCGAACAGGCGCCGCATCGGGATCTCCACCCCGAAGGTCTCGCGGATCCGCGACACGACCCGCGTCGCCAGGAGCGAGTGCCCACCGAGGGCGAAGAAGTGGTCGTGGATTCCCACCCGAGGCAAACCCAGCACCTCGGCCCAGATCCCGGCCAGCAGCTCTTCCGCTGGAGAACGCGGCGCGGCGAAGACCCGGTCCGTGCCGGCTGCTGCGGTCCAGTCGGGCTCGGGCAGGGCCTTGCGGTCCACTTTGCCGTTGGGCGTGCGCGGCAGGGACTCGAGGGTGACGAAGAGCGAGGGCACCATGTGCTCGGGAAGCTTCTCGCGAAGCCAGGCGGCGAGGAGCGCTTTCGGATCAGTCGGATCGGTCGGATCGGAAGCGACGTACGCCACGAGGCGCGGATCGCCGGAGGGGCCTTCCCGGACCACGACCGCGCACTCCCGCACCGCGGGGTGGCGGCTGAGCGCAGCCTCGATCTCGCCCAGCTCGATGCGGAAGCCGCGGATCTTGACCTGATGGTCGACCCGCCCGAGGAACTGCACCTCCCCGTCCGGCAGGAGGCGTCCGAGGTCGCCCACCCGGTAGAGCCGCGCCCCCGGCCGGCCGCTGAACGGATCGGGGAGGAACCGCTCGGCGGTCAGGTCCGGCCGGCCGAGATAGCCCCGCGCCAGCCCCGCGCCGCCCAGATACACCTCGCCCGGGTCTCCCGGGGGGATCGGCGCCAGCGTGGAATCGGCCGGGGCGAGCAGATGGAGCTCGGTCCCGTCGACCGGCCGGCCGATCGACGGCTCCCCCGGCGCGCCGCGCTCGATGCGCGCCCAGGTCGAGTAGGTCGTGTCCTCAGACGGGCCGTAGAGGTTGTAGACGCTCTGTACAGTGCCATTGGCGTAGATCCTCTCGACCAGGGCACCCTTGAGCGGCTCGCCGGCCAGCCCCACCGTGCGCACCGACGGCGGCAGCGCGTTGGCGCGCACCAGCTCGGCGATCGCCGAGGGCACCGTATTGACGAATCGGACCCTGGACGCGGCCGGAAGATGCGGCAGCGCCAGAGCGTTCTCGGCCAGGATGACCGTGCCGCCCCAGGCGAGAGGCACGAAGATCTCGAAGACCGACAGGTCGAAG
>DASPXX010000035.1:0-7919 GCA_035637095.1 Thermoanaerobaculia bacterium
CAGCAGCCGGCGGGTGCGTTCGACAGTTTCGGATGGGCTCACGTGTGGCCTCCCATAGGTTGGATCGCGCGCCAGGAGGACCAGGCCGCGCCGGAGAACAATCCGCTCCCGAGCGCCTCGGCCAGCAGGGGCGGCGGTGCGGAGGCCCACGAGGCGAGCGCCTGCAGGCCGTCGAAGAAGACCGGCAGCCCGCCGCCCGCGAGGGCCGCCTCGAACCGGCGGTCCCGCTCGTCCGGGTACGCCAGGCCCGCCAGGACATGGACGTCCGGAAGCTCGGGAAAGGACTCCAGGAGGGCCGGGAGCAGCGGGGCCGCGGCGAGGTCCTCCGCCTTGCCCATGCGGACGAGGGAGTAGCCGAGGAGGGTTCCCGCGATCGGATCGAGCCAATCGCCGTTGCGCAGGTCCGGCGCGTCGAGAGCGTCGAGGACCGCCAGGCAGTCCCCGCGCGCCGCGAGCCTCTCCGCCAGGTCCAGGATCCGCAGGCATGTGGCCGCCCGGGAGACGTCCGGCAAGGCCGCCAGCGGCAGGACGTGCTGCTGGACCTCGATGGCGCCGCCCTCCTCCACGGCCGCCGCCAGGACCGTCTGGTACCCCGGCAGAGCCGTCACCGCGAAGCGCGCCGCAGCAAAATCGGCGAACCGGAGCTCGACGACGAGCGGACCGGTCTCCTCCAGGGCCAGCTGCCACTCCGCCGCCGCGCCGAGGATCTCGGCGTCTCCGAGCGGACGGAGCTCCCCTCGCCCGACGACCGCGAGGCCCTCGCCGCCCGGGCGAAGGACCGCGCAGCGGCACCGGCCGATGAAGCGCCCGGCGTCCAGCCCCACGGCCGGCTCCGCGACGGCCGACCCGGCGAGGACCAGCAGCCCGGCCGCCATGTGCGGGAACGGCGTCAGCGGCAGCGCCCGCCGCAGCCGCGCGAACGAGGCCCGCGCCTTGCGGCCACCGCCGTCAGCGGCCGCTGCCAGGGCGGCGAAGGCGAGCAGGGAGACGAGGCGCGGCCGGGCCATCGCTCCCAGGAGATCGCACGGATAGGCGTAGCCGGTCGCCTCGTTATAGTCGAGCCGCCGCAGCAGGGAGTGGATGTGGTCCGGCCACTCCACCTCGTCGGCTGTCATTTCGAGGACGCCCCGCTCTCCGGCCTCCAGGAGCACCGTCTCGCCTCCGGCCCGCCCCTCGGGCAGATGGAGCTCCGCCTGGAAGAGCCCGGGCGCGAGGCCGGTGAAGCGAGACTCCCGGACTCCCCTCTTCTCGCTCCCCGAGCTTTCGCCCACCGGCTGCTGCATCGCGTCGAGCAGGACCACGCGGGCCGCCGGGTCCGCCGTGCGCAGCACGAGCGACGCCTCGTCCGCGCCGCGCCCCCGCCGGGCCGAGGCGCCGGGGATTCCTCGCGTCGACCGGGTCGCCTCCTCGACCGCCTCGGTGACGCCGAACGCGAGAGGCCCTCCACTCCCCTTCAGCCGGCCCAGGGCGGCCCGCAGATCGTCCTCGTCGAGGCCGGTCACCGGATCGGTCCGCGGAGACGACTCCGGCGCCTGCGGGAGGGACACCTCCGTCAGCTCGAGCGACACCGTCTGGCTGCGGGTCAGATGGACCGGTTTCGTGGACCCCCGGTATCCCCCGGCGTCCCCTTCGAACTTGTAGTGGTTGATCGGCAGCTCGAGAACCTTCGGGCGCTCGGCCGGCGGATCGAAGTCGTGGAGCGGAGCGAACCTCGGCCCGCCCGGCCGGAACTCGAGCACCCGCAGGCGGCAGGAGGGCAGCACGCTCCGCGGGTCGACCAGGATGGAGACCTTGAGCGGCGCGACCTCCGCGGGCTCGAAGGTCGCGAGAACCGGGTCCTGGGGCCGCGGTCCCGGCTTGTACTGCGGCACCTGCACCCGCTGCTGCCAGTCGTGAGGATGGAGGCGCTTGACCTCCTCCCGGATCTGCCCCTCGACGAACTCGGCCAGAGGACGGAAGAGCACCTGGTAGCAGGGGCCGTCGTCCACCCCGCCGGCCGGCGAGGCGACCAGGGCTCCGTGCGCGCCCTGGAGGCTCGCCAGGAGATGCCGCGTCCAGACGCCGAGCCCCCGCTCCTCGGCTTTCTGGCCCGGCGACGTGGCATAGAGCACATATTGATTCGGCCCGTCGTAGACCCGCGTGGACGACCCGCCTCCGGTCAGCAGGCCCGGGAGCAGCCCCTCGGGCATGAAGTCGCGGCAGGCGTCGATGAAGAAGAACTGCTCGCTGAAGACTCCAGCCTTCGCCAGCTCCGGGATGATCATCGAGAGCGGGAGCAGGCGGTTGAAGTGGATCCTCGGGCTCTCGTAGTCGACCGGGATCAGCACCGGCTCCTGGTCGAAGTACCGGATCGGCGCGCTGCACCCATGCCCCGAGAAGTAGAAGAAGAGCCGCCCGCCCTCCGCCGGAGGATGATCCACGATCGAGGTGACCGTCTCGAGGATCGTCGTGTTGTCCGCCGGCCGCGTCTCGGCTCCCGCGAGCTCCGGCGGCAGCTCGACCGCGGGAGCGAGCAGCAACCGCAGGTCTGCGGGCTGGAGCTTGCCGCGCCCCACCAGCCAGCGGGCGAACGACAGCGCGTCGCGCACCGCCCCTTCCAGACGCCACTCCCCCGCGTATGCGTCGATCCCGATGATGACCGCCCGGCTCATGCGCTCCCCTTCAGGCCGCCCAATGGACCTCGAACCGGGACAGGAAGGGATCGTCGCGCAGCATCCAGAGCGCCACGGCCAGGTTGAAGCGGCCATGCATTCCCGCGTAGTGGAGACCGATCACGTCGCCGGTCGCGAGGTCCGCCAGGCAGGAGCCGGAGTTGCCCGCGAGCGTCGAGCAGTCGTGCTGCAGGATTCCCCTCTCGTCGCCGTCCGTGATGACGTGCATGACCGTGCCGGGCTGCAGGCGCTTCACGTAGTAGATGCTCTCGAAGAGACCGTCCATCAGGCTCGGCTCGGGGTTTTTCTCCTCGCGCCCGGGGTAGCCCACCAGGAACGCGCTCTGCGCCTCCCGCACACCGGAGCCGTCCGGCGCCAGGGTCACCGCCGTGGGGAGATCCCGCTGGCCGTCGACCGACCGGCCCGCCACCTTGAGGAGCGCCAGGTCGAAGGCGTCGTGGCAGCCGAGGACCTCCTCGATGGCGAACGTCGTCGCGGCGCCGTCGTCCGCCGGCGCGGACGCACCCTCCGCGGCCAGCTCCTCGCCGAAGTCGATCCGCGCCGCGCGCCCCTCGCGGAGGGTCCAGCGGCCCCCGATCTCCCAGGCGAAGGGCTTGAGCACGTGCCGGTTGGTGAGGACCAGCCCGTCTCCGACCACGAAGCCGGTGCCGGCATAGCTCGGATACTCGAGCGCCGGAACCTCGATCCGGCCCACCCGCGGAAACATCGTCTCGACCTGCGGCCGGCAGCCGTCCAGCACGTCCCACGGCTTCGTCCGCGGCGCCGGGAAGGTTCCGCCGGCGACCGGGATGGCCGGCCGCGCGACCAGCAACGCGAGCAGGGCGGCGCCGGCCTGGGCGCCGTCGTCGAGCCGCGCCAGCGGAAAGCCTGTGCCGCCCAGCCGCCGCAGCTCGTCGATCGCCTTGCGCGCCATGGCGATCAGCATCTCGCGCTCCTCCCGGCGCCGCTCGGCGTCCTCCAGCTTGCCGGTGAACGGATGGAGCGCCCCCGCGATCGCCCGGGTCCGCGCCTCATCGGGGATGACCGCGTCCGGATCGTCCCGGAGCGCGCGGTCCAGATCGTCGAGAGTCTCGGCGTCCAGCCAGCCGGCGGCGTCCTCCGCCAGACTCCGGGTGAGCTCGTCGATCCGGCTCATCGGCCCATCCTCCGCCATGTCCGCTTCACGTCCGCGGCTGCGGGATCTCCAGATGGTATCCGGGGTCGTCGGGCGGCAGGAGGAACTTCGCGACGCGCGGCTCGGCGCGCACCGCCTGCTCGAAGGCCGGCCGGTTCGCCACCGAGCTCGGCGCCACGTCGAAGACGTTGAGCACCTGGGGATCGGAAGCGTGCCGCGAGACGCGCGTGGGGCCGATGCGCACGATCTCCTGCGTCATCAGATCACGGATGGCGTCCGGCGGCTTCCCCGCCGCCTTCGCCTGCCGGTAGACCTCGATGACCTGATCCCCGGCGGCGGCGTAGAGCTTCTTCTGGTGCTCGACGCCGAACTTCTCCAGGTTCTGGAACATCACGCGCGCCTGCTCCGAGGCGTTGCGCGAGGTGCTGGAGATCACGACCCGGCTCAGCCCCGCCTTCTCCAGGATATCGGTCAGCACCTGGCGGGAGAACGGAGTCACCGTCTCGGGTTTGGTGTTGGGGCCGAAAGCGATGTCGGGGCCTGCGCCGGCCGCCTCGGGGAAGGACTCCATGTCGACGTCCGGCGTCAGCTCGGCAGCCCGCTCGAAGGCGTCCAGCACATCGGCGGGAGCCCCGGGCTCGGTGTCCATCTCCTCGCCCTCCTCCCCGAGCAGGATGACGTCCTCGTCTCCCGGGTCCGGGTCGCCGGCCGGCGGCGCCCCCTCGTCGCCGAGAATCATCTCGGGAGTGTGCTCTGGCGTGGTCTTGCGGGACGGCGTCGGCATACGGCCTCCTCGGAGAAGTGCGGGGACAGCTCGGAGCGTATCACCGCGCAGGGCTCAAACGAACAGCTCGCCCGCTGGGAGAAACCGGTGCGGCTGGACAGCCGGGCCCCCGACACCCCTCTCCCGCTCGCGGGAGAGGAGGCCGGAGGGGAGGGTCTAGTCCCCCGTAGCGCTGAAGATCACCTGGCCGCGGATCTCCCCGCCCGGGAAGAGATCGGAGTGGACGTTCGTGTAGACGACGCCGGTGCGCATGGCGCGCAGCACCTCGGAGAGCTCACCCGGTGCGATCCCCTGGGCATTGGCGCCGGCCCCGACGTTTTCGGCGGTGATGGTGCCGCTGATCGTGACGGGGGCCTCCCGGGTCCCGGACGGCGGGCAGGCCTGGGTGCCGGCGGGTCCGTTGCCGAGGTTGGAGCAGAGGAAGATCATGATGCCACCGTTGACGCCGCGCTGGGCGAGGTGAAAGTGGGCCTGCGTCACGGACCCTTTCAAGTTGAAGTAAGTCAGCTGCCAGTGGATCTCGTCGCCCACGATGTCCGCATCGAGGTGTCCACCTCCGGGGGTCGAGAGGGCGGGGACCTCTTCAAAAGCCCGCAGCCGGGCGATGGCCGAGCCGTCCTGGGCCCGGGCGCTGCCCGCGATCACCGGAAGCATGACGAATGCGATGGCGGCTCCAAGGAAGCTCCTTCTTCTCATTCGTAACCTCCTCTCTCCGCGCCAGGCGGAGTGACAATGCGGCTGATTATAGATGGAGCATGTGCTGCGAGGAGCCTCTCCTCCGCTGGTTCCCTCCCCAGGATTCGTTATAGACTCGGTCTCCATTTCGCCCGAGCCGCTCGAGCGGGGACTGAAAGGAGATCGAAGATGGCGCTCTGGAAACCGGATCCGACGTTTTATCCGTCACCCCGTCTGGCGATGCAGGCGCCCCCGGAGGGGATCGCCTGGGTCGCGGCTCTCAATCCGAACCAGGACGGGCGTCCGGATGCGATGACCGTAGTGGACGTGGACCCCGGCTCCCCCACCTATGGGCAGCTGGTCGGACGGGTCGAGATGCCGAACGCCGGCGACGAGCTGCACCACTTCGGCTGGAACGCGTGCAGCTCGGCGCTCTGCCCCTATGCGCCGCATCCGCACATCGAGCGGCGCTACCTCGTGGTTCCGGGCCTGCGCTCGTCCCGCATCCACATCCTCGACGTCAAGCCCGACCCCCGCAAGCCGGAGATCGTCAAGGTCATCGAGCCGGAAGAGGTCTTCGCGCGCACCGGCTACTCGCGGTTCCACACCATCCATTGCGGCCCGGAAGGGATCTACGTCAGCGCGCTCGGCTCCCCCGAGGGCGACGGCCCCGGCGGGATCTTCCTGCTCGACCACTTCTCCTTCGACGTGCTCGGGCGCTGGGAGATGGACCGCGGACCCCAGTATCTCGCCTACGATTTCTGGTGGCATCTGAACCACGACACGATGATCACCAGCGAGTGGGGCACGCCCAACATGATCGAGGGCGGTCTCGTCCCCGAGCTCCTGCTCGGCGGCAAGTACGGCCATCAGATCCACGTCTGGGACCTGCGGCGCCGCCGGCACGTGCAGGCGCTCGACCTGGGTGCGGAGCAGCAGATGGTGCTCGAGCTGCGGGCCGCCCACGACCCGACCAAGGCGTACGGCTTCGTCGGCGTGGTGGTCTCGCTCAAGGACCTCTCGTCCTCCATCTGGCTGTGGCACCGCGAAAACGATCGCAACGGCGGCAAGGACGCCTGGAGCATCCGCAAGGTGATCGAGATCCCGGCCGAGCCGGCCGACCCCGAGCAGCTGCCGCCGCTCCTCCAGGGCTTCAAGGCCGTGCCGCCTCTCGTCAGCGACATCAACCTCTCGCTCGACGACCGCTGGCTCTACGTCTCCTGCTGGGGCACGGGCGAGATGCGGCAATACGACGTCTCCGACCCGTTCAACCCGAAGCTCACCGGCTCGGTGCACCTGGGCGGCATCGTGCGCCGCACGCCGCACCCCAGGAAGCCCGAGGAGGCTCTGAACGGCGGGCCGCAGATGGTCGAGGTGAGCCGCGACGGCCGCCGCATCTACTTCACCAACTCCCTCTACTACAGCTGGGACGAGCAGTTCTATCCGGAAGGAATCCGCAGCTGGATGGTCAAGCTCGACGCCGATCCGGCCGGCGGCCTCAGCGTGGATCCCGCGTTCTTCACGGAGTTCGACGGATACCGCGCCCACCAGGTCCGGCTCGAAGGCGGCGACTGCTCGTCCGACTCCTACTGCTACCCATGAGCGGCCTCTGGCCCTGGCTGACCTTCGCCGGACTGGGGGCCTTCCACGGGATCAACCCGGGGATGGGGTGGTTGTTCGCGGTCGCGCTGGGGATGCAGGAGAAGAGCCGCCGGGCGGTGCTGGCGGCGCTGCCGCCCATCGCCCTGGGGCACATGCTGTCGATCGGAGCGGTCACCGGCCTCCTCTGGCTGGCGCAGGCGAGCGTACCGCAGACGGCTCTCCGCTACGCCGCGGCGGCGATCCTCATCGGCTTCGGACTCTACCGGCTCGTCCGCTCCCACCACCCGGCCTGGGTGGGCATGCGCGTCGGTTTCCGCGACCTGACCCTGTGGTCCTTCCTGATGGCCTCGGCCCACGGAGCGGGGCTCATGCTGGTCCCGGTCCTCCTCGGTTGGCAGAGCCAGGGGTTGCCCGCCGGGCACATGGAGCACATGGGGCACATGGCGCACGCCCAGGCGATGACCCCCGGCCCGCTGCGCTGGCTGGCGGCCGTGGTGGTCCACAGCGCCGCCCACCTGCTGGTCGCCACCCTGATCGCCCTGCTCGTCTACGAAAAGCTCGGCCTGGCGCTGCTCCAGCGCGCATGGTTCAATCTCGACCTGCTCTGGGTGATCGCTCTGGTGGTGAGCGGGGTGGTGATCCTGGTGGTGTGAGGGCGGTCAGCTGCGGTAACCCAAATCCGATCGAAAGAAAGATCTCAGTGGGAAGCGGCATGGACGTCCGGTTTCCCCGAGGCCTGAAGGATCTTCGAGAGCTGCTCCCCCGCCTCCGCAAAATTTCCTTCGAGCCTGATCCAGGGAAGGTGGTTCAGGACCCAGGGGAAGTCTTTCGTCGGCTCGACTTCCACGGGAATCAGGCGGTCCTGGAACCTCTCGGAACCGAGAGCGTACTGAATCTCGCGCTGGACCCAGGGAGACCTTACGCCGTCCGGAGAGATCAGGACGACCATGGCGTCCGACAGGTCCAGAGCCCGCCCGATCTCGAGCGACCAGTTGTCTCCCGGAAGCAGCTGATCCGCGGGATCGAAGACCCGAAACCCCGCGGCATCCAGGTACTCGGAGAGCTTCCTGGC
>DASPXX010000036.1:0-18564 GCA_035637095.1 Thermoanaerobaculia bacterium
TGCCGACTACGCGGTGTGGCAGCGGCGGGAGCTCTCGGGCGCCGGGCTGGAGCGGCGGCTCGCCGCATGGCGCGAGCGGCTGGCCGGGGCGCCACCGGTCCTGGAGCTTCCCTCCGACCGCCCGCGCGGCACCCTGCGGACCTCCCAGGGAGGAGCGGTCGAATTCCTCCTGGGACCGGCGGTGGCCGGGCCGCTCCGCGAGCTCGCCCGCCGGCAGGAGGCCACGCCGTTCATCGTGCTGCTCGCCGTCTTCCAGTCGCTGCTCCACCGCCTCACCGGCCGCGACGACCTCTGCGTCGGCGCTCCGGCGGCCAACCGGGAACAGAAGGAGATCGCCGGCCTGATCGGGTTCTTCGTCAACACCCTGGTGCTGCGCGGCGATCTCGCGGGCGATCCGCAGATCGCGGAGTTGGTGGACCGCCTCCGCCGGGTGGCCCTCGACGCCTTCGCGCACCAGGACCTGCCGTTCGAGAGGCTGGTCGAGGAGCTGCGTCCGGAGCGCGAGACCGGCCGCCCGCCGCTCGTCCAGGTCTCGCTCGTCCTGCAGAACTATCCCACGGCGACCGTGACCGTCCGCGGTCTGCGGGTCGAGGCGCTGCCGGTCCGGCCCGCGGTCGCCAAGCTCGACCTGACCGTGGCCCTTGCCGAGAGCGCCGGCAGCTTCAAAGGCGAGCTCCAGTACAGCGCCGACCTCTTCGACCGGCCGACCGTCGAGCGCCTGGCCGCCGCCTTCGTCAAGCTGACCGCCGCCGCCTGCGCCGATCCGGGCCTGCGCCTCTCCGAGCTCCCGCTCCTCTCGGACGTGGAGCAGGCCCAGCTCCTCCGCGAGTGGAACGACACCGCCGAGCCCTCGATCGATCCCGCTCTGGTGCACGAGCGCTTCGCCCGCCAGGCCGCCCTGCATCCGGAGAGGACGGCCCTGGTCGCCGAAGAGATCTCCTGGACCTGGGGAGAGCTGGCCCGCCGCGTCGAAGCCCTGGCGAGCCACCTGCGCGCCTGCGGCGTCGGTTTCGAGACCCGCGTCGCCGTGGTCGCCGACCGTACTCCTCAAACGATCGCCGCCATGCTCGCCGTCCTGACCGCCGGAGCCACCTGGGTCCCCCTCGATCCGGGACTGCCCGAAGCCCGCCGCAACGATCTCCTGGACGCCTCCGGGGCAGTGTTCTTGCCCAGGCTTCTGGAGGAGCGAGAAGGGCGGAGGCGCCCCTCTCCCGGGTGGTGGGGGAGCGATGGGAGAGGGGTCGGGGGTGAGGTCTCCGCCTACCTCGTCTTCACCTCCGGCTCCACCGGCTCCCCCAAGGGAGTGGTCGTCGAGCACCGCCACCTCCGCCACTACGTCGACGCGGTCACCCGCCGTCTCGGCGCGGCCGCCGCGGGCTCCTGGGCCGTGGTCTCGACCCTGGCGGCGGACCTCGGCCACACCGCCCTCTTCCCGGCCCTCTGCTGCGGTGGCACGCTCCACCTGATGAGCCCGGAGCGCGCACTCGATCCGGAGGCCTTCGCCGACTATGCCGGGCGCCACGCGATCGACGCGCTGAAAATCGTCCCCTCGCACCTCGCGGCCCTGCTCGCCGGCACGCGCCCGGCCGCGGTCCTGCCGCGCGAGCTGCTCGTCCTCGGCGGCGAGGCCACCTCCTGGGAGCTCGCCGAGCGCATCGCGGAGCTTGCGCCCGGACTGCGGGTGCTCAACCACTACGGCCCCACCGAGACCACGGTGGGCGCCATCGCCGGTCCGATCGTTCTGTCTTCCACGCCCGGACCGCGCCGCCCGCCGCTGGGGAGGCCCCTCGCCAACGTCGACGTCCATCTCCTCGATCGCAATCTCCAGGCGACTCCACCCGGCGTGCCGGGCGAGCTGTTCCTCGGCGGCTCCGGAGTCGCCCGCGGCTACCTCGGGCAGCCGGACCGGACGGCGGAGCGCTTCCTGCCGCACCCCTTCGCCGCTCGCCTGGGGGTGCCCGGCGCGCGCGTCTATCGCACGGGAGACCTGGCCCGGCGGCTGCCGGACGGCACCCTGGAGTTCCTCGGCCGGGCCGACGACCAGGTGAAGATCCGCGGTTTCCGCGTCGAGCCCGGCGAGGTGGAGGCCGCCCTCGCCCGCCATCCGGAGGTGCGGGAGTGCGCGGTGGTCGTCCAGCCGGGACCCGCTCTCCTCGCCTGTGTCGTGCCGCGCGGCGAGCTGGAGTCCGGGAGCCTCCGCGCCTGGCTCCAGGAGCGGCTGCCGGCGGCCCTGGTTCCGGCGGGCTGGATCCTGCTGGAGGCGCTGCCGCTCACCGCGAACGGCAAGGTGGACCGCCAGGCCCTCGCGGCGATGGCGCCGCCGCGGACCGGCCGCGGCGATGCGGCGGCCATCCCGCCGCGGACCGGCCTGGAACGGGAGATCGGCGCGGTCTGGTGCGAGGTGCTGGGCGTCGAACGGGTCGGCGTGGCGGAGAGCTTCTTCGATCTGGGCGGCCATTCGCTGCTGCTGCCGCGCGTGCAGCTCGGCCTGCGCGAGAGGCTCGGCCTCGGCGTGCCGCTCATCGCGATGTTCTCCCACCCGACCGTGGCGGCGCTCGCGGCCTGGCTGGAGAGCCGGGAGGAGACGCCTCCGGGAGAGGATGGAGACGACAGCCGCGAGCGGGTCCGCCGGCAGCGGCAGGGACTGGAGATGCAACGCCGCAGACTGGCGCAGAGGAGATCGGCATGACCGACTGGAATGACAACCCTGGAGCCGAAGGGCTCGACGTCGCGGTCATCGCGATGAACGGCCGCTTCCCCGGCGCTCCCGACGTCGGGCGGTTCTGGCGGAACCTGCGCGACGGCGTCGAATCGATCACCTTTCATTCGCTCGAGGAGCTGATCGCCCGCGGTGCCGATCCCGCCATGGTGAAGGCCCCCTCCTACGTCCCCGCCTCCGCGCTGGTCGACGACGTCGACCTCTTCGACGCCGGCTTTTTCGGCTTCTCGCCGCGCGAGGCCGAGACCATGGACCCGCAGCAGCGGGTGTTCCTCGAATGTGCCTGGGAGGCGCTGGAGCAGGCGGGGTACGACAGCCAGCGCGAGCCGGGTCTCATCGGCGTCTATGCCGCGAGCGGCACCAATGAGTACCTGTTCTTCCATCTGCTGCCGAACCTCACCGACCTGCAGAGCGTGCTGCAGCTCTCGATCAGCAACGAGAAGGATTTCCTGGCCACCCGCGTCTCCTACGAGCTCGACCTGCGCGGTCCGAGCATCAACGTGCAGACCGGCTGCTCCAGCGGCCTGGTGGCGGTCCACCTGGCGTGCCAGGCTCTCCTCGCCTACCAGTGCGATATGGCCCTGGCAGGGGGGATCTCGCTCCAGGTGTCGGCCCTCCCGGGGTATCCCTACCAGCAGGGCGGCATCCTCTCGCCCGACGGCCATTGCCGCGCCTTCTCCGCAGACGCCCAGGGGACCATCGCGTCGAGCGGCGCCGGCGTCGTCGTCCTGAAGCGGCTGGCCGACGCGATCGCCGGCGGCGACACCATCCACGCGGTGATCAAGGGCTCGGCCCTGAACAACGACGGCGGCGGCAAGATCGGCTACACGGCGCCCAGTATCGAGGGCCAGGCGCGGGTGATCGACATGGCGCACGCCGCGGCGGCGGTGGACCCGCGCTCGATCAGCTACGTCGAGGGACACGGCAGCGGCACGCCCCTCGGCGATCCCATCGAGGTGTCGGCCCTGACCCGCGCCTTCCGCGCCGGGACGGAGGACCGCCAGTTCTGCGCCCTGGGCTCGGTGAAGAGCAACATCGGCCACACCGATACCGCGGCCGGCATGGCGGGCCTGATCAAGACCGTGCTCGCCCTGGAGCACGGAGAGATCCCGCCGACGCTCGGGTTCACGCAGCCGAACCCGCAGATCGATCTGGCGGCGAGCCCGTTCTACGTCAACAGCGAGCGGATCGCCTGGCCGGATGCGCAACCGCGCCGGGCCGGCGTCAGCTCCTTCGGCATCGGCGGCACCAACGCCCATGTGGTCCTGGAGGAGGCGCCGCAGACCGCGCCCTCCGGCCCGCCCCGGCCGTGGGATCTCCTCGTCCTCTCGGCGCGCAGCGAAGCGGCCCTGGAGAAGGCGACGGACCGGCTCGCGGAGGCCCTCACCCCGAGCGAAAACCTCTCCGATATCGCCTGGACTCTCCAGGCCGGGCGGCGCCGCTTCGCGCACCGGCGCGTCCTGGTGTGCCGGGACGGCGACGGGGCGGACGCTGCCCGTACCCTGCGCGAGCGCGATCCGCGGCGGCTGTTGGGAGGCTTCGACGAGTCCGGGGACCGCCCGGTCGCCTTCCTGTTTCCCGGTCTCGGAGATCACTACCCTGGCATGGCCGCGGGCCTCTACCGCGACGAGCCGGTCTTCCGCCGCGAGATCGACCGCGCGGCCGACTTCCTCGAGCCTTTCCTCGGGAAGGACCTGCGCACTCTCCTGGTTCCACCGGAGGCGGGGACGGAGGCTGCCGGCGGGATCGATTTCAAAGCCATGCTCGGCCGCACCGATCCGCTCGCCGGCTCGGAGCTGGCGCGCACGGCGATCGCCCAGCCGGCCCTCTTCGCCGTCGAGCTCGCCCTGGCCCGCCTGTGGATGAGCTGGGGACTGCGGCCCGCGGCGCTCCTCGGCTACAGCCTGGGCGAGTACGTGGCCGCCTGCGTGGCCGGGGTCCTGTCGGAGGACGATGCGCTGCGCGTCGTCGCCGAGCGGGCGCGGCTCATCGAGGCCCTGCCGGCGGGCGCGATGCTCGCCGTGGCGCTCCCTGAGGAGGAGACCGCGCCTCTGCTCGCGCAAGGCCTCTCCATTGCAGCGGTCAATGGACCGGCGCTGACGGTCGTCGCCGGAGTGCCGGAGGAGGTCGACCGGTTGGCGCGCACGCTGGCGGAGCGGGGAGTCGCCACGCGGACTCTCCCCACAACCCATGCCTTCCACTCGCGGATGATGGAGCCGGTCGCCGGAGCCGTGCGCGAGCTCCTCGCGGGCGTGCGCCTGCGCGCCCCGGAGATCCCCTATGTCTCGAACGTGACCGGCACCTGGATCACCGAGCGGGAGGCCACCGATCCCGGCGCCTGGGTGGCCCACATGCTGCGCCCGGTGCGCTTCGGCCCCGGCCTCGCCGAGCTGTGGCGCGATCCGGCGCGGGCGCTCCTGGAGGTCGGACCCGGCCAGGGGCTGGGCAGCCTCGCCTTGCAGCACTCCTCTGCACCCGCCGGCGACCGCGTGGTCGTCCCGTCGCTGCGCGGTGCCTGGGAGAAGCAGCCGGACGGCGCGGTGCTCCTGGGTGCCCTCGGCAAGCTGTGGATCGCCGGCTGCCGCATCGACTGGGCTGGCTTCCACGGCGGCGAGCGGCGCCGGCGGGTGCCGCTCCCGACCTATCCGTTCGAAAGGCAACGGTATTGGGTCGGAGCGCCGTCCGGGGGCTTTCGACTGCCGGTCGCTCCGGCCCTGCACGAGCCCGGGGCTCCCGAGACTCCCGTCGCCCTGGCGGCGGCTCCCGCGGCCCCGCGGTATGCGCGGCCGGCTCTCCGCACCCCCTGGGTGGCGCCGGCGACCGAGCTGGAGAGCGCCGTGGCCGGGCTCTGGGAGCGCCTCCTGGGGATCGGCGGGATCGGCGTCCACGACAACTTCTTCGAGCTCGGCGGGCACTCGCTCCTGGGCACCGCGCTGGTCAACCTGGCGCGCGAGGTCCTGGGGACCGACCTGCCCCTCCAGGCCCTCTTCGAAACGCCGACCGTGGCGGGGATGACCGCCGCGGTGGCCGCCGCGCGCGGCGCCGCCGGCCAGGCCCTGCCGCTCGCGCCCCTGTCTCCGGTCGCGCGGACCGGCGATCTGCCGCTCTCCTACGCCCAGGCGCGGATGTGGTTCCTCCACCAGCTCGAGCCCGCGTCGCCGGCCTACAACATCCCGTTCGCCGTGCGCCTGACCGGCACGCTCGATCCGGCTGCCCTCATCGCGGCCGTTCGTGAGATCGCGCGGCGCCACGAGACGCTGCGCACCGCCTTCCCCGCGGTCGCCGGGAAGGCCGCGCAGGTGATCGCGCCGCCGGCCGCGGCGGAGGCTCTCCAGGTGCCGCTGCTCGATCTGGGCGGCCTGCCGCCCGAGGCCCGGGAATCCGAGCTGGCGCGGATCGGCGATCTGAGCGCGCGCCTCCCCTTCGACCTCGCACAGCTGCCGCTCCTGCGCCTCGCCCTGGTGCGCCTCTCCGCGGCGGCCGACGCGCACGCCCTGCTCCTCTGCATGCACCACATCATCTCGGACGGCTGGTCGATCGGCGTCTTCGTGGGCGAGATGGCGACGCTCTACGAGGACTTCCGGCAGGGTCGTACGCCGTCGCTGCCGCCGTTGCCCCTCCAGTACGCCGACTTCGCGGACTGGCAGAGCCGCTGGCTTTCCGGCGAGATCCTGGAGAAGCACCTCGCCTGGTGGCGGGAGCGGCTCGCAGGGAGGCCCGCGGCGCTCGACCTGCCGACCGACCGTCCGCGCGGCGAGCAGCAGGGCTCACGGGCAGGCCACCGGGATCTCACCCTGCCGGGCGGGCTGGGCCGCGCCTTGCGCGCTCTCGCCGAGGGCGCCGGAGCCACGCCGTACATCGTCTTCCTCGCCGCCTTCGACACCGTGCTCGCCCGCTACGCCCGCCAGGCCGACGTCTCGGTGGGCACCCCGATCGCGAACCGGACGCGCGCCGAGGTCGCCGGCCTGATCGGCTTCTTCGTGAACACCCTGGTGCTGCGGGTGGATCTCGGAGGCGACGGAAGCGATCTGACCTTCCGCGAGCTGGTGGCGCGGGCCGCCGAGGTGGCCCTCGGCGCCTTCGCGCATCAGGACCTCCCGTTCGAAAAGCTGGTCGAGGAGCTCCATCCCGAGCGGGCGCTGTCGGTCACGCCGCTCTTCCAGGTCATGCTCGCCTACCAGAACGCACCGCTCCCGTACGTCGAGCTGCCGGGCCTCACCCTGCAGGGCCTCGCCTCCGAGACTGCCGCGGCCATGTTCGATCTCACCCTGACCGTCGGCGAGATCGGCGCCGGGCAGGACGCCGGAGGCTTTTCCCTGAGCCTGGAGTATGCCCGCGCCCTCTTCGACGCCGCCACCGCCGACCGCATGCTCGGCCACCTCGCCCGCTTCCTGGAGAGAGCGCTCGCCGATCCCGACCGGCGCCTCTCCGATCTGCCCATGCTCGCCGCCTCCGAGCGCGACCAGCTCCTCCGCGAATGGAACGCCACCACGCGGGAGATCGCCGACCCGGCCGCCGCCCATCACCTGGTGGCCCGCCAGGCCGCCCTGCGTCCCGACGCCCTCGCCATCGCCGGAGGCGATCTCGATCTGACCTACGGAGAGCTGACGGCCTGGGCCAGCCACCTCGCACCGGTCCTGCGCGAGCTGGGAGCCGGACCGGAGGCGCCGGTCGCCGTTTTCCTGGAACGCTCGGCCCGCCTGGTGGTCGCCGAGCTGGCCGCACTCCTCGCCGGAGCCCCCTATCTCCCGCTCGACCCCTCCTTCCCACCCGACCGCCTCGCCACCCTCCTCGAAGGCGCAGGCGCATCGGTCATCCTCACCCGGGAAGGCCTGCGCGACCGGCTGCCGGCCACGGGAGCCCAGGTGGTTCCGCTGGACTCTCCGTCCTTTTCGTCCCTTGCGTCCTTTTCGTCCTTGCCGTCCTTCCCAACCAACCTCGCCTACCTCATCTTCACCTCCGGCTCCACCGGGGTCCCCAAGGGCATCGAGGTCACCCACGCCTCGCTGACCAACCTGATCGCCTGGTACCACGAGACCTATGCGCCCGGGCCGGAAGACCGCGCCGCCCTGATCGCCGGGCCGTCGTTCGACGTCTCGGTGGGGGAGATCTGGCCGCTCCTCGCCGCCGGCGCCAGCCTGCACGTGCCCGACGACGAGACCCGCCTGTCGCCCGACCGGCTCCTCGCCTGGCTGGCGCGCGAGCGGATCACCCTCTGCTTCCTGCCGACGCCTCTCGCCGAGGCGGTCCTGCGCGAGCTGCCCGCGAAGCTGCCGCCGGGGCTCGCCTTGCGCGCTCTCCTCACCGCGGGGGACAACCTGGTGCGGACGCCCCCGCCGGGATTGCCGTTCGAGCTGTTCGACCAGTACGGCCCGGCCGAGGCGACCGTGTTCGCGACGCGCGCTCATATCGTGCCCGGCCCCACCGGTCCGGCCGGCCCGCCCATCGGCCGGCCGCTCACCAACTACCAGGCCTATGTCCTCGATCCCTGGCTGGAGCCTGCGCCGGTCGCGGTCCCGGGCGAGATCTACCTCGGCGGCGCCGGTCTGGCGCGCGGCTATCGCGGCAGGCCGGATCTCACCGCCGAGCGCTTCCTTCCGAACCCGTTCGCGCCAGGGGACCGCCTCTACCGCACCGGCGACCTGGCCCGCTGGCTGCCTTCGGGTGAGCTGGAGTTCCTCGGCCGCATCGACCGCCAGGTGAAGGTCCGCGGCTTCCGCATCGAGCTGGGGGAGGTGGAGGCGGCGCTCATGCGGTTGCCCGGCGTCGCGGCTGCTGCGGTGCTCCACGGCGAGGCGCGCCTGGTCGCCTATGTGGCGCCGCCCGCCGGCCAGCCGGCTCCCACGGCGCTGGAGCTGCGCCGGACCCTGCGCACCCGCCTGCCCGAGTACATGGTGCCCGCGGTCTTCGTCGCCCTCCCCGAGCTGCCGCTCTCCGCGAGCGGCAAGATCGACCGCGATGCCCTACCCGAGCCGGCCCAGTCCGCCGCCGCCGAGCGCGTGGCGCCGCGCACCCCGGTCGAGGAGGAGCTGGCGCGCATCTGGTCCGATCTGCTCGGTGTTCCCTACGAGAAGCTCAGCATCAGCGACAACTTCTTCGACCTCGGCGGCCACTCCCTGCTCGCGGCCCAGTGCGTGGCTCAGGTGCGCGAGAGCCTCGGCGCCGAGCTGCCGCTCCAGAGCCTGTTCGGCAACGCCACCCTCGGCGACATCGCCGACGCCCTCGTCGAAGCCGAGCTGGCCAGCGCGGGAGAAGACGAGCTGCGGGAGCTCCTTGCCGAATACGACGGCCTGAGCGAGGACGAGCTGCGTGAGCTGCTCGCCGGAGGGGATCAGCGGTAGAATGGAAACGTCCCTTGAAGGAGGAAAGATGTCCCAATCGTCCTCTTCCGGCCACTGGCCGAGCTTGTCCTTCCAGGAGTGGAAAGCGACTTACGCCACGCTCCACATGTGGGCCCAGATCGTGGGAAAAATCAGGCTCGTCCAGACCCCCTGGGTCAACCACTCCTGGCACGCAACCTTTTACGTCACCTCACGGGGCCTCACCACCTCGCCCATTCCATACGGGAACCTGACCTTTCAGATCGACTTCGATTTCATCGATCACAAGCTCCTGATCCAGGCCAGCGATGGCGGGATCAGGACGATGCAGCTTGCGCCGCGCTCCGTCGCCTCCTTCTATGAAGAGCTCTTTGCGCGACTGGCTGAGCTGGGCCTCGCAGTCAGGATCCACGCAAGTCCCAATGAAGTGGTGAGCCCTATCGCCTTCGACAAGGACGTAGAGCATGCGTCGTATGACGCCGATGCCGCTCACCGGTTCTGGCAGGCGCTCGTCCAGGCCGACCGGGTCTTCAAATCGTTCCGCTCCCGGTTCATCGGCAAGTGCAGCCCCGTGCACTTCTTCTGGGGGAGCTTCGATCTGGCCGTCACGCGCTTTTCCGGGCGCAGGGCACCGGAACATCCAGGCGGCATCCCTCACCTTCCGGACCGGGTGGCGCGCGAAGCGTACTCTCACGAGGTGAGCAGCTGCGGGTTCTGGCCGGGAAGCGAGGAGATGCCGCAGCCCGTCTTCTACTCGTACGCCTACCCCGAGCCCGAGGGGTTTCGCTCGGCGAGGATCGTTCCCGGCGGAGCGGTGTACGATCCGAACTTCCGCGAGCTGATCCTCCCCTATGAAGACGTCCGGCAGTCGGCGACGCCGGACGAGACGCTGCTCGAATTCCTGCAGAGCAGTTACGAGGCGGCCGCCGATTCTGGCGGGTGGGACCGGCCGGAGCTCGAGCGGGCCGAGTTGCCGTAAGACCCCGCAGCCCCGCAGGCCCCCCCTTCCCGCTTCGAGCCTGATGGGGTACAATGCCCCCGCTCGTCCGAGGAGCGTTGCAGGAGACCCCCTCCCAGGCTCGGACACCCGGCGTGACCGGCAACCACAAACGGCGCTCACCTCAACACTTCCGGGTGTGATGGAGGTGAGTGCTCCGTCGCCCGGGCAACCGAGGAGGTCAATCATGACCGTCGCCACAGAGACCGCCAGCCGTACCGCCAGTACCGCTCCTAGCGACTACCACGTCGCAGACATCTCCCTCGCCGACTGGGGCCGCAGGGAGATCAAGATCGCCGAGGGCGAGATGCCCGCCCTGATGGCCATCCGCAACGAGCTCATGGCGAGCCAGCCCCTCGAGGGCGCGCGCATCGCCGGCTCTCTCCACATGACCATCCAGACGGCCGTGCTGATCGAGACCCTGAGGGCTCTCGGCGCCGAGGTGCGCTGGGCCAGCTGCAACATCTTCTCGACCCAGGACCACGCCGCCGCGGCGATCGCAGCCTCGGGCGCTTCCGTCTTCGCCTACAAGGGGGAGAGCCTCACGGAGTATTGGGAGTTCACCCACCGCATCTTCGAGTTCCCCGAAGGCGCGCCCAACATGATCCTGGATGACGGCGGCGACGCCACTCTGCTCGTCCACCTGGGCGCCCGGGCGGAGGACGATCCCTCCGTGCTGAGCAATCCCACCAGTGAAGAGGCGCGCGTGCTCTTCGCCGCCGTCAAGACGCGCAATGCTTCCCAGCCCGGCTGGTACAAGCAGCAGCTGGCCGCGATCCAGGGCGTCACCGAGGAGACCACCACGGGCGTGCACCGCCTGTACGACATGGCGAAGAAGGGCGAGCTCAAGTTCCCCGCCATCAACGTCAACGACAGCGTCACCAAGAGCAAGTTCGACAACCTCTACGGCTGCCGCGAGTCGCTGGTCGACGCCATCAAGCGCGCCACCGACGTCATGGTGGCCGGCAAGATCGCCGTGGTCTGCGGTTACGGCGACGTGGGCAAGGGCTGCGCCCAGGCCCTGCGCGCCCTGAGCGCCCAAGTGTGGATCACGGAGATCGATCCCATCTGCGCCCTCCAGGCGGCGATGGAGGGCTATCGCGTGGTCACCATGGATGAGGTCTCCGACCAGGCGGACATCTTCGTCACCGCTACGGGCAACTACCATGTGATCACCCACGACCACATGAGCCGGATGAAGCACAACGCCATCGTCTGCAACATCGGCCACTTCGACAGCGAGATCGATGTCGCGAGCCTCGAGCAGTACCCGTGGGAAGAGATCAAGCCCCAGGTGGACCACGTGATCTTCCCCGACGGCAGGCGCATCATCCTGCTCGCCAAGGGCCGGCTGGTGAACCTCGGCTGCGGCACCGGCCATCCCAGCTACGTGATGAGCTCCTCCTTCGCCAACCAGATCCTCGCCCAGATCGAGCTGTGGACGAAGAAGGGCCAGTACGAGGTGGGCGTCTACACCCTGCCCAAGCACCTGGACGAGAAGGTGGCGCGCCTCCAGCTCACCACCCTGAACGCCAAGCTCACCGAGCTCCGCGATGACCAGGCCAGCTACATCGGCGTGTCCAAGGAAGGCCCCTTCAAGCCGGAACACTACCGGTATTGAGCCGGGGCACCGCGGCGCTTCCATCGATCGCAACGACGGAGGGGGGACCGAGAGATCGGTCCCTCCTTTGTTTTTCTGGAGGATGCCGCTCCGAGTCTCTCGAAGTATTTCCTTGATGAGCAGTGGTGAATCTGGTAGAGTCTCAGATAATCCTGCTTTGCGTCGTACTTTGCCTACACCAACCAGGAGGTGCAAAGTGCCAGCGACTTCCCGTCTCCGACCTGTTTTCCTCATTCTGCTGACAGCCATGGCCTCGGCGGTGATCGCCCGGCCGCTCCCCGCGCTCTTGCCGGCCCCTCGCGCCGCCCTCGAGGCATCGCCGTCCCCACCCCGGCGCGAAGGCCAGACTCCGGCAATATGGCTCGCTCCTCTGGCCAGCGTTTTCCAGGCGTGGCACCAGGCGCCGGAGAGTCTCGCCGTACCCCTCGAGACGACGCTTCATCTCGCCTTCCCACTCTCCCCGGGCCGGACCATTGAGTGGCGTGGGGTGGAGGCGGTGACCGAGGAAGAAGGCTGGTCCAGGGCTGACTTGCGGCCGATCCGCCCGGGCCGCTATCTCGTCGAGGTCACGGCGAGCCAACCCGGCCTGCAAACGATGCGGAGGACTCTCCTCATCGAGGCCGTCCACGAAAGTTTCGCGGCGATCCGTCTCTCGTCTCCCAAGGCATCCGCCGAGCCGGTGGTCATCGATGCGTCTGACGTCAACGGCTCGACCTATCGGTATTTCCGCGGCGAATCCGTTGCCGCGGTGAGAGAGATCGCGCCGGGCCGGTATCGGACCTCTACAATCCGCTCGGTGAAGCTCGAGATCGACGTCGAGCCTGCCGCGCTGGCTCCCCTCATCGAGTGGACCTGGCGGCGCCCCGACGGCGGAGTCGAATACCGCCTCGGCCGCGCCGTCGAGGCCAGCTTCGCCCGTCCGGGCCGGTACCGGATCGCCGTCGGCCCTCCTGGCAGTCAGCAGGCGCTCGAGGTCGAGGTGTACGAGGTCGAGATCACCAGTCACCGCACCGGCGCGGACGACGTGGTGGACGGGGTTCCCATCACGTTCACCGCAGTGACCCATCCTGCCGGCTACGAGCAGGACATCACCTGGCTTGCCAGCACATCTCATGGCACGGGCCTGCCTCTCATGGCGACGGGCCCTGCGTTCACCGTCCGTTTCGAGGGCACGTACGGGGAGGGCGGATCCTCCCGTCTTCTGTTTCAGTGGCTCGGCGTACGAGCCGACAACGCGGCCTTCGAGCAGGACCAGAAGTTCGACACGTCGCTCCAGGAGCCCGGTGTCGGCTACCCGGACCCGGATCCCCTGGACCCGGTGCATCTGTTTTCCGGTGAGTTCTTCCTTCCCGTGACGGACCTCCGCGTCGAGGGTCGAGATCTGGATTTCGCCTGGACCCGCACCTACCGCTCCAGGCTGGGGCGCAGCACCCGCCAGGGCTTTGGATGGGACTTCGGCTACAACCTGCGGGTCGAGCAGGTGGGGTCCGCCCTCCGCTTCTTCGACGGAACCGGCCGTGCCGACCTCTTCGAGCCGGCTGGCGACGGTACCTGGCGGCGGCGCGAATTCTTCCGGGTCTTCTCGCGCAACGTCGACGGCAGCTTCACCCTGAGCTTCCCCGACACCGCTCACTGGGATTTCCTTCCCCTGGGCGACCGGCCGGATGGCGGCAAGATCGCGCGCATGGTCGACCGTTCCGGGAATACGCTCAGCTTCGACTACGATGCGAGCGGCCGCCTGTCGGTCATTCACGACACCCTGGACACCGCCGGCCACACGCGCGACTTCACCGTCTCGTACAACGCTGAAGGCTTCATTTCCGCGGTAACCGACTTCACCGGTCGCACAGTGACCTATCAGTACTACGACGGAGTAGAAGCGGGCGGCGTCGCCGGCGATCTCAAATCGGTGACCTCGCCCGCGGTCACCGGCACACCCAGCGGTAACGATTTTCCGGACGGGAAGAGCACGGTCTACACCTACACCTCGGGGTTCATCGACAAGCACCTCAATCACGATCTGCTGACGGTCACCGATGCCAGGGGACAAGTCTTCCTGCGCAATGTCTACGGCCACACGGCAGATCCGGCGGACCCGCGTTTCGCCCCCAATGCGTTGTATTTCCATTATGACCGCCTGATCACTCAGATCTGGGGAGATCCCGCCGACCGCATCGAGATCACCTATGCGGCCGTGGCGAGCACATCCGAAAACGGCTTGGCGGTGGTGCAGGCCATCGTCAACGACCGGATGGGCAACGTCCACGAGCTGCTCTTCGATCGCTCCAACCGCCTCGTGCGCTCGCGCGCCTTCACCGCCCGCGCCGAAGCCGGCCGGCCGACTACCGCGACCACGAACCGCCCTCGTTTCGTCCTCCGCCCCGAGGATCCACCCTTTTTCGAGATCCGGTACGAGTACAACGACGATTCCCTCCGGACTCGCACCGTCTACCCGAACCTCAACGAGGAGGTCCTTGCCTATGATTCCGGCAATCCCAACCGGCTGGCCCAGGCCAACGTCCTCCAGCGCTGCCGTCTGCCCGGCCCGTTGGGAGGGGAACAGGAGCGGATCTGCGAGACGTTCGAGCACGATCCTCGTTTCGGCAGCGAGGGAAGGTCCTCCTTTCCCATCCTCCACATCGACGCTCGGGGCAATGCGACGCTCTTCGACTATGACGCTTCCGGCGACCTGATCCGCATCGTGCACCGCCTGCCGGCCATCAGCGAGACGTTCGAGTACAACGAGCACGGCCAGCTGACCGCCCACCTCCTGCCCGACAACGGCAGCGGCTACCAACGCCGCGACACCCTCACCTATTACGGCGAGGCGGACGGCTTCCGCAACGGCTATCTCCACCAGGAGATCATGGACGCCGCCGGCCGGGCCCTGACCACGACCTACGAGTCGAACGCCGTCGGCAAGATCGTCCGCCAGATCGACCCGCGCGGCAACGACACACTGTTCGACTACAACCAGCTCGACCAGGTCGTCCGCCAGCTCTCCAGCAACGTCGGTGCCGGAGAGGACGTCCGCTACGAGACGCTCACGTTCTACGACGCCAACGACAACATCACCGGCATCGACGTCGAGAACGTCGACGCCGAGGGCCGTCGCGGCGCCAACACCCACTTTTCCACCCGGTACGAATACGACGTCCTCAACCGGGTCGTGCGCCAGAGCGAAGAGGTGGATCCGGAGCACTCGGTGAGCACCGAATTCACCTATGACAAGAACCGGCAGCTCACCTTCATCCGGTACGCCGAGGCCGTGGCGGGGCGCAGCCCCGACAACGCCGAAGCGATGGAGTACGACGCCCTCAAGCGCCTGTTCCGCCACACCCGGGCCCCGGGCGGCCCCGATGCCACGACCGAGCAGGCCGACTACGACGGCAACGGCAACCTGATCCGCAGGATCAGCGGCGCCGGAGCAGACCCCCACGTGACTACGTATCGCTACGATGGTTACGACCGGCAGGTGGAGAGAACGGACGCGATGGGAAACGTCACCCATCTCCATTACGATGCCAACGACAACCCGGTGAGGATGGTCCAGGAAGGCGAGCCGGCCCAGGATCGGCCCGGTGGCGGCGGCAACGTCCGGCTGAGCGAGGAGAGCCGCACCTTCGATGCCATGGACCGCCCGACGCTCCAGGCCGTCGCGCACTTCGATCCGTTGACGCAGGAGCCGATCGGCGACGGAGAGATCACGACGCAGCTCGACTACACGCCCAGCTCCGACCTCAGCCGGACGGTCGACGACCGCGGCAACCAGACGCTCTACACCTTCGACACGATCTACGAGGTCAGCCAGGTCACCGACGCGGCAGGCAACCAGGTCCAGCTCGAGTATGACGAGAACCGCAATCCGGTCCGCGTCACCGAGATCGAGAAATCCGGCCAGGGGGGCGGCGACGAGACCTTCACCAGCACGTGGGAGTACGACTCCTTGAACCGGCCGCGGCGCATCGTCGACCCCGCCGGCAACGCCGCCGAGTACGGTTGGGACTCCCGGCAGAATTTGACCGTCATCAAGGACGCCGAAGGTGCCGTCACCGAGAGAAGCTTCGACGGTTTGAGCCGGCCGACCGAAACGGAAACCATCATCGGTGGCGGAACCCTGGGGTCGGTCGTCCGCGGCAGTCAACGGTGGGACGACTCCTCGCGGATGATCGCGGAGATCGACGGCAACGGCAACCAGACCACGTACACCTATGATGGCCAGAACCGCGAGACGGGTATCATCTACGCGAACGGCACCTCCAGCCATGCGACATTCAACATCCACGGCAACCTCATCCGGACGACCGATCCGAATGGGACGGTCACCGAGTACACCTACGACGGCGGCGACCGGCTGCTGAGCGCGACCATCCAGCGCGGGCCCGGAGTGCTGGGCACCACGTTCGAGAGCTATCAGTACGACGGCCTCGGCCGGTTGACCGAAGGCCGCGACGACGACTCGGTTTTGACCTACCGCTACGACTCCGAGGGGCGCGTGCTCGAGGAGTCGCTCAACGGCGAGACGACCAGCACCACCTACGACGGTCTCGGCAACCCCCTCACCCTGACCTTTCCGGGCGGCAGGACTGTTGCGAGGACGTACGACGCGCTCAACCGCCTCGCGACGCTCGCCGACGCCGGCGGGACGATCGCCACCTACTCCTACGCCGGACCGCAGCGGATCGTGCGGCGCGACCATCGCAATGGCACGTCACAGCGCTTCGACTACGACGGGATCGGCAACGGACCGGACGATCACGGCGTGCGGCAGGTCAAGCGGGCTTCGAGCGTCGATGCCTCCGGAATGCCGCTCGTCGACCGTTCGTTCCTCTGGGACGCGACGGGCAACCGCCGGCATGAAACGGACGGCATCACCGGGCGGACCCGCGGCTTCGATTACGATGAGCTCTACCGCCTCACCGAAGCGACCGAGGCCGCGGCCGGCGAAGCCACGGCCACCCGCAAATACGAGCTCGACGATGCCGGCAACCGGACCTTGGTGATCGGCGGGCCCGCAGCCGGCGCCTACACTCTCGGCACCGCGGACCGGCAGGTCAACCAGTACACCGCCACCCCGTTCGGCGCCCGCAGCTATGATGCGCAGGGCAACCTGACCGGCATCGACAGCGCCGGAGGGAGATCGCAGCAGCTCGCCTACGACTCCCGGGACCACCTGGTGCTCTACAGCGACGCCGAAAAGACGGTCGTCTTCACCTACGACGTCATGGGACGCATGGTCAGCCGGGAAGTGACCCGCCCGGCCGCGCCGCTGACCGAAACGACACGATATTTCTACGCGGACTGGCAGGTCATCGAGGAGCAGGACGGTACAGGCGCGACCACCGCGACCTACGTCCATGGTCCGTACCTCGACGAGGTCGTCTCCATGCAGCGGGGAGGAGAGGATTACTTCTTCCATACCGACGACCTGTTCACCGTGCTCGCCGTCACCGATTCGTCCGGCCAGGTGGCCGAGCGGTACGCGTACGGAGACTTCGGCGAGCCTGCCTTTCTCGATGCCAATGGAGCGTCGCGGCCCGGCTCGGCGATCGGCAATCCCATCCTCTTCACCGGCCACCGCTACCTGCCAGAAATCGGGCTGTATTTCATGCGGACCCGCTTCATGGACCCCCGCCTGGGACGGTTCACGAGCCGGGACGGCCTCGGGATCTGGGGCGATCCCAGCGCGCAGGGAAACGGCTTCACCTACGCCGGCAACAACCCGTCCTCCCGGCGTGATCCCACCGGACAGTACGCCGCGCTCGATTTCGTGGACTGCAATGCCGCGCAGCGTTTCATCCTGCGTTCATCGACGAGCGACGCCCAGATCCTGGCCATGGACTCACACGTCTACTTGCAACTGCTCGATCCGATCACGAGATACTGTGACGGAAGATACTTGAAGTGGTTCGGCTGGCCCAGCGACTCCTACTTCGGCAAAGTGAGAGAGAAGTTCCGGTCGACCGCTGGGCGCTTTTTCAGCACCATCACCTTCAACTGCAGTGACAGCGGGGTAGGTTGCCGAAAAAAAAGGATCACGTTCGCCTATGTCAATCCCAAACAACCCGACACGATCTTCACCTGTACACCCTTCTGGTTCCTTCCCCCCCTTCCCATACCTGTCGCGTCCCAGGCTCCGACGATCGTCCACGAAGTGACCCATATGGTGGCGTCGACCAACGATGAGGCGTACGGCCCCGTCGACTGCGCGAAGCTGGCCTGGACCGACCGCGACTTGGCAACCCAAAACGCGGATAACTACCGGTGGTTCGCCGAGGATTATTTTCCGTTGTCCTGCAACCCCCTGGCGAACCTGATTCAGTGGGCACTTCCGGCGCTGCGCGCCGGGGGTGCTGTCGTCGACCTCGGCCATCGCGGTGTGGGATTTCTCGGCGGATTCGCCACGCGGCTCGGCGTGGCAGGCGCCAATGCGGCGGCCGACGCTGCCAAGACCGTCGGCAGTACGGTCAAGAACGGCGCCAAGACGGTAGGGAAGGGAGCCAAGAAGGGCTGGAAGAAACTGAAGAGCTACTTCTGACCACAGGTTGTGGATGCGGAGGGTCGCCAAGAGTGCTGGATCCACGGCTTGAGCCGAGCGAGATCGGCTATCATCGGCGCACGATCATGACCGAGGGTCTGTAATGAAGAGGAAGACGATCTTGCGCTACCCGGAGGACCGCTGGCCGCTGGCGTACACCTTCATGGTGCTGGCGGTACAACTCGGATTGTTCTTCGCGGTCGAGAACCTGTGGGTGACGGCCCTCTGCGTCGTCCTGTTCCAGCCGGTGCAGGCGGTGGCCATCGCCTGCAACCATTACCAGCACCACCTCAGCGTGTTCACCGTGCGGTGGCTGAACCGGGTCTACGAAGTGATCCTGTTTCTGCAGACTGGAACACCGCCCTATCT
>DASPXX010000037.1:0-17664 GCA_035637095.1 Thermoanaerobaculia bacterium
TCTCAGGGAGCTTGCCCAGAAACCCCTGGAGCTCAAAAAGACAACAACGAACTCCTATGAAGCAGATCTTGGCCGGGATGCTGTGGTCATTTACAGGTCGACAGGAGGGCTGCCCGACAATCTGACAAAGTAGAACTAATCGACGCGATTCAATGCGCTTTCGGGTCACCGCTTCGCGTCAGCCTTCCCGAGGCCCTGCAAGGCTTCAATCCACTCTTCGAGCGAGTGAGATTCATTGATCTTGGTGGCGGAAAGCTGGGTATGCGGACCGAGGGCCGGCTCGATCTCTCCGCAGACCAGGTCCGCAGTATCCTGCCAGGTGTCGCGGGTAACTGAGTTCTGAGCGTTGGGCGTTGTCATGGTTCCAGTCTTGCGTTGGTCGCAATTGGTGAGGGGGAAACATATGCGCAATCGCACCGTACCTATCATCGTCTCTATTCTTATCTGTGCCTCGGTGACGGCCAGCCCAACAAAGGCCGAGCTGACATTCTGCAATCGCACTCCAGTCGACCTCACCGCCGCCTTGGGTTATCTGTCTAGTGGCGCCTGGGCATCTGCAGGGTGGTACAGCTTACGATCTGGCGAATGCAAAGAGGTGGTGTCCGGTGATCTGGAGAACCGTTACTATTACGGCTACGCCGAAGATAGCGGAACAAGAAGGTGGGGAGGCTCGTACAATTTCTGCACACGACCACAGGCCTTTCAGAATATCCAGAATACAAACTGCGAGGCACAAGGATTCCTTACCACGGGGTTCTTTCAGATCGACACTGGTGACGCAGACAGTTACACGCAAGATCTGACGTGTGACGACTGCCAAGGTCAAACCTTCTCCGCGAGTCCATCAGGGGCGGGTGCCTCAAACCCGACTGGCACACTTCTCGAGAATGACCTTGGTGGTTATGATGATAGCTGGCAGACCAAGACTGAGACGGAGACTTGTGACTGCGACTCGCCGTTCGGCACTTTTGAATGTCCCTGCATAAGTACCGAATGCCGGAGCCTACGGCATTCAATCGTTTTCAGGGTAACGGGTCCCCAGGAGAGCCAGATTCAAGAACGAGCAAATTCGTGCTTCAATCAAGCCATGCAAGCAGGCGCATTCGCAGGCATTGTTGCGGTCGCCACTGGTGGCGCGGCGGCCGGGGCAGCAGCAGAAACCGCCAAAGACTACTTTCTAGCTTGTATGGGCGACTATGCCCGGCAGTCTGTTGAGGTGCGATTTGACGACGAGAGCCATTGGACGGATTGGGGCAATTGCCTCTAGCCGTGGCGATGCACCGGCCTCGCTGCACTTCAGGGGCCGGAATCGCAAAAAGGAGATCGCTATGGAACATACGCGCGCACTCATGGTTACCGCATTGTTGTTGATCGTAGTTGCCACTCCGAGGGTCAGGGCGCAGGACACATCGGTTGTCCCTGCGTCTGAGATAGACAACCTTCAGGCCATTTCAACTTTCCAGGTGGCTATCGGCCACAACAAGAAAAAACTCGATACCCTTCGCAAGGATTCTCCTGAGTACGTCGCCCAAGCTGCCAAGCTTGCAAAGTCATACGAAGGGCTCGGCGTAGCTTACATCCGAGGCGGTAGATATAGCGAAGCCATTCCCGCCTTAACAAGTTCCATAGACCTGAGCCACGATGTTATAAAGAAGGACAACATTAATGCGGTCTACTCTCGTGCGCTAGCTTATAACAGAAGCGGTAGGGCGGCGGAGGCGATCTACGATTTTAAAAACCTGCTCAAGCTGAAAGATGATCCGTTGTATCATGAGGAACTTGCCGTTGCGTATATTAACATGGGTAACAAAGAGGCAGCTCTTGAGCAATACGAGATATTATTGCAGGCGAGACCGAATGATGCCTGGTTTAATTTCCAAGTTGGCTATCTTTTGGCCGAGAAAGGCTCCTATGCTGAGTCGGCCCGAGCATATGAAAAGGCTGTCGCAGGCGGTAGCCAACTGCCTCAATCCTCGGTTGCGCTAGCCTATAACAATCTAGGAGACGCGTATTACCATCTTTGTGAGCGAGAAAAGACAATAGCAGCTTTCAAGAAGGCTGCAGAATTGAATCCTGATTTTGCCGAAAATCTTGGCGCAGCCTATCTCCTTCGGTGTTAGTGCGCCGAGACCGCCATAACGGCTAACGCTAGCCTGACGGCTCAACAGGAGCACTTGCGCTGTTTAACCGCGGACCGTGCGAGCGCCGCACGGTTCTGCGCGGGCTCCGACCGTGGAGAGCCTCTCATCCGTTCTCGGCGAATGTACCGATCCATAGTGGCGAAAGGTTCATGTCGACAAGTATCTTCTTCATCCTCGCCCCACCGGCACCTCGATTTCTTCAACCCGCCAGGTAGCGTAGGTAAGAGCTGCTCGGATGTCCTCGCTCTCGAGATAGGGATAAGCCGTCAGGATCTTCTCCTCGGAGTGGCCAGAGGCCAAGAGGCCAAGGATCGTGCCGACAGTGACCCTCATTCCCCGAATGCAGGGCTTACCTCCCATCACTTCCGGGTCTAGAGTAATACGATCGAATCCGGGCACGGCGGTTCCTCCTTTCCGCGACACGCGGAGTATACCACCGAGCCCAGCACGTCGAGATCTATGCGAGCGCGCGGACCGTCCGCTCGATCTGCGCCGTGTGCTCGAGCGTGTGAACGCGGAGGATGAGGGCGAAGGCCTTCCAGTCGAAGTCGCCGGTCCATTCGACCGGCACGATCCGGCCGTCTTCCTCGCTGACCTTGACGACCATGACGACCGGCGCACGGACCGTCTGGGGCGTCTCGTCCGAGGCGCTGTCGAGGGCGGCGAGCAGGTCGCCGTGGACCTCGGTGAGCCGGCGCATGAGGTCCGGCCAGGGCTGGCCGAGCGGGTCGGCGGAGAGGAGGCTCGCCGGGACCGGACCGTCCGCGGGCCGCTCGCCGTGAAGGAGATCCCGGAGCTGGCCCACCGCCGGCCGGTGACTCTCGATCAGATGATCCACGACCTCCTGGACCGACCACCGGCCCGGCGCTGGGCGTCGGCGGACCGTTTCCTCGGGCAGCTCGGCGAGGAGCCTTTCGATCTCTGCGAACGTCTTGGCCGTGCGCTCGCGAATCGAGGCGAGGGGCGCGTTCGTCCCCTTCTCCCGGAGATAGCGAAGGGCGGCCTCCTGCTCGGGCCTCAGCGGACTGGTGTGTGTCGTGTCCATGCGCCGATCCTATGCTAAGGGCTCGTCACAGAATAACTGTCCCAGTTCCGGCACGAGGGGCCGAGCATCGCCCCCCTGGGACCGCTGGCGTCTCGCCGGCATTCAAGAGAACGGGCCGGAGGCCCGACCTCATTTGGGGCCCCAAGCCCGCCTTGTTGCCCGTGGCCCGTTCCCAGGAAGGCCGGGCCTTCGGCCCAATTTGATTTGAAAGCCGGCGAGACGCCAGCGGTCCCAGGGGGCGCACGCCGGCACCTTGGTGCAGTCGGGGTCGCCGCTGACTTCCCGGATCGTAGTTGAGACAGTTATTTCGTGACGAGCCCTAACTCATCCCGGCAGGACGCCTCCAGGAAGCGCCGGGCGCGCCCGGCCTCGGCCTGTGGGGAGTGTGAGGGCAGAGGGTAGGCGCGGCTGGCATCGTTCTCAGGTACAATTCCTCTGGATAAGGAGCGGACTCGCGAGCCCGCCAACTGCCGCGGAGGACAAGGAGAAGGGTACTGCGACGCTTGGTGAGAAGAGGAGGCAGAATATGGAGAAACCACAGACCGTGAAAATCCTTGGGCGCTTCATCGTCGCGGATCCCAAAGTGTGCCACGGCCAACCAACGTTTCGCGGCACACGGGTCTTCGTCGCCGATGTCCTGGAACAAGTCGCCCGCGGGTTCGACTGGGAGACCATTATCGAGGAATGGCACGGGAGCATTACACACGAAGCGATTGCCGAAGCTGTGCACCTGGCGGCGCAAGCACTCCTGAAACACGCCGATGACTTCGTGGTCGCCTCGACCGCGGCATGAATATCTTGGACGAAAACATCATCGCCAGTCAGCGGCAACGCTTGCAGAGTTGGCGGATTCGGGTGCAACAGATCGGCGTTGATATTGCCCACAAGGGGCTGCAGGATGAGGAAATTCTCCCTTTCTTGCACCACCTGCGTCGGCCGACCTTCTTCACGCGGGATCGGGGGGTTCCAGGGGACTAGCCTAGAGGTCAAGTATGAGCGATAAGCGACTCCGTGTTTACGTTGACACTTCCGTGATCGGAGGATGTGGAGACGATGAATTCAAAGGGCCATCGACCCGACTCATGCAGAGATTCGTTTCCGGAAAAGCGATTCTCATAGTCTCCGACGTGATCATTGCGGAGTTGACAGGAGCGCCAGATCACGTGCAGGCTATCTTGCGAGATGTCGCCCCGGTCAACGTGGAGTATGTGGCATTGAAATCTTCGGGAGGATTACGCTCTGCTGGAGATTCGGAGTCCCCAGGAGGTACTACAGGATGAATCAGAAGATCAAGGAGTTTGATTCTGTCCAGTTGATGAGGAGGTTGCGCGATCAGCTGAGCGAGGAGATGGCGCAGATGTCTCCTCAGGAACGGATTCTTTACATCCATAGAAAGGCTGCGGCGAGCCCACTATTGGCCCTCTTCAGCCATCAAATCCGGACGCGAGACGCCGAAGAAGTCGGGCGAGCGGACGGCTGAAGCCATGGAGATTCCTCTCGCTCAAGCAGTGAGGGTCACCCACGATTCCCTACACGTTGATCTCGCCGACGGACGAACGATTTCGGTGCTGCTCGCGTGTCCCTCTGAGGGGTGTCTCGGAAGTGCGTCGCGCGGAGTCCTCACCCCCCGACCCCCTCTCCCCTCTCCCCTCTCCCAACCCCCAGACCCCGGGAGAGGGGGCGCCACCTCCCAAAACCCTGAAAACACGAGGGGAGGGGGGTTCCCCCTCTCCCGGCGGGGGGGAGGGCGGAAGATGGGAGAGGGGGCCAGGGGGTGAGGACCCCACGCGAGGAAGCCTGGCTTTCGAAACACCCTCTGAGGGGCGGTTTCCCCACCTGCCGGAGCGTATTTCCTTTTGGCGGGTGGATTCAGCGGGCGCATCAGCGTGGGGAGAGACCTGCTCGAGGTTTGACCCCGCGCGCGATGAAACGAAGGGCAGGTCTGCCGCGCCCAATACAAGGAAGGCAGCATGGACGCGCGGCGGAAGGTCGCGGGCTTGTGGCGGCGTGTGCTCGCCGCGGCCGATCGCGGCCGACCAGGCTCGTGCGGTCAATGCTGCGCCGGGAGATGCCGATGAAACGCTTCCTTGCGGTCCTCGCCGTGCTGTGCTTCTGCACTGTTGCGGAAGCGCAGGACGTGCAGATGAACCAGACCGACCACAACAGCTCGAATCTCGACAACAACACGAGCCAGAGCGAGACCAACCATGCGGTGACGGCCAGCGCGATCGTGGGCACGTGGAACGATTCGAACCTCTTCGCGACGCAGGGCGTGATGTTCACCAGCCTGATGGGGTGGGGCTACTCCGGAAACGGCGGCGCCTCCTTCTCCGATGCCGGCGCGGTGCCGATTCCCTCCGGGAGCGGGCTGCAAGGGCTCGGCGATCCCGCGATCGTCGCCGACAGCACCGGCCACTTCTACATCGCCCAGCTGATCACCAACAACGGTGGCTTCAACATCACCGGCCTGGCGGTCGTGCGCTCCACCAACACGGCGCCGCCGATCACACTGGCCACGCCGATCCAGCTCACCCCTATGAACGCCGGCGACGACTTCGACAAGGAGCTGATGGCGATCGATCGCAGCGGCGGCCCCTTCGATGGACGGGTCTATGTCGCGATCTCTGAAGGGAACTTCTTCATTCCGCCGGCCGTGCGGGTGGTGGTCGCGCACTCGACCGGCACGAGCCCGCTGACGTTCTCCTCCTGGCAATCGGTGTCGCCCGCCGATGCGCTGAACCATGGCACGATGCCGGCGGTCGGGCCGAACGGCGAGGTCTACGTGGTCTGGGGGCGCTATGTGTTCACCGGATCGAGCCTCACGGGGGAATCGTTCCGCATCGTCAAGTCGACCGACGGCGGCGGCACCTTCGTCAATCCGGATGCGGGGGACGCGAATCCGAACAAGACGATCGCCACTGCCACGCCGGCTCCGGGCTCGCTCGGCGCCGGCACGAACGCCACCCGGACGCGGGACTTCCCCTACATCGCCGTCGACAGCACGCCGGCCGGCAGCCCGACGCGCGGCAACGTCTACGTCGTCTTCCAGGCCGATCCGGACGGCGCCGGAGGCGACAAGGTCGACATCTTCTTCACCCGCTCGACCGATGGCGGCGCGCACTGGTCAACCCCGCGCGACATCACGTCGGGACCGGCCGTGCAGGTCGGGCGCGACACGACGACGCGCGACAACTGGATGCCGTCGATCACCGTCTCGCCGGTCAACGGCCATATTTACGTGTCGTTGTTCGACCGCCGCAACGATCCGGCGAACACCGCCGTCCGCCGCTATGTCGCGCTGTCGACCGACGGCGGCCTCACCTGGAAGAATTCGGCGCTGTCGATGACCAGCTTCACCCCGTCGACCGGATACGATCCGTTGCTCGCCGGCGGCTACTTCGGCGATTACAACTGGGCGGCCGCGGACAGCAATGGCATCCATCTGACCTGGGCCGACTCGCGCAATCCCTGCACGCCTCCGGGCGGCGCCGCGAATCCTTGCAGCCCGTCCGGTCGCGGCGATCAGGACGCCTACTACCGCCAGGTCGCGAACCTCTCCGGCCCGGACCTCTTCATCCAGCCGTGGGGAGACGTGACGGGCATCGGTCCGCGCTGGCAGACGCCCGACATCTTCGTGGTCGACGCGATGGACAGCCCGATCAACGCGCTCAAGGGGGTCGTCAACCGTTTGCGGGCGCGGGTGCGCAACATCGGCAACGCTCCGGCCGCAGGCGTCGTCGTGCGCTTCAAATATGCCCCCTGGTTCGCCGGCATCACCGACGCCGCGCTCAAGGAGATCGGTACCGTCAACGTGGACTTCTCCGCAGCCGGAGGCGGGACCGACACCTCGATCGTGCCGATCGACTGGGACCTCACCGATCTGACGGACAACAACGGCGGCCTCTGGCCGGCGCCGATCAGCGACTTCGATCACTTCTGCGTCAAGGTGTCGGTCGAATTCGCCGGCGACGTCAACCTGAGCAACAACATGGCACAGAACAACTTCTTCGACGTGCAGACGCAGACGCAGATGAAGGCCCTGCGGTTCCTGGTCGGCAATCCGAGCCGCGAGCAGACGTTGCCGGCGCAGATCATCCTCAACAAGCTCCCCGCCGGCTTCCGCGTCGCCGTCCGCATCGACGGCGTCCCGGCCGGTGAAGAGCAGAAGCTCTTCCGTCTCAAGCCGGGCGAGATCCGCCTCGCCAAGGTGCAGTTCACGGTGCCGCCGAACTTCCGGAGCCGCCAGGACGTCGTGGCCGACATCAGCCTGCGGGTCGGGCGCGATGTGGTGGGCGGCATCTCGGCGCGCCTCTATCGCGCCAAGGGCCGTGCTGCGGACCTGAGCGGCCTCGGCCCCTTCAAGGCGCCGTTGCCGCAGCCGGCGCCGGCCCAGGGAGGAAACATGGGGAAGCCCGAGGAGCCGGTGCAGCGTGCCGATCCGGGATTCCAGCCGCGCACGATCCCTGACGGGGTCCGGTTCCGGCAGGTGTTCAAGGCCGATTTCGACACGACGCTCAAGATGATCATCGCGCTGCTCCAGCGGCGCAACGAGGGGGTCTCTCTCTCCGACCGCGAGCGTGGCCTCGTCAACACGGTCTCGATCAACCTCACCAATGAGCAGCTTCTGAAGCTGATCACCCCCGAGCAGCGCAAGCGGGCCGATGGAGCGCCGGGCCGCTATCTCCTGTCGTTCTATCTGCATCCTGTCGAAGGCGGCACGGAGGTCGGCGTCGCCTCGCTCATCCTCACGCGCGACCTCGCCGACAGCCCGCTGGGCGGCCGCGCGCTGAAGTCGAACGGCACCCTGGAGCGCCAGCACCTCGAGGAGCTGGCGCGGATGCTGCCCAAATAGCCTGGAGAGTGAGCGGGTACGCCTACTGGAAGTACCCGCTCACATCGACGATCAGGTGGACCTGCCCCGCCCCGGTGCTCGCCACGGCTCCGAGGGTCCCGGCGCCGCCGGGGGCGAGCTTCAGGATGGCGTTGTTGGTGCGCATCTGGCCCGCCCCGAAGCTGATCGCCGCGGCGATCGGCACGCCCTCGTCTCCCGGGTAGAGGGTCAGATTCCCCGAGCCCGTGGGACCGACGACCGTGAGGTTGATCGCGACGGCCTTCGCCGTGAGCGGGATCCCGCACTGGCCGGCGACCTGGAAGATCCGCGGCACGCCGGCGACCAGAGGCTGCGCCGAGGTGCGGGTGTCGAGCACCCGGCAGGAGGCGATGCTGGAGAAGCTCGTAGGGGTGTCCGCTGTCTGCCAGCTGGCTTTCACTGTGTAGGTGGTGGTCCCGGCCGCGAGGTTGTTGACGGCGATCCACCAGCGGCCCGCCGCAGGGGCGGAGATGGCACAACGCCGGGAGGCCACGATCTCGGCGGCCGCGCACTCGTCGTGGGAGCGGTCGGGCTTGGCTCCGTACCGGAGAAGCAGGTCGGCTGCGGCGGAGAGGGTCGAAAGCTCGACCGTCAGGCCGGTGCTGCCCGCCGCGAGGTCGACGAAGTAGTACCTCCAGGTGTCGCCCGCTTGCGACGAGCTCAGGGAGTCGCCATACGAAGAGCGGTTCGCGAGCTCCCGGTCGCTGGCGGTCCCCCAGCTCGCCCGCACCGAGTAGTTGATGGTGACGCCTGCGTCCCGGTTGTTGACGGCGATCCACCAGCGGCCTGCTGCGGGAGCCATCAGCACACAGCGGCGGTTGCGCAGGCCGCCGTGGGAATCGGCGTCGCGGCAGTCGGCCGTGGCGAGAGTGGGCTTGGAGCCGAAGCGGACCGAGAGATCCGCGGCGGCGGTCAGATCGAGAAGGTCGACCACGAGCTCGCCGTTGCCGCTCCCCAGATCGGCGAAGTAGTAGCTCCAGGTTCCGGACGCGACCGGTCCGCTGATCGAGTCCTTGAGCGGCACCTGGTTGGTCAGGGACTTGTCCGGGGTGGACAGGTCGAAGTGTGCCGTCACCGATTCGGGGGAGAAGAGGGAGAAGCTGCAGGTCGGCTCGCTCCCGTCGCAGGCGCCGCTCCAGCCCGCGAAGACGGAGCCCGCGGAAACCGTGGCGGTGAGGGTGACGGAGCTGTCTTCCGGGTAGAGCTCCGCACAGTCGCTCCCGCAATCGATTCCCGCGGGATCGCTCGTCACGCGCCCCGAGCCGGCGCCGGCTCTGTCGACGGCGACGGGGTAGCGGGTGACGAAGAACGCGGCCACCGGCAGCCGTGCCTGCGATGCCTGCTCTCCGGTCTCGCCGAGGACGATCGAGGCGAGCTGCCATCCCGACAGAGCGGAGATGCCCGCGACCGTGATCTGCAGGCTCTGGGTGCCGCCCGGGCCGAGGGTGAACGAGGACGGGGTGACGGTCAGGGTGACTCCGTCCGGAACCTCCACGGAGACGGTCCAGTGGGAGGTCGCCGGCAGGGTGCTCTTCACCACCCGCGTCCAGGCGCAGCCCGGGCTGCACAGATCGGCCTGCAGGCCCGCAAGGTTGAGCGCCCGGGGATGGCCGCCGTTCCAGGGGTCGGCGGCGGCGAAGTCCGCGGTGCCGATCGGAAGGACCAGGCCGGCGCGCGCGGCGGCGCCGAGGTCGAGGCGGCCGCCGCCCGCCTCCAGGGCGCTCGCGATTCCGACGCCGGTCGTCTGCAGAGCCGACTGGATCTCGGCCGGAGACCAGTCGGAGTGCAGGGCGAGGAGCAGGGCCGCGGCCCCCGCGGCATGCGCGGACGCCATCGAGGTCCCGCTCAGCACCGCGTAACCACCGGAGGCGATGTGCGCCGCGAGGATGTCCTGGCCGGGAGCGGCCACATCCGGCTTGAGGATGTCCGGAACGTCGCGCGCCGGACCGGTGGGGCTGCCGGGCCAGAGGCGGTCCCCGAACGCCGCATCGAGCACGGCCGTGGTCCCTGCGATGCGCGCCACCTGGCCGCTGCCCGTCGCGAGCCAGCTCCACAGGGAGGGACTGACCTCCGGGGCCAGACGGACCGCCGGCAGCACGTTGGCCACCGGCTCCGCCGGGCCGTCGCTCCCGGACTCGGCGAGGATGAGCCCGCCGGCACCTCCGGCGAGGACGTTCTGACCCTTCGCGGTCTCCGACTCCTGCGACGAATGGCCGCAGACCACGATCTTGCCAGTGAACGTCCCGGCGGGGAAGGGGGACGAGCAGGAGTAATCGCCGTAGCTGGCGCCCAGGACCACGGCCAGCGGGCCGGTCGAGCGGGTGAGGCCGCTCCCCGCGAGATCCGGCGGCGGCAGGGTGCCGCCGCTCACGCCGGCCAGCGAGCTGGCGAAGCGCCGGTTGTGGGTCGAGGCCGCCACCGCGAGCACCCAGGGAGCGAGACCGGGCGAGCCGATCTCGCTGCCATTCGAGAGAGCCGCCGCCACGAAGATGCCGGCGTCCCGCGCGCCCAAGAGGGCGAGGGCGACCGGATCGTGCCACGGTGAGGACGCCGGACCCGCGACGGAGAGGTTGATCACGTCCACCCCGTCGGCCACCGCCTGGTCGATCGCCGCGACCAGGGTCGCGCTCTCGCAGCTCCCCTCGCCGTCGCAGGCGTCGTAGGCGATCAGGTTGGCGTGCGGGGCCACGCCGGAGATCTGGCGCGTCAGGCTCGTGCCGGGCACCGTGATGCCCAGGTGGTTGCCGGCCGCGATGCCGGCGGTGTGCGTGCCGTGGCCGTTGTCGTCTCTGGGATCGCCGCCGGCTTCCCCGTAGCTCCAGACCCCGATCAGCTTGTCGTTGCAGGCGAGGGCCGGGTCGTAGTCGGGGCTCGACGGGCTGCACCAGCCGAGGTAGTTGCCGGAGCCCCGTGGATTGACATGATCGTAGCCGTCCTCCCCATGATCGGCGAACGCGGGGTGGCCGAGCGCGATGCCGGTGTCGATCACGCCGATGACGATCCCCTCGCCTTGTGTAGAGGGTAGGCCGGCGGTGGTGGTGCCGCCCCAGATCCCGGGCGCTCCGGTCCAGGCCGGCCCCGCGTCCGAGGAGATGTGGTAGAGGAGGCTGCGCTGCACCTGCCGCACTCCCGGAACCCCGACGAGGGCGGCGGCCTCCTGTCCGGTCAGCTCCAGGGCCAGACCGTTGAACGAGAGAGAGTACCGCTGCAGCGGCTCCACGTCATGGCCGAGTGCCCTGCCGGCCGCGGCGAGCGTCGCGTCCTGCCGGATGCGGAGGGCCTCCAGGGAGCGGAGCTTGTCCATGCTGTTGAGATCGAGCTTGCCCGGCTCGCCGGCGACGCGGGAGAGGGCCAGCGGAGCTCCGGCGAGCTGCACGATGTAGACAGCCTTGGCGGATGGCTCGGACGGGGCGGTCGCTGCCGGGACCGCGGCCACAGTCAGGTAGAGCAGCGACGATGCGATGGAAAAGACCCGCGCCAACCCCATGGGAATGCCTCCTGCAAAGGGCAGGGAGCAACCGCTGTGCCGTCCGTCAGCCTCTGCGAAAATCCATATAAATCAATAGATTTCCGAAGTTGCCAGATTTCTGGAGAAATGTTCCTCGTCCCGGGTCTGGACGTTCAGTCCGGCAACTCGAATCTCCGCTGCTCGGGATCGGAGTGCTCGCGATAGAGGATCAGGATGTGCCCGATGAGGCCGACGGTCTCGGCGCCGAGCGCTTCCTCGATCTGCCGCGCCAGCTCCTGCTTTTCTTCCTTAGGAGCCACGGCCTGGACCTTGATCAGCTCGTGTACGTCGAGGGCGAGATCGATCGCGTGGAGCGTCCCTTCCGTCAGGCCGGCGCGCCCGATCTGGACCACCGGCCTCAGGCTGTGGGCCTGGCCGCGGAGCCATTTGCGCTGTGAGCCCTTGAGCTTTGCCATCGTTGGATCGTATCGTTCCAGGCGAGATGACGTCGAGGCCCCATTGGCGGCTGTGGCTGTGTGTCCTCGTGGGATGGACGCTGATCGGGCTGTCCTTCACGTTCAACTACTACCTCTTCGCGGGCCATTACGTCGCGATCTTCAAGCAGCCGCCGACCCTTTCCGAGATGCTCCTCTGGGAGCTGCCCTACTGGTTCCTCTGGGCTCTCCTCTCACCGCTCGTCTTCCGGCTCACGCGGCGCTTCCCGCTGGAGCGCGGTCGGTTGCTCGGCGACGCGCTCGTCCATTGCGCCGCCTGTGTCGGGCTCTCGCTCGCGCACCGCGCGGTCTACCTGATGGTCGGATGGGGGCTCCATGTCGCGGTCTACCGGCGTCTCGCCTCGCTCTCGGAGGTCTACGCGCGCAACTTCTTCTTCAATCTCCCGAACGGCTTCATGAGCTATGCGACGATCCTGCTCGTCGGCTATGCCATCGAGCGCTATCGCCGGCACCAGGAGGAGGAGCTGCGGATCTCCCGCCTGGAGGCGGAGCTGGCGCAGGCAGAGCTCCAGGCCTTGAAGATGCAGCTCCAGCCCCACTTCCTCTTCAATACGCTCAACTCGATCTCCACCCTGCTCGACGAGGACCCGGAGGCCGCCGACGAGATGCTCGCGCGCCTCGGCGACTTCCTGCGCCTCACGCTCGAGAGCTCCGGCGCGCAGGAGGTCCGGCTGCAGGAGGAGCTGGAATTCCTGCGCTGTTATCTGGAGATCGAGCGCGTGCGCTTCCAGGACCGCCTGGACGTGGCGCTGGAGGTCGCGCCCGAGACGCTCGACGCGCGCGTGCCGAACCTCATCCTCCAGCCGATCGTCGAGAACGCCATCCGTCACGGCATCGTGGCGCGGACGGGGCACGGCCTGATCGAGATCCGCACCTCGCGGGAGAACGGCACGTTGCGCCTCGAAGTGCGAGACAACGGTCCGGGCTTCCACCCGGACGATGGTTCCGCGCCGGGCACCCGGCAGGGGCTCGGATTCACGCTCACCCGGGCGCGGCTCGAACGGCTCTATCAGGGGCACCACAGCTTCCGCCTGGCGGACGCGCCCGGCGGGGGCCTCCAGGTCACTCTGGAGATCCCCTTCGCCGCCGCGGCGCACGAGGGAGGCGCCGGATGATGGAAGGGCGGCGGATTCGCGCGCTCGTGGTGGACGACGAGCCGCTCGCGCGCCGCCGCCTCCGGCGCCTGCTGGAGCGCGATCCTGACGTGGAGACGGTCGCCGACTGCGGCGACGGGTCCGCGGCCGTGGCCGCCATCGCCGAGCAGGCGCCCGACCTCGTCTTCCTCGACGTGCAGATGCCCGAGATCGACGGCTTTGGGGTGCTGGAGCGGCTGCCCGCCGGCCGCACGCCGCTCGTCGTTTTCGTCACCGCGTACGACCAGTACGCGCTGCGCGCCTTCGAGGTCTCGGCCGTCGACTACCTGCTCAAGCCGTTCGACCGCCGCCGTTTCGACCAGGCGCTGCAGCGCGCCAAGGCGCGGCTCGCGGCCGAGGAGGCGGCCGGCGGATTCGGCCGGCGCACGCTCGCCCTCCTCGAAGAGCTGCGCGCGCGGGCGAGCCACTGCGAGAGGTTGGTGGTCAAGGCGGGAGGGCGCGCCTTTTTCCTCAAGACCGACGAGATCGACTGGATCGAGGCCGAGGGCAAGTACGTCCGCCTCCACGTCGGCCGGGAGTCGCACCTGCTCCGCGAGCCGATCAGCACCCTCGAAGCCCAGCTCGATCCGCGGCGCTTCCTGCGCATCCATCGCTCGACGATCGTCAACGTCGACCGCGTTCGCGAGCTGCAGCCCTGGTTCCACAACGAATACCGTGTCCTCCTGCGCGACGGCACCGAGCTGATGCTCAGCCGCGGCTGCCGGAAGAAGCTGGCAGAGCTGCTGAAGGTGCCGCTGTAGCCCACTCGCGCCCTCCCACTCCCGCTCGCACCCGAATTCCGGTAGCTCGTGCCAAATGCGTTGCCCGCCTCGCTCGCGGCTTGCGAAGCTGTCTCCATGGCAAATCCTCTTTTCGCTCGGAAGCCGCTCCGGATGCTGCTCGAGGAGGCGGCGGGCGAGCACCGCCTGCGGCGGGTGCTCGGTCCTGTCCAGCTCACCAGCCTCGGGGTCGGAGCAACCATCGGCACAGGGATCTTCGTCCTGACCGGCGTCGCGGCGCACGAGCGCGCGGGCCCGGCGATGATCCTCTCGTTCGTCGTCGCCGGCTTCGCCTGCGCTCTCGCCGCGCTCTGCTATGCGGAGCTCGCCTCGATGGCGCCGGTCGCCGGCTCGGCCTACACCTACGCCTATGCGACGCTCGGCGAGCTCCTGGCCTGGATCATCGGCTGGGACCTCGTGCTCGAATACGCCGTCACGGCCGGCGGGGTCGCGCACGGCGCGTCGCAGTACTTCCAGAACCTGATCGGCATCTTCGGCCTCCACCTGCCCGAGGCGCTCACCAACGCACCCTTCGACTACGACCCGGCGCTCGGGCGGCTGGTCGGGACCGGGAAGATCCTCGATCTGTCGGCGCTCCTCATCGTGGCCGGCGTCACGGTCGTCCTCGTCCGCGGCATCCGCGAGAGCGCGCGCTTCAACACCGCGATGGTCGTCCTCAAGGTGGCCATCGTCGTCTTCGTCATCGCGCTCGGGGCGTTCTACGTCAACCCTGCCAACTGGACGCCCTTCGCGCCCTATGGCTACACCGGCGTCAACTTCTTCGGCAAGACTCTTTTCGGGCAGACGGATGCGGGCGGGCAGCCGCTGGGGATGCTCGCCGGCGCGGCGATCATCTTTTTCGCCTATATCGGATTCGATTCGGTCTCCACCCATGCGGAGGAGGCGCGCCGGCCGGAGCGCGACGTGCCGGTCGGCATCATCGCGTCGCTCATCCTCTGCACGGTCCTCTACATGGGCGTCGGCGCGGTGCTGACCGGGATGGTGCCCTACAACCGGATCAGTATCGACGCGCCCGTCGCGGACGCTTTCCGCCAGGTCGGCCTCACCTGGGCGCAGGGCGTGATCTCGTTCGGCGCCTTGATCGGCATCACCTCGGTCGTCCTGGTCACCATGCTGAGCCAGGCGCGCATCCTGCTCGCCATGGCGCGCGACGGTCTGCTGCCGGCCGGATTCTTCGGAGACGTCCACCCGCGCTTCCGCACGCCCTGGAAGTCGACCATCGCGACGGGCGTCTTCGCGGGGCTCCTGTCGTCGCTCCTGCCGTTGCGGATCCTGTCCGACCTGGTCAATATCGGGACGCTCCTGGCGTTCGTCATCGTCTGCGCGGCGGTGCTCATCATGCGCCGGACGAACCCTGAGGCTGCGAGGCCCTTCCGCACGCCGTTCGTGCCGCTGGTCCCGATCCTCGGCATCGGAGCCTGCCTGCTGCTGATGTTCTCGCTGCCCGCGGAGAACTGGGTGCGGCTCGGCGTCTGGCTTCTCATCGGCTTCGTCATCTATTTCGGCTATGGCCGGCACCGCAGCGTCATGGCGCGGAACCCCCTCTCCCGGGGGAGAGGGGGGCCAGGGGAGTGAGGTGCTTACGACGCTTCGGCGTCCAGGGCCCGCTCGAGCGCGATCTTGCCCGCATGGTCGAGCGCCAGACCGCCGGCGCCGTCGATCAGCCAGGCGAGATCGCGCGGCATCGAGACGAGGGCATCCACGACGTTGAGCGCGCCGACCAGGTCCTCGTCGAAGAAGCGGAGATGGCCGACGACCCGGCCGTCGTCGAGCAGCGGATATCCCTGGGTCTCGGCGTCTTTGCCCAGGCGATAACGCAGCCGCCGGCCGGTGCCGGGGAGCACGGCGGCGGCCAGACGCGCCGCGTCCCTCTTCTGGAAGATCGCCGTGGGCGTGCTCCCTTTCTCCAGACTCTCGCCCTGCCGCAGCACGGCCCAACCGTTCTGCGGGGGCGGACAGGCCTCCAGGTGCCACGGACCGGCGGTGTCCGCCTCGGCCGCGGTCACCGGCTCGTCGCGCTGTGACAAAAGCTCCAGGTACTCCTCGGTGAAGGCGTTGGCGGGAACGGCGGCGGAAGCGGTGGTGCTACCATTCTGACGGGTGCGCATGGACTTGATCTCCTTGCGTGCCTGGGTCCGGGTGAGTCCCAACCTCATTCGGACCCACTCTGGTTTTTTTCTCGTCACCGGGAGAGGACACGCTCCACGTCCCGGGTACTGCCGGAACGAAAGCCACAGGGAGAGGGTAGGCGTAAATAGGGCGGTAAGTCAACCCCCCAGATGCAACTTTGTGGTACGAGAACGTCACCGCGGGTACATCAACCGCAAGATCCCCAGCAGGCTCTGCGGCGCGTGCGGGCTGGTCCGCCACTTCCGGCTCTTGTGGACGACCGCGTCGGCGGTCTGCTGGGCGGCCGGCGTGCCGGCGATGAGGAGGCCGGTCGCGGCCAGGGGGCTCGCTTCGAGACGCTGGACGATGGTCCTGGCCTGGTCGCGGGCCTCGGCTCCGGAGAGCCAGATCACGACGGCGGCGGACTCGGACACCAGAGCCGCGAGATGCGGCGGCTCCGCCACGGCCAGCACCTGGACGTGGAGCGCCAGCTTGCCCCGCGGGCTCGCGAACGTGGCGCTGCCGGCGCGGTAGTTCTCGACGTGCTCGACGAGCTGGCGCAGCCCCTGGTTGCCGGGGAAGCCGGGGGCTCTCTCGATCAGGCGGCGGAGCGCGGGCCAGGCCGCCGGCTCCACGAGGACGAGACAGGGGAGGGGCTCCGCAGGCAGACCCGCCGCCACCGCGGCCGCGACCAGGTCGGCCACGGCGATGTCGAAGACGATGGCGTTCGAGATCTCCATCGTGTTCTGGCCCGCCCTCTGCGGAGCCTGATCGCGCGGCGCCACACTGCCGCGCTCGCAGAGACAGGCCACGGCGAGGCGCGTGGTGAGCGGCGCCTCGGTCTCGTCCGCGATCAGGTCGAAGAGCCGGGTTCCGGGCTGGCGCTCGATCCTCGCGAGGATGCGCCGGAGCGGGAGGTCCGCGAGATCCGGGTCGGCCGGCAGCGCCTCGCTGACCACCACGAGGGGATCGCCCGCGGCGGGCAGGAACCGGCGGCGCTTGTCGAGCTCGTCCTTGAGCCAGGCCGCCTGCATCAGCAGCTCGGTCATCGGCAGCTCCTCGGCGGCTCGCGCCGGGACCTCCGCGGGGTCGGAGGCGTCGAAGCGGAAGCTCCCTTCCTCGATCGAGAGCAGGGTCAGCAGCGCCGCGCTGCCGCGCAGCCCCTGCCAGCGGGCCGCCACCAGCTCGCCCTCCCGCAGGTCGATCGAGCCGGAGCCGGCGCCGCCGCGCACCCGCAGATGGCCGGTCTTGCTCACCTGTCGCAGGTACTGGAGCACGGCCCAGAGCGGATGGTTGGCGAGGTCTCCCTGCAGGAGCTGGAGGTTGGCGATGCGGCTGCCGAGGAGCCGCTCGACCCGGATCTCCAGCTCTTCCGGATCGAAGGGGCGGGCCAGGTAGTCGTCGGCGCCGGCGCGCAGGGCCGCTACCCGGTCGGCCGGCTCGTTGCTGTCCGAGAGCGCCACGATGGCCACCGAACGGGTGCCGGGGCGGGCGCGCAGCTCGCGGATCGGGGCCAGGGAGCCCTGGCCGGGAACGTCGAGCACGACGAGGTCGATCTGGCGCTCGTCGGCGATCGCTGGCGCGCCGGCGGCATCGCCGAGCA
>DASPXX010000038.1:0-5246 GCA_035637095.1 Thermoanaerobaculia bacterium
CACCGGGCGGCGTCGTCAACGACGCGCCGCTGCGGGTCGGCGGCGGTGTGAGCCGCCCCGAGAAGATCTCCGGCTCTCCGCCGGTCTACACCGAGGTGGCGCGCAAGGCCCGCGTCACCGGCGTCGTGATCGTCGAGGCGATCATCGACGAGCGCGGCGACGTCACGAATGCCCGGGTGCTCAAGGGGCTGCCGATGGGCCTCGACCGCGCCGCTCTGGAAGCCGTGCAGCACTGGAAGTTCAGGCCGGCACAGTTCCAGGGACGGGCCGTCAAGGTCTATTACACGCTGACTGTCAACTTCCAGGTGCAGTGAGCACCTAGGCTTTCGAAGCTAAAAGGAGAAGAGCATGGATATGAATCCTCTCGCCCTCTGGGGGCAGATGACCATCCTCAACAAGGGAGTGATCATCCTCCTGATCCTGATGTCGGTCTGGTCGCTGTACGTGTGCGTGGAGCGCGTCATCCTCTTCCGCAAGGCGCGCAAGCAGTCGCTGGCGTTCGCCAAGGTCGCCGCCGAGCACCTGAAGAACGACCGCCCGCAGGCCGCCATCGACGCCGCCCAGAAGTACCCGCAGAGCCACCTGGCCCGGGTCGTCTCGGCCGGCCTCCAGGCGTTCCAGTTCGAGAGCCAGACCAGCCCGCTGTCGGACGTCGAGGTGGTCGAGGCCGCCGGCCGTGCCGTCGAGCGCTCGACTCTCCTCACCACCTCGGACTTCAAGAGGGGCATCGGCTCCCTGGCGACGATCGCCACCATCACCCCCTTCATCGGTCTGTTCGGCACGGTGATCGGCATCATCAACGCGTTCCATGGCATGGCGCTGACCGGCTCCGGCGGTATCGGCGCGGTGTCGGCCGGCATCTCGGAAGCGCTCGTCGCCACCGCGTTCGGTCTCGGCGTGGCGATTCCCGCCGCCTGGATGTACAACTACTTCACGGCGCAGCTCGAGCGGCTGTCGGTGGAGATGTCCAACTCGGCCTCGGAGCTGGTCGACTTCTTCATGAAGAAGAAGAGAGGCAAGCATGCTGCCTAAGCACAAGCCGAAGATGGTGGCGGACGTGAAGAGTGACATCAACGTCACTCCTCTGGTCGACGTCTGCCTGGTGATGCTGATCATCTTCATGGTGGTCACCCCCATGCTCCAGAAAGGCGTGGATGTGATGCTGCCGCAGACCAACCAGCCGGAGAAGATGCCGGAGGGCCAGAAGCAGCTCACCATCTCGATCAAACAAGACGGCCACGTCTTCGTGAACCAGAACTGGGTTCCCGACGAGAACCTGGAAGCGGAGCTCGCGAAGATCCACAACCAGACGCCGGACAAGGACGTGGTGATCAAGGGCGACCGGCGGCTCAAGTACAAGCAGGTCCGCAAGCTGATGCAGCAGGTCAACGAGGCGGGCTTCACCCGCGTCGGTGTGGTCGCCGAAAAGTACCAGGCGCCCGGCGCCTAGGTCTCAGGAAGGAGTCGCGACAATGGCGATGAACGTCAGCGGTGGCGCGACCGGACCCAAGGGTGACATCAACATCACGCCCCTGGTGGACGTGGTGCTGGTGCTCCTCATCATTTTCATGGTGGTGACCCCTCTGCTGCAGATGGGTTATGAGGTTCAGGTCCCGCCCAAAGTCGAATCGGCAGCTCCGCCGCCGTCGATGAGCGACCAGGTCATCGTGCGGATGGACCTGAATGGGAACAAGTTCATCAACCGGCAGCAGATCCCGGACGCGCAGTTCGGCACGCAGTTGAGCGAGGTGCTCAAGGGCCGCCAGAGCAAGGTCGTATTCTTCGCGGCCGACGGCGAGCTCGAGTACGGCAAGGTCTCGTCCTTCATGGACGAGGTGCGCCACAACGGCGTCGAGAACCTCGGCATCGTGTTCGACGACATCAGGCCCGCCGCAGCCGCCGGCGGACCCTAGGGCGAGACGAGACGGAATCCCCCCCGGTCCGCCGACGGGCACGGGGGGCAGATCCGCCCGCGCTTCGATCCTCAGCTCTCCTCGTCTGGGGTCACCGGGATCTCCTCCCGGGGAGGATCGCCCTGCCAGGCGTGGCGGATCCGGCCCAGGAGCCGATTCAGCGGATTGGACCGCGAGAGGAACGGCAGGATGGGCTCCGCCCGGATCCCGAGCTCGAGGTGGATCCGGAGGAGCTCCGGGTGCTGGCGATCCACCTTGAGGCCGTCAATCACCGCCCGGACCGCTGCGGGCCGGTCTCCCGCGAGCAGACAGGTGCGCGCCAGATTCACATAATTCTCCGGCTCGTAGAACTGGATCTTCACGGAGTGCTGGCAGAGCTTCAAGCCCTCCTGCACCCGTCTCTGGCGCAGCGCGATTCCATACCCCAGAAAGGAATAGAAGATGCCCGGGAGGGCGGAGGAGCGCTCGGCCTCGGCGATCTGTCCCAGGAACGCCAGCCCTACCTCCCAATCCCCTTGACGGCAACGTTCGATCCCTCTGCGGAGGACGCGGGAGAAATCCGGCTGACCCTCGTTCACGGTGCACCCCCTTCGTCCGAGAGAAGATAGTTGAATCTACATAGAAGCGCCCGCGAATTCAAGGGGCCATGCGGCTCTGTCGGGGCCATGGTATGCTCTTCGCTCCTCCGGGGAGCCGTCGTATGAGCGATCCGCAGAGCCTTGCGCGGGACGTTGCCGCGCTGACCGACCTGGCGAACCGTTTCAGCCAGAGCGGCCGCCATGAGGAAGCCGCCGAGCTTCTCTTCCTGGCCCTTCGCCTGGATCCGAAGAACCTGAGCGTCAAGCTCGGTCTCGCCGAGGCGCGCAAGCAGCAGCGCCTGCAGACGGGAGGGCCGGCGCGCAGCGTCAAGGACATGCTGCGCGAGGGGTTCCGCCGCAACGCGATCGACGCCGCCCATTTCCTCGGCTTGGCGCACCTCTATGCCGAGAAGGGGGAGAACGCCCGCGCCACCGAGTGTCTCGAGATCGCCAAGGCCAAGAGCCTGGCCACCCCCTCGACCCACAAGCTGCATGGCCGCCTCCTCTTCCGGCGCAAGGATTTCGACGGTGCCGTCGACGAGCTGACCCAGGCGCTGCGCTACAACCCCTTCGACCGTGAAGTCTCCGAGCTCCTCGGACGCACGGAGTACGAGCGCAAACAGTACGAGGGCGCCTTGCGCGCCACGGTGCACGCCTTCCTCCTCCTGAACGAAGGGGACAATGAAGGGGTCGAGCGGCTGCGGCGGCGCATCCAGACGCTCAAGCAGATCCTCGGCTGGGGCAATCGCGAGCTCGGGCAGATCTTCCGGGAGCGGCAGGAGCACCTGCGCACGGCGTTCGACCGGCTGGAGTGGCATCGCGAGCGCTTCCTCGAGGAGTCGGGGCTGGCGAGCCTGGCGTCTCTCGGCACACCCGTTCCGGCAGCGGCGCGGCGGGAAGGTCGCGGCCAGCTCGAGATGGCCGCGCGCCTGCGGCGCCTCAAACCCTGGGCCCACTTCTCCGACGAGCAGATCTTCAGCCTGACGCATGCGGTCGGGGAGGAGGTCCACGACGCCGGCGACCTGGTCTTCGCCCATCGCTCCCAGGGGTGCGACCTCTACCTGCTGGAGAGCGGCGAGATCAACCTCCAGCGCACGACCGGATACGGCACGTTCGTCATCGGCAGCGTGCTGCCGGGGGAGCTCTTCGGCGAGCCCGGCTTCGTGACCCGGCACGAGCACGGCGCCGATGCGGTCGCCACCCTCCCCTGTCAGGTGCTGCGCCTGGATGCCGATGCCCTGGAGCCGCTCCTCGAAGGGGCGCCGGATCTGGGCGTGCAGCTCTTCTGGACCCTGTGGCACAGCCTGGCGCGCAAGCTCCGCGCCACCAACGAGCAGCTCAAGAGCTTCTTCTCCGCCGAGGTGACGCCGGAGAGCTTCCTGCGCCTGCGCAAGCAGCCCTCAGGAGTGGCGGCGTCGATCAAGGTCGAGGAGAACGACAAGATTCGCCTCTTCCGGGAGCAGGGGATCTCGCGCAAGGAGCTGATCACCCTGGCGGCCTTCTCCAAGGAGAAGCGCTTCGCCGCCGGCGCCTCCCTGTTCCAGGAAGGGGACGCGGGATCGGAGATGTACGTGATCCTGGAGGGGCGGGCGCTGATCAGCAAATTCATCCCGGGAGCCGGCGAAGAGGCGCTGGCCATCCTGGAGAGGGGCGACTTCTTCGGCGAGATGGCGCTGATCGACGGCGAGCCGCGCTCGGCCGACGCCCGCGCCTACAGCGGCCCGCTCACCGTCCTCGCGCTCGATCAGTCGACCGTGCACGAGGTCCTCTCCATGGACCCCGAAGCCGCCATGGAGTTCCTCCAACTCCTCTGCCGCCTGATCGCCAGCCGCCTCCGCGAGATCGACGAGAAGGTCATCTCCTGGCGGATCATGTCCGGCGAGCGGAACGAGAGCGCGTCGGCGTAGGTCCACGCGGCGGCTCCTTACTTGTAATCCCTTACCGCGTACACTTCAGGCATGAGAGCCACGCTGACGTCCAAAGGCCAGATCACCATCCCTACAGCGATTCGGCAACGTCTCGGCCTGCAAGCCGGCCAGGTCCTTGAGTTCGACGAGGAGGCGCCATACATCCTGGCGGTGCCGGTCTTCGATGAAGACGCGATGCGGGCGGTCGTCGGTTGTACCCGCGGCAGGCTGGGGCAAACCTCCGATGAGTGGCTCGACGAGACTCGTGGCCGTGTCGATGAGAGGGACCGATGAAGCTCGCCCTCGATGCATCGGTGCTCCTGACAGTGTTCAACCAGGAGCCCGGTGGTGTCAGGGGATCCTCTGGTCGCCGGGCAGCCGCGGAAACCGGCTTTTCTCTTAGCTGGAACCTATTTCGGCGGCTCCTCTGCCGCCTGATCGCCACCCGCCTCCGCGAGATCGACGAGAAGGTGATCTCCTAGCGGATCATGTCCGGCGAGAGGAACGAGAGCGTGTCGGCGTAGGCCCACGTGAACCAGCCCGGGTTTCCGTGACCGCGGCCCGATTCATGGTGAAACGGTCTCGGGTTCCCGTGACCTCGCGGCAGATCACCATGAACCGGCCCCGGTTTCCGTGAATGCGGCCCGATTCATGGTGAACCGGTCCGCGTTCTCCGTGAACCGGCCGGCGTTCTCCATGAACCAGGCGGCGTTCTCCATGAACCGGCCGGCGTTCTCCATGAAACAGCTGGCGTTCTCCATGAAACAGCCCGCGGTCGCGGCAATCTGGTCTCCGTTCACGGAGAGAGGGAGCCGCTTCCCATCGGTGAGCCGGCCATTCCTGTTGGG
>DASPXX010000039.1:0-12848 GCA_035637095.1 Thermoanaerobaculia bacterium
CGAGGCCGCGGCCCTGCGCGCCGGCGCGCCCGAGACGGCGGCGGACCTGGAGATCGACCGGCTCGCTCTCTCCTTGGGCGAATTCCACGGGGCCGTGCTCCGGCGCAGCCGGTGGCTGGCCCGGGCGGTGGCCGACCGCGAGATGGCCCGCGTCCACTTCCCGCGGCTGCGCGCCCACCCGGCGGCCGAGAGGCCCGCCCTCGTCCGCGAGAACCCGGCCTTTCAGACCTGGGCGGTCTCCGAGCTCGCCGCCCACGAGTCGATTGAAGCCGCGGCCGGGGACCCCGACGAGGCGCTCGCCTGGGCGGACTTGGCCGTCCTGATCGCCGACCTGGCACCCGGGGAAGCAGCCTTCCATTCCCGCTCCCAGGGCTACGCCGCCTTCCACCGCGGCAATGCCTTCCGGGTCAAGGGGCGGTTTCGTCCCGAGGCCGAGGACGAATTCGAGCGGGCCAATGTTCTCTGGAAGGCCGGCGAGGCCGGAGATCCCGATAGGCTTCTCGATGAGGCGCGGGTGCTCGGTATGGAGGCCTCGCTCAAGCGCGCACAACGCGAGCTGCCCGAAGCGCTCGAGCTCATCGATCGTGCCCTCGAGGCCGACCGCGGTAGTGAGAGAAAGTACCTGCTGGTCAATCGGGCGAATGTCCTCGAAGAAGCGGGTGATTTTGAGGAAGCACTCGCCACCCTCCTTAGGGCACTCCCTCTCGTCAACGCCGAGCACGAGCCGTATCTGCTCTGGAGCGTACGCTTCAATGTTCTCGTGAACACCTGCCATCTAGGGCGGCACGCTGCGGCTGCGGTCGAATATGAAGGTCTGCGAGAGATCGCAGTGCGACTCGGGGGTGGAGTCCGGCTGGCGAGGCTGGGCTGGCTCGCCGGATGGATCAAAGCGGGCCTCGGCCAACCTGCCGAGGCTGAAGCTGCCTTCGAGCGGGTGCGCCGGGAGTTCCTCCAGCGAGAAATTCCCGTCGACGCCGCTCTCGTCTCCCTTGAGCTCGCCGTTCTCTACAAGGAACAGGGCCGCACCGCCGAGGTGCGACAGCTCACCCGGGAACTCGCGCCTGTCTTCGAGTCGCAGCGGATCTCACGGGAAGCGCACGCGACGCTACTGTTGTTCCGCGACGCGGTCGAAAAGGAGACGCTCACCTTGGAGCTGGCCCGACGCCTGCGGGACGACTTCCGCCGGTCTCGCGGCTTTGGATAAACTCGTGGAGCTAGGGAATACCCGGGCGCGGCACGGTCGTGGCGGGCCGGCCCGGGAAGGGTGCAGTCAAGCTACCTGCAGCCGCCGTACGGGTCCAAGCCGCAGCCGTTGTCCAGGTTCTCGGTGGGGGCGGGCACGGTGCTGCCGTTCCTGCAGCCGCCGTACGGGTCGATCTTGCAGCCCTCGTCCACGTTCTCGGTGGGGCCGGCAGGGGAGTTGGCGGCGCCGCACACGCCGAACGGGTCTATCAAGCAGCCGTTGTCGCTCCAGAGGGCGGTCACAGTGCTCCACAGACGAGCGAAAAGATCCCAGGGCGACTGGGTGCCCGCCGGTTCCTTCCAGGCACCGGGCTCCGCGGCCGCGGTCCACGGCGCCAAAAGGACCGCAGCGACAAGCAGCACACCGATCTTGCGACGCGAGGAAGAGGACATGAAGAGCTCCTTTCACCGGGGCCGCTCCGCCGCAGCCTCCATGACCGCGCGGGCGAGAAACCCCGAAAACCAGGTTTCGAGAGGGACCACGGGGACCCCGGCCACACCCGGATTCCGGAATGCCGGGCCTCCGGACAAGGATGCCACGAAGCGGGACCCGCGAGCGTTGGGTGCCGCCTTGCGCTTCTACCGGGGGGAGCGGAGTCTGAAGCGCGTGGCGGGAGAGGCCGGGACCAAACGGAGCCATCTTTCCGCCATCGAGAAGGGCCAGGCTTTCCCCCGGCCCTCCACCCTCGGCAGGCTCGCCGAGACCCTCGAGGTGACCGTCCCGGAAATCTACGCCCTCGCCGATCTGCTGGGCCTCGCCCCCGAGCTTCTCGACCACACGGCCGAGCCGGCGGGCCTCAGAGCCCTGGAAAGGGTCGTCCGCTGGGCGGCGATCTTCCGGTCCGCCGAGCCGGTGCTCCTCCCCTTCACGCCGCCTCTCGCGGCAGGCGGCCGACCCTCGCACCTGCAGGACGCCGAGGCGGACCGGCAGGCCGCGGCCCTATGGGAGCGTCTGCGGCCCTACTCCGCGGCCGAACGGAGGGCGATCGTCCAGGAAGACGTTGGGTTTCAGGACTGGGCGTTGTGCCGGTTTCTTTGCGACGAGAGCATCGAAGCCGCGGCCGACGACCCGGCCGAAGCCCTGGAGCTGGCGGGGCTCGGGGAGCTGATCGCGCCGTTCGTGGCCGGGAGCGACGCCTTTCGGTCCCGGCTTACGGGGTACTGCGCCTTCCATGTCAGCAGCGCACTCCGCGCTGGCGGCAGCCTGCCGGCGGCCGCCGAGGACCTCCAACGCGCTGAAGCGCTCTGGAGCGCCGGCGCCGCTGGGGACCCAGAAGACCGGCTCGCCGAGGCGCGCGTGCTCGGCCTCAAGGCGTCCTTGCGCCGCGCGCAACGCCATCTACAAGAAGCTCTAGACCTGCTCGACCAAGCCATCGTCCTTGATCGGGCCGGCGAAGCAAAGTTTCTGCTCCTGAACCGGTCCAACACCCTCGAAGAGATGGGCAGGTACGAGGAGGCAATTGCCACCCTACATTTGGCGTTGCCCCACATCGATGCGGAACGCGAGCCGCGCCTGCTCTGGGCCCAGCGCTTCAATTTGAGCGTCAATCTGTGTCGGCTGGGGCTTTACGCCGACGCCGACCGGCTTCTGGAGGAACTCCAAGAGCTGGGACGACGGGTCGCCAAAGGAGTCAATCGAGTGCGGCTGGCGTGGCTGCAGGGTTGGATCGCCGCGGGCATGGGGCGGCTGGAGGAAGCCGAGGCCGCCCTCGCGACCGTGCGGGACGATTTCCTGGCTCGCGACATCGGCTATGACGCGGCGCTGACTTCCCTCGACCTGGCGAAGCTCTATCTCCAGCAGGGCCGGACGGCCGAGGTCAAGCACCTGGCCAGCCAGATGGTGACGGTCTTCCAGGAGCAGGGGGTCCACCGCGAGGCGTTGGCCGCGGTGCAGCTGTTCCAGGAAGCCGCGGAGCGGGAGCGGGCGAGCATCGAGCTGGTGCGGCGGCTGGCGGATTATCTGCGGCGGGCGCGGCATGATGCGGCGCTGCGGTTCACGGGGTGATGTTCGAAAAACCCGGGCGCGGCACGGCCGAGACCGGCCCGGGAAGGGTGTCCCGAGACGAACAACTACCTCCCGTTCCCGCAACCGCCGAATGGGTCCATGCTGCAGCCCTCGTCCAGGTTCTCAGTGGGAACGGGAAGGGTGCTGCCTTCCCGGCAGCCGCCGAACGGATCGATCTTGCAGCCCTCGTCCAGGTTCTCAGTCGGCGCGGGGGTGGCGCTGTCGATCGCGCACCCGCCGTTCGGGTCCATCGAGCAACCGTTGTCGCCCCAGAGCGCGGCCACGGCGTTCCAGAGCTGAGCGAGAAGGCCCCAGGGCGCCTGGGTGCCCGACGGGTCCTTCCAGGCACCGGGCTCCGCGGCCGCGGTCCACGGCGCCAACAGGACCGCAGCGACGAGCAGCACACCGATCTTGCGACGGGAGGAAGAGGACATGAAGAGCTCCTTTCAGCGGGGCCGCGCCGCCGCAGCCCCCATGACCGCGCGGACGAGAGTCCCTGAAAACCAGGTGTCGAAAGGGACCACGAGGGGTGCCTTCGCTGGTCGGCGAGAGGAGCTTCGGAATTCGCCGGGAGCCATTCGCCCTTCGACGCCCGCCTCTCGACCCCCGGCGCGCTTCACCCGACCTCTGGCGCGCGCTGCCGGACCTTTCCCGCGGGCGGTTCGACCCGGTTTGTGAGCCGTCTGACCTGAAGGGCGAGAGACCTGACCCGAGGGGCGGGCGGGTCGCCCCGAGGGTCGCACGACCTGACCTTTGGGGCAGGCGGTTTGACCCACGGATCAAGCCTCTTGACCCGCGGGGCGCGTCGTCCGACCTTCGGGGCGAGCCTCTCGACCTTCGGGTCAGACCACTCGCCCTTCGGGTCAGGCTGCTGGACCTTCGGGGCGAACCGCCCGACCGTCGGGTCAAGCCGCGCGCCCCGTGGGTCAAACCGCTCGACCCTTGGGGCAACTCACTCGACCTTCGGGTCAGGCCTCTTGACCCGCGGGGCGAACCGCTCGACCTTCGGGTCAGGTCGCTCGACCCGCGGGTCAAACCGCTCGACCCTGGAGGGCGCTGACCGCCCTTTTGGGTCAAGTCGCTCGACCTTCGGGTCCCATCCCCGGCTTTCGTTCCTCTCCATGGCACCTATCCTGCAATCCCCCTCCTTCTGTGAGCAGTTAGGCGGCGGAGCCGTCGCGGTTAGCAAGGTAACCTGGCGAGGAGAACACCAAGCCATGGGTAAAGAGCTAACACAGCAGGTACGGCTGGAGAGGATGTTGCTCAGGGTTCTCTTGATCCTCAAGAAGGAAAACTTTCCTGCCGATCTCCGAGCGCGCTACGAGGAGGCCCGCAGCCTCGCAACCCGCAACGGAAAGCTCTCGATCGAGAGTCTCCAGACCCTGACAGACGAGGAAGTCGACGAGCTGGTGGGTGTCGTCTGGGATGTGCTGGGGCTGGGGGCCGGCAAGGATGCCGGCGCTCCCAGCGACCGCTAGCCGAACAGCATTGGCGCTAAACCACCTCGAAGCGGGGCGGTCCCGGCAGCACCTCTCCGATCTCGGCCGCGCGGTGGCCGCCGGCGAGGAGCGCGGCGAGCAGGGCCGGGGCGCTCTCCTCCGGCGTCGACAGGAGGAGCCCGCCCGAGGTCTGGGGATCGAACAGGAGCTCGCGCTGGAGCCGGTCGAGCCCGGCGTGGTCGGTGAGGAGGGGGCGTGCGTTGGCCTCGTTGGCGTCGGTGCAGCCGGTGGAGATCCCGGCTTTGACCAGACGGTAGAACCCGTCGTGGACCGGCAGGCGCTCGAACGCGATGCGGAGGCCGACGCCCGAGGCACGGGCCAATCCGAGGGCATGGCCGGCGAGGCCGAAGCCGGTGATGTCCGTGGCCGCGGTGACCGCGTGGGCGAGGGCGAGGCGGGAGGCTTCCGCGTTCAGGCGCTCCATCTCGCAGAGCACCGGCTCCAGCCCGGCCTCGTCCAGCTTGTCCGCCTTGAAGGCGTTGATGAGCACTCCGGTGCCGAGCGGCTTGGTGAGGAGGAGGCGGTGCCCCGGTTGTGCGCCGGCGTTGGTGAGGAGGCGTCCGGGATCGGCCTGGCCGACGACGGCGAGCCCGAACTTGAGCTCGGTGTCGCGCACCGAATGCCCGCCCAGGAGGGCCGCGCCCGCCTCGGCCAGCGCCTCTCCGGCTCCGGTCAGGATGTCGGCCAGGACGCCGTCCGGAACGTCGTCCGCCGGCGGGAAGCAGCAGAGGTTGAGAGCGAAGAGCGGCCGGCCGCCCATCGCATAGACGTCCGAGAGGGAGTTGGCCGCCGCGACGCGGCCGAAGCGGCGCGGATCGTCGCAGACCGGAGTGATGAAATCGGCCGTCGCCACCAGGGCATGGCCGTCGAGAAGGAAGACTCCGGCATCGTCGGCGGTTTCGTAGCCGACCAGGACCCGCTCATCCCGGCCGGTCAGCCGGGACAGCGGAGCGATGATGTCTGCGAGGTCCCCCGGACCCACCTTGGCCGCTCAGCCACCGGTGGTCGCGCAGGCCGTCAGACGAAATTTCCGTCGAAGCCAAGCCATGACGGCGGGATTCTATACCTGGCCGCCGCTGACCCTCACCCCCCGACTCCCATACGCGCTAATTGGACTTCCCTCCGCGCACACCAGGGGTTGAAAACCCCTGGCTATCCGTCAAAAAAGGTCGTCCCCGAGGGGACGACACCCCCTTCACGCCCCCTTGAGGGGTCGTGTTTTGGTGGTAGCCAGGGGTTTGAACCCCTGGCAGACGGCGGTGGGATCGGAAAGTTCGCCCCTATGGGGCCAGGGGGTGAGGGTCAGCACCCCCCGATCTCCCGGACACGCGCAGCAATCAGGGGCATCTCGTCGTCGGCAAGAGTCCGCACGTCGAGCAGCACGCGGTCGTCCTGAATGCGCGCCAGGATCGACGGGTCGCCGGTGCGCAGCGCGGCGGCGAGCTCCTCGGCGGAGCGGGAGGCGGTGGTCACCTGGACTCCCCAGCTGGCGATCTCGCGGGCCGGCAGCGCGCCGCTCCCCGCCTGCGACGTGCACTGCACGGCTTCGGCAGTGACGCCCGGGCAGCCGGCGAGCCGCCGCGCCAGCCGGCGCGCCCGCGGCTGCAGACTGGCGGCCGTGGCCGTGAGCTGCCGCAACACGGGCACGCGCTCGACCGCCGCCTCCTCACCCGCGCGATAGAGGCGGAGCGTCGCCTCGAGAGCGGTGTAGACGAGCCGGCCGGGGCGCAGCGCGCGGTAGAGAGGATGGCGCCGGCATCGCTCCACCATCTCCTTGCGGCCGAGGAGTATCCCCGCCTGGGGACCTCCCAGGAGCTTGTCGCCGCTGAAGCAGACGAGATCGGCTCCGGCGGCCACGGAACGCCGCAGGAGCGGCTCGCCGGGAAGGCCGTGGCGCGCCAGATCGACGGCGCATCCCGATCCCAGGTCATGGGCGACCGGGATGCCGTGCTCGCGCCCGAGGGCGACCAGGTCCTCGATCTCCACCGCGCTGGTGAAGCCCTCGATCCGGTAGTTGGAGGTGTGCACCTTGAGGATCATCCCGGTCGTTTCGCCGAGAGCGGCGCGGTAGTCCCGGAGATGGGTGCGGTTGGTGGTGCCGACCTCGACGAGGAGGGCGCCGCTCTCGCTCATCACCTCCGGGATGCGGAACGAGCCGCCGATCTCGACCAGCTCGCCGCGCGACAGGACCACCCCCTTGCCGCGCGCCAGGGCGGCGAGGAGGAGCAGCGTGGCCGCGGCATTGTTGTTGACCACCGTGGCATCCTCGCAGCCGGTCAGCTCGCGCAGCAGGCGCGCGCACCCCTCGTCGCGGCCACCCCGGGCGCCGCTGTCGAGGTCGATCTCCAGCCGCTGCGGATGCGGCGCGTGGAGGGCCAGGGCCTCGACCGCCTCGGGCGCCAGGACCGCGCGGCCGATGCCGGTGTGGAGGACGACGCCCGTGCCGTTGATCACCCGCCGGTAGTACGGCTGAGCCTGCCCCGCAAGCCCCGCCGCCACCCGGTCCCGGATCGCCTCGACGGCGAGCGCGCCAGGGTCGAGGCGCGCGGCCTCGCGGCGCAGCTCGTCCAAGGCGCTGCGCACCTCGCGCAAGACCTCCTCGCGCGCATGCGCCGCGAGAAGAGCCTGGAATTCCTCGGACTGCAGCAGCCGGTCGACCTGGGGGATGGAGCGGAGCAGTGCCGCCGGGCTGTCGGGTGGGTCGGTTGGAGGTTTGGCCATGGTTCGGATGGTGGACGGGAGCGTCCAGGATCTCCTATCATCGCCTCGCCTCGGAGGAAGCGCTAGGGGGCTGGTGCCTCCCGCGGTCTTCAAAACCGTTGTCCCGGGCCGGTTGCGGTCCGGGGTGTGGGTTCGATTCCCATGCGCTTCCGCCAGTCCCTCCTGAGGCGGAGGTCCTTGAGGTCCTGAGGCGTTGTTATCGACCCGTCAGGACCGCCCTTCCGAGCGCGAAAGCCAGTAACAGGCGAGCGGCGCCGGGATCTTGAGGATCGCCGCCTCCACCTTGCCGGGAAGCGTCGCCACTCCGAAATCGGAGATCTGGCGGGTGATCACGTAGCCGCGCGGGATCTCCTTTTCCTCGCACAAGAGGCGGAGCCCTTTGAGATCGCTCTCCTGCACCGGGCTCAGGCTGTACTTGACCTCGAAAGGGATCAGCCGGAGGTTGACGTCGGCAAGGATGTCGACCTCCAGACTCTTGCGGCCCCGCCAGTAGGTGAAGCTCACGCCTGTCTGGTAATAGCGGGCGTAGACGTGCTTGAAGAACGCGGTCTCGGCCGCCGCACCCAGCCGGATCTCATCGTCCAGGAGTGACCGGCCCTTGAGCAGGACGCTCCCGGCGATGGCCGGGTCGGCGAGGTAGACCTTGAATTTGCCGCGCAGGATCTCCTTGCCGTAACCATAGGGGGGGAGGCGGTAGACCAGATGGGCAGCTTCCAGCAAGTCGATGAACCGGCTGACCGTGGGCTTCTTGAGCCCGAGCTGGGTGCAGAGGGCCTGGATGTCCAGCAGGCCACCGTCGTGCAGGCAGAGATAAAGGAACGTCCGTTCCAGCTCGAGCACCCGCCGGACCCCGAACAGCGCGGTCATGTCCCGTTTGAGGACCTTGTCGACGATGTCCTCCCGCAGCAGCTTCTGAGCCAAGGTGACGCTCTCGATCAGGGCCGTCTGCGGGAAACCTCCGCGCAGCAGGTACTCGTGAAAGTGGGCAACCAGGGGACGTGCCGTCTCACCCGCGCGGATGAGATCGGCCGGGCTCCACGAGAAAATCTCGGCAAGGGAGTCCACCTCAGGAAGGTTGGGCAGCCGGATCTCCTGGATCTGGAGGTACTCCGAAAACGACAGGGTGGCCAGCCGGATGGTGTGCCACCTGCCGACTCCGGATTCCAGGCTCTCGGTCTCCAGGGGGACGGCGGAGCCGGTCACCGCGATGCGGGCTCGCTTCTCGAAGTCCACCTGGTGCTTGAGCCAGGTCTGCCAGCTCTGGGTGTACTGGATCTCGTCGAGGAGGATGTACTCGGTCTCCTCGGAGCGGGGCTGGATCTCCCGCCAGACATTGAGAACCCCCTCCAGCCCGATCAGCTTGAGCAGGGGATGGTCGAACGTCGCGTACAGGATGCGCTCGGGCCGGACTCCGCGGGCCAGGAGCTCCTCGACCGCCTGAAGCAGCAGAGTGGTCTTGCCGACCTGCCGGGCACCGCTGAGCAGGATGGCTCGCGGCGCCGGAGGTTCCGCCAGCCAGAGGAGCAGCTCGGAGAAAGCCGTCCGCCGCCAGCCGGGGAGATCGCGAATGGCCCCGGACTCCCACCAGGGGTTGTACTGCCGAAGGACCGAGTAGATCTCCTGCGAAGGGGCTATCATGCTTCCTGCCTCCAAATAAGGTAAGTATACCTTACCTATTTGATGCCAGGAAGCTGATCCGCGAAGCTACTTCTCCTCTTCGGGAGGAACGGTCACTGGCTTGAGCAGCGTGAGGCGGAGGTCCCTGATGCGGTTGTTGTCGACGTCGAGGACCTCCAGCACGACGGGGCCGAGCTCGATCCGGTCGCCGACGGCGGGGGCGCGGCCGAGCTCTGAAAGGACCACGCCTCCGATGGTGTCCTCGTCGCGGTCGCTGAGCTCGATGCCCAGCTCGTCCTCCAGGTCCTCCACCAGCATGCCGCCGGAGACGACCCAGGAGCCGTCCTCCTCCTGGCGGATCTCGGGCTTTTCGACGTCGAACTCGTCCTGGATCTGCCCGACGATCTCTTCGATGACGTCTTCGAGAGTGACCACTCCGGAGATGCCGCCGTACTCGTCGATCACCGCGGCGAGGTGGAAGCACTCGGTGCGCATCCGCTTGAGCAGGCGGTCGAGCTCCAGCGTCTCGGGGACGAAGGCGATCTCGCGCGCCACCTCGCGCAGCGTCGTGACGGGGCGCTCCCTGCGGAAGAGGTCTTTGATGTGGATCAGGCCGACGACGTGGTCGAGATCCCCTTCGCAGAGCGGGAAACGCGTGTGGCCGCTGCGGCGGGCCGTGCGCAGGTTCTCGGCCATCGTCCGCGTGGTGGAGAGATAGATCACGTCCTGCCGCGGCACAATGATCTGTCGCGCCACCCGGTGCGTCAGCTCGAAGATGTTGTCGAGCAGCTCGCGGGTCTGCTTGGAGACGACGCTGGACTGGCTGGAAGAGAGGAGCAGGCGCAGCTCCTCCTCGTCATGAGCCAGCTCTCCTTCGCTCGCCGGCGCGATCCCGATCACGCGGAGCAGGTAATTGGCGGCGTGGTTGAGCAGCCAGATCGCCGGATAGGTGACCTTGTAGAAGAAATGGAGCGGCAGCGACACCGCGAGGACCGTCCCCTCGGCTTTCCGGATGGCGATCGATTTCGGCGCCTGCTCGCCGAGCACGATGTGCAGGATCGTGATCGCCAGGAACGAGATCGTCAGGGCGATCGAGTGGACGAGCTGCGGGCTGTCTCCCGCGAAGGGTCGGACCACCGGCTCGACGATCCAGGCGAAGGCCGGCTCGCCGATCCAGCCCAGGGCCAGGCTGGCCAGGGTGATGCCGAGCTGGGTCGCCGACAGATAGGCGTCCAGGTGCCGCACCATGTGGCGGACCTTGCGGGCGCGGCCCACCCCTTCCTGGACCAGGGGTTCGATCTGGGTGGGACGGATCTTGACCAGCGCGAACTCCGCGGCCACGAAGAACCCGTTGAGGGCCACCAGAAGGAGCGCCAGAAACAGACCCCACCAGGGACCGATGTGGATGGGAGAGGCAGCCGGGGCCGTGGCGGCGAGCAGGAGCGGGCTCACAGACGGACCTCATTCCGAGCGCCCGCCGTGGGGTGCCTGCAGGGACCTGACAACGAGAAGACGAGAGATCGCGGAGGGTCTTGGCTCAAGGCGCCGCCATTTTAACACACCCCTTCGGGCGCAAGCTCGATGGGCGAGGTCGACCTGCCTCTCAGGACTGCGAGAGGCGTGCCGGGACGGCCTCCCGGAGTCTCTTGACCAGCCTGCTTTCCTCACTGTTGGGGAGCGCCGCAGGCAACCAGGAAGCTTCCTTCCCTTGCGAATACAGCAGGGAGGCAGCCAGATGATGGCTCTCGGCGGCGCTCTCGGCGAGATAGCCGGCAAAGAGCGCCGTCGACCGGAGATCATCGAGAGCGGGCGACCGGGATCTCCCGGAAACCAGGCCGCGGTCGGAGCGGCATTGCTCGACCCCCCGGATGAACTCATGGATCTCCGGGAGCTGCCCTTCCGGATCCAGGCGACCGTCGAGATTTGCGAACCATTCATTCCATGCCGTCATGTTCAGCCCTCCTTGTTCGTTGAATACTGAACTGACTGCGCCGCGGTCGCGCAGCCTGGAAGGGTGGCGACCGGCACGCCGGCGGGTGGCCGAGATGGGAACGAAGTACCATGTAGAAGGATAGAGCCCATGCCCTTTACCGACCCGCCTCCCCTGCCGGATTTCATCGCCCGCCAGCTCCCCTTCCGCCGGGCCGCGTATGTGCTCGAAAAGGGGCCGGACGCCGGACGGCGGCTCCACTTCATCGATCAGGGGGACCCGGCGGCGCGGCCGGTGCTGATGCTCCACGGCAACCCGACCTGGTCTTTCCTCTGGCGCAAGGTCATCGCGCTCCTGCCGTCCTTCCGCTGCGTGGCTCCGGACCTCCTGGGCCTGGGGCTCTCCTCGCGCCTGCCGCGGCTTTCAGACCATCGGGTCGAGCGGCATGGCGCGGCGATCGCCGAGCTGGTCGAGCGCCTCGACCTGCACGGGATCGTGCTGGCCGGGCAGGACTGGGGAGGCCCGATCGGCTCCCAGGTGGGAATGCGGCTGCCGGAACGCTTCGCCGGCCTCGTCTTCGGCAATACCGTGGTGTCCGTGCCGGCTCTTCCGCGGAGCACTCCGTTCCACACCTTCTCCCGCGTGCCGCTCGTGAGCGATCTCGCCTTCCGCGGTCTGGGGTTTCCTCAGAGCGTGCTGCACCGGATCCAGGGAGACAAGGGGTCGATCCGCGGTGACGTGGCCCGGGCCTACCGCTGGCCGCTCCGCACCTGGCGCGAGCGCGTCGCCCCTCTCGCGCTGGCGCGGATGGTGCCCGACCGGCCCGACCACTGGAGCATGGAGGCCCTGCTCCAGGGCGACGCCTGGACGCGGTGCTTTCAGGGTCCGATCGCCCTGGTCTGGGGGATGCGCGATCCGATCCTCGGCCGGGCGCTGCGGCGCCACGAGCGCGCCTTTCCCCAGGCCCCGGTCACGCGGACCGAGGCCGGTCACTTCCTGCAGGAGGAAGTCCCGGAAGCGCTGGCCGCCGCGGTCGAGGACGTGGCGCGGCGGAGTCTCACCGGCGGAGCGGGTTGATGGACTGGTTCAGAAAGCGCCATGACTGAGCTCACCCCCGGAGCGCCTGCTCGAAGTCTTCCATCAGGTCGTCTGCGTCCTCGATGCCCACGGCGACGCGGATCAGGCTGTCGGTGAGCCCGAGGCGCTCCAGGTCTTCCGGGTCGAGAGCGGCGTGGCTGGAGAGCGCCGGACGGGTGATCAGGGTCTCGACGCCGCCCAGGCTGACCGTCTTGCGGGGAATCTCGACCCGGTCGATGAAGCGGCTGGTGGCCTCGGCTCCCCCCTCCAGCTCGAAGCTCAGCACACCGCCGAAGCCGGTGAACAGCTCGCAGGCCCGGGCGTGGCGCGGATGGCTGGCGAGCCCCGGATAATTGACCCGCCGCACGCCGGGAGCCGCGGCCAGGAAGCTCGCGAGCCGCAACGTGCTCTCGTTCTGGTGGCGCACCCGCAGGGCGAGCGTCTTCAAGCCGCGGTGGAGCAGAAAGCAGGCGTGCGGGTCGAGCGAGCCGCCGAGGTGGTTCAGCTTGTGACGGATCGTCTCGATCTGCTCGGCGCCGCCGACGACCGCGCCGGCCACGATGTCCGAATGGCCGTTCAGATACTTGGTGCAGCTGTGGAGCACCAGGTCGAACCCGTGCTCCAGCGGACGGAAGTTGACCGGCGACGCAAAGGTGCTGTCGATCAGAGAGACGAGGCCGTGCTGGCGCGCGAAGCGCGGGACCGCCGCCAGGTCCCCCACCTCGAGGAGCGGGTTGGTCATCGCCTCGACGTAGAT
>DASPXX010000040.1:0-11549 GCA_035637095.1 Thermoanaerobaculia bacterium
GCTCTCCCGAGCCGGTCCTCTTTCTAGAGGATTCCGAGGGGAGACGGGAGTCCCTCGGTGCTCGCGAGCTGCTCTCCTGTCTCCGCTCCGCGCCGGGCGAAGCTCCGGAGATCGCCCTGCTGGTGCTCTCGGCGTGCAGCACGGCGGGTGCGGTGGGGGAAGGAGATCCGGCGCCGGGCCATCGCGCGGCTCAGGCGGAAGCCCAACGGGAGCCCAATGAGGCCACCGGTCTCGCCGAGACGCTGGTGCGCAACAGTCTCCTCCGCGTCCTCGGGATGCAGAGCACGGTCTCGGACACCGGGGCCACCGCCTTCGCAGAAAAGTTCTACGCCCGCCTGGCCGAAGGAGCCGATCTCTCCCAGGCGCTCCGGGCCGGCCGCGCCGCTCTCTCGGACAAGAACGAGCCGTTCGAATGGGCCGTCCCCACGCTCACCACCCGCTGCGACGCCGGCCCTCTGGTGGCGCCGAAGGGGAGCGCACCGCCCGTGGCCCACCCCTTCGAGGCGGCGCGCGGCGCCTTCGAGATCGAAGGGATCAGCTATCTGGAGACGGGCTACGTCGGCCGCCGCGACGCCGAACGCCGCCTGCGCCGCGCTTTCGAGGAGGACCGCCTGATCGCCATCCACGGCCTCGGCGGCATCGGCAAGTCGACCCTCGCCGCCCGGTTCCTGGAGCGCCGGCAGGCCGAAGGCTGGCGCGTCCTTATTCTCTATGCGGGCCGGAAGCTGGAGCCGGCCACGGTCTTCGAAGAGGTGGCCGCGAAGCTGGGGCTTGCCCGGCCGGCCGGCGTTCCTCCGGACCAGGCGGAGGCGCTGCTCCGGGAAGCATTGAAGCAGGCGCTTCGCACCGGACCAACCGTGCTCTTCCTCGACAATTTCGAGGACAACCAGGAAGAAGAGGGCGCCTTGAAGGACGCAGCGCTCGGGGAGGTGAGCCTGAGCATGGAAGCTGATGGACAAAAGGGCCCGCTTTGATCACGATCTGTGATGGGCGGGCGCCTGCGACCATCGCAGACCTTGACCGAGCCAGCATCATCCGCGCCCGTAGGGCGCGCGCAGCTGGCAGGGTTTGAACACGATCTCTGATGGCCTCGAAAAGAATACCTAGATAATCGTGGTATCTGATCAGGATCCGGTGAGGGTGGCGTTCCCCTCTGCGCTCCTCTTCGGGCTCCTCGAAGCAAGACCATCAAAGAGCGTGAACAGATTCGCTGATTCCATCAGATACCGTGAACAATCTCTTCGTCCGACCCTGCAGAATGCACAACATCTGAGACACCTGTTGGCCTTGCCACGGCGTCCTTCCGACCGGACTTCCGAGGGCGACCATCAATTATCGTGATCAGGAGTCCATCAAATATCGTGACGCCTCTCAGAGGCTCTCCTCGATCTCGCCCGCCTGGGAGGCGAAAGGTTCCGCCTGCTCTTCACGAGCCGGCACCGGGTGCATCTGGGACCGGGTCGGCTCAAGGTGCGCTCGCTCGACCTGGGCGAGCTGTCCCCCTCCGGTTGCCGGAAGCTCCGGGCCCTCGACCGCTTCCGGGAGCTCAAGAACCTTCCGGAAGAGGCCTGGCAACGGTCTCTCGTCCATTTCGGCGGCCATCCCAAGGCGCTCGAATTGTTCGAGGGGTTCCTCCGGGAGCAGCCCGACCGTGCACGGCAGCTCCTGTCAGGCATGGGGCCGGCCGTCGCCGCCGTCGACGAGGATCTCAAGGCGGAGCAGCAGGACCGGGGGAGGAAGCTCCTGGTCGAGAACGTCCTGGCGACCGTCCCCCCCGAGCGCCGACCGGCCTTCGACCGCCTCTGCCTGTTGGAGGCGCCGCTGCCCACCGAAGAGCTCGAAGCGCTCCTCACCGCCGAGGGGATCGCCGGCGCGGCCGGCGATCTCGGCTGGCTCCGGGATCACGGTTTCCTCGCCCGCACCGTAGCGCCGTCCGCCTTGACCGGCGGGGATGCCATCCATCGCCTCCTGGCCAGCCGCCAGCAGGAGGCCCTCGCGGATCGGGAGGGGCCGGAAGTCGCCCGGGCATGGCATCTGCGGGTGGCGGAGCACCTGGTTCAACCCGGAAGACCGCTCTCCGATTATGGAATCGCAGCCCGGCATCGCGACGCGGCGGGGGACCGGGCGGGGGCGTTGGGCCTGTACGACCAGTGGGCTCTGGCGCTCCGGGGTCGCCATGCGTATTCCGCCTGTCTCCAGATCGCGCAGGAAGGGCTTCAAGCTTTTCCCGCAGGCGAGGCCGAGGCCGAGCAGGTCGGTGCGGCCCAGCTCTGGGTTAGCAAGCATGACGCGCTGAAACTGCTCGGGCGGATTGAGGAGGCGGTGCAGGCGCTGGAGACAGCCTTTGGGCTCATCGCCGACGGCACCTCAACCGAGGCGAAATTTTTCCAGGCCGGTATCCAGATGCTCCAAGGCAGGCTCCTGGCACAAGAGGGCCGGCTGCAACGAGCGCTCGATCGTTTCGAAGCGGCTCAGGCAGGTTTCGAAAACGGAGGTCATCTCCGGGAGCGAGCGATTGCCCTCGGCGACGTGGCCCTGTTGCGGGCTCAGGGAGGCGACGTGGCCGGTGCGCTGAAGCTGCATGAGGAGAGGTTGTCGATCTTCGAGCAGTTGGGGGATGTCCGGGAGCGCGCGGTGGCGCTGGGCGACGTGGCGCGGTTGCGGGCTCGGGGAGGCGACGTGGCCGGTGCGCTGAAGCTGCATGAGGAATATCTAAAGGTCAGCCGCCAACTCGGCGACATTGAAGCGATCGCGGGCGCTCAAAATGACCTCGCTCAACTTGAGCTTAAGCAGGGAAATAGAGTGGGGGCCTTGGAACGGCTCGCCGAATCCTGGAACCTCGTCTGCCGGATCGGCCGCGCCGACGGCATCGCCGTCGTTGGCCAACTCTACGGCCAACTCCTCGCCGAGACCGATCCCTCCCGCGCCCTGGAAATCCTCCGCACCTCGCGGGAGGCTTTTCGGGTTCTGGGCTGGACGGCCGAGGTCAACGAGGTGGACGAGCTGATCGGGAAGCTCGAACAGCCGGAACAACCTCCCGAGCACCGACCGACGCTTTGATGCCCCCATATTCGAAAACGCCCCGGAGGGGGCGACAGCGAATGGCCTGGCCATTGCGAGGGTGAGGGCTTATGGGTTGACGGCCTCCTCCTGAAGCGGCGGCTTCTCCGCGGCCTTCTTCTTGCGCGGGCGCTTGCGCAGCGGAGCCATCTTGAAGTGGACCAGGCGCTCGCTCCAGGGACCGATCTTCCCGCGGACCACGGAACGGAAGACGATCGCTCGCTCCATGGCTTCCACCAGGGCGACGCCGAGCTGTTGCGTCACCTCCTGGCGCAGCGCGTTCAGCTCCTCCTGCCGGGCCTTCAAGCCCTTGATCAACACCAGCGACTCCGCCAGAGGCAGGCGCTCCGTCTCGATGAGTAGACGGAGGTCGGGGCTCCTCTCCGCCGCTTCGAGCAGGCCTTCGATGTGGGCAATGATGTCCGCCTGGGATTTGGGCGTGGGCATGTCTCTCCTCCCGGAAGCTCCGGCGCCCTGGCGCCGGACGCGTCGTTCGTTCTACAGCTTCGCGACTTTCCCCTAGCTTACGCCGAAGAAGATCTGGATGTCCAGCACCGCGGTCTAGGTCTTCCAGACTGAAGTCTGGAACCTCTGGCTCAGAATCTGGACGGTTCGGCTCGAAGTCCGAGTGGCTCAGCTTGGAGTCTGAGCCTTCCAGACTTGAATCTGAACTGTCCAGATCAAGATCGGATTCATCCAGACCGAGATCTGAACCGCCCAGATTGAAGTCTGAACCGCCCAGACAAAGATCTGAACCACCCAGACTGAAATCTGAACCACCCAGACTAGAGTCTGAATCGTCCAGATCGGAGTCTGAGCTGCTTGGATCAAAATCTGAACCGTCCAGCTTCGAGCCCAGACCATTCAGACCTGGATCTGGACAGCCCATCTCAAGGACCGAGGCGGGCGTCGCTCCAGTAGGGTGAGGGGGCCTTTGCGGTAAGCTCCCTGCACCATGGCCCAAGACATCCGGACCGTCTGCATCACCGGGGGAGCGGGGTTCATCGGCTCCCATCTGGCCGACGCCTTCATCGAGCGGGGGCTGCGGGTGCTTGTGATCGACAACCTGTCGGGCGGTCGCGCGGAGAACGTGCCCGAAGGTGCGGAGCTCCACGTCCTGGACATCCGCTCTCCCGAGGCCGCGAGCCTGGTCCGCGACTCCCAGGTGGACCTCCTCGTCCACCATGCGGCGCAGATGGACGTGCGGCGTTCCGTCGAGGACCCGATCTTCGACGCCGAGGTGAACGTCCTCGGCGGCCTGAACCTGCTGGAGGCGGCCCGCCAGGGCGGCGTCCGGCAGGTTCTCTTCGCCTCGACCGGCGGCGCGATCTACGGCGAGCAGGACTTCTTCCCGGCCACCGAGGAGCACCCGGCGCGGCCGGTGTCGCCCTATGGAGTGAGCAAGCTGGCCTTCGAGCGCTACCTCTTCTATTACCACGTGGCGTTCGGGCTCGACGCGACCTGCCTGCGCTATGCCAACGTCTACGGCGAGCGGCAGAACCCGCATGGCGAGGCGGGGGTGGTGGCGATCTTCCACGACCGGCTTCTCGCCGGCAAAGTCCCCACGATCAACGGCGACGGCCTCCAGACCCGCGACTACGTGCACGTCTCCGATGTGGTCAAGACGAACCTGGCGGCGGCAGGGTTGCCCGGCTTCAACATCTATAATGTAGGGACCGGAATCGAGACCACCGTCGTCGAGCTCTACCGCGAGATCGCGCGCGCCCTCGGTAGCGACGCCGAGGCGACCCACGGCCCGGGCAAGCCCGGCGAGCAGCGGCGGTCGGTGATCGACGCCGGACTGCTGCGGCGGTCCCTCAACGTGCCGGCGCCCCTCTCGCTGGCTGAGGGGCTGGCGCGGACCGCGGCGTGGTTCCGCGCGCGGAACTTTCCCCGATCCCTCCCCGTCTAATCCTCACAAGGGGGCGCGCCCCGCATAACTCTCTCGCTCTCAAGCGTTTGAGAGCCGAGAGTCAACCGAGGAAGGTTGCGGAGGTGTGCCATGTTCGAGTCTTCGTTGATCGCTCTGGAAGAGAAGCAGCACCCGCGCCGGCGGTGGGCCCCCTTGCCGGTCGCGATCGGCCTCCACCTGGTCGCCCTCGTCATCGTGGGGCTGGCGCAGGTCTGGAACGTCGAGGCGGTGGGAGACCCTCAGACTGTGACCCCGTTCAGCGGTGTCATCGAGGTGATGCTGCCTCCGCCTGCGCCCCCGCCCGCGGGAGGCCCGCAGCCCCAGCACCCGACGACCACACCGACGCCGCCGCAGACGCCGGTCCAGCCGGACACGCGGGTCCTTCCGGACACGCCGGCCGATCCGGAGCCGCAGACCGCCGGAGCGTCGAGCGAAGGCTCTCTCTTCGGCTCCCAGCACGGCGTCCAGGGCGGCATCCCCGGCGGAGTGGATGGGGGAGACCCCAACAGCCGGAACCTCGGCGGCATCGGATGGGACGGCCCGGTCGCACCGCCGGAGCCGCAGAACGAGATCATCCGGTTCAACGGCTCGATGACGCGTCCGGTGCAGATCTCGGGGCGGCAGCCGCGCTACACCGAGCTGGCGCGCCGGGCGGGCACCCAGGGTGTCGTGATCCTGGAGGCGGTGATCGACAAGCAGGGCCACGTCCGCGACGTGCGCATCCTCAAGCGTCTCAACATGGGGCTCGACGAGGAGGCGGTGGCCGCGGTCAAGGAGTGGACCTTCGAGCCTGCCCGGATGGGCGGCCGGCCGGTCTCGGTCTACTACACGCTCACCGTCAACTTCCAGATCCAGCGGTAGGCCCGGCAAGAGGGCAGGCACAAGGCCTGCCCCTACGGTTCGGTGTAGGGGCAACCCTTGTGGTTGCCCTGCCTTCGCTCCCTCTTCCGTCCGCCGGGAGAGGGGGAACGTGCTATAAATGTAACGAAACCTCTCTCTCGCTCGCCTGTCGAGATGTGAAGGATTTTCTCCCTGCACGGAGGCACAATGACTGATCCCGAAGCTTCCTTCGATGCGCATGCCGCTGTTTCGAACGTGACCTTGCCCGTCGCGATGCACCTGCCGGCCTTCCAGGGTCAGCCCGGGGCGGAGTCCGCCGAAGAGCCGGCGGCCGGGGGCGCGGCCCCCGAGTCGGCTCCCGCTGGCGGTTTCGATGGAGGCGCGGCCTCGATCTCGTCCGCCGAGACCGGCGCCGAGCCGGAATCCGCCGTGTTCGACATCGGTGCAGCCTCGTTCGGCCAGGGGCTGGTGTTCGCCGAAGCGATCATCGGCAACGACGACCGGGTGCAGCAGACGCAGACCGACCAGTACGTCTGGCGCGCCATCGCCTCGCTGCGCATCACGGCGCGCGACGGCTCGCAGTGGCTCGGCACCGGCTGGTTCATCAGCCCGCGGACGCTGATCACCGCCGGCCACGTCGTCTACATCAAGGGGAGCGGCGACCCCAACCGCGACGGCTGGGTGAGCAACATCGACGTCGTCCCCGGCCGCAACGCCGCCGTGAAGCCCTTCGGCACGGTCAAGGCGACGACCTTCTGGAGCGTCCGCGGCTGGACCGAGCGGGGCGATCAGAACCAGGACTACGCGGCGATCATCCTCGACACCCCTCTCGGCATCTCGACCGGCTGGTTCGGCTACGGGGTCTTTGACGACAACCGTCTGGTCGGCGTCCAGGCCCACGTGGCCGGGTATCCCGGCGACAAGGCTCTGGGCACCCTCTGGCACCACTCGCTGCCGATCGCCTCGGTCAGCGTGCCGAAGGTCTTCTATGCCATCGACACCGCGGGCGGACAGAGCGGCGCCGCCGTCTATGTCCTGGAGAACAACCTGCCCATCGCCGTAGCCGTCCATGCCTACGGTGGCTCGGTCTCGAATTCGGGGACGCGCATCATCCCCCCCGTCTTCCAGAACCTGCGCCAGTGGAGCCTCTGACGGACGACGGCGGTGACGAGAATCCTCGGAACGGTCACGGGCCCGAACGGCGAAAAGATCGCCGAAGCGTCCGTCTACTTCATGGACGGGCCCGTGCCGCTTCCCGACATCGCCCAGCTCACCGATGACGACGGCCGCTTCCGGATGGCGGCGCCGGCGCCGGGGACCTATCGCATCGGCGTGCGCGCTCCCTATACCGAGCAGACAGCCGAAATCACGGTGGACGTCCAGGATGAGCCGGAGGTGACGGCCCACGTCACGCTTTCCTGAGGAGACCTCGATGCCCGGAGCAGAAGAAGCCGCCCATCGCCTCGACCCGGTGCGGCAGGCCGTCGAGCAGCACGGAGCGAGCCTGATCCGCATTCCAGGTGTGACGACCGTCCGCCCCGGTTACCGGGTCCGCAACGGCCTGCTCACCGACGAGCCGGCTCTCGTCGTCGAGGTCGCCGCGAAAAGACCTCCTGGCGCGGTGGCTCCGGCCGAGCTGATCCCCCGGGAGGTCGGCGGCGTGCCGGTCGACGTCCAGCAGGCCGATCCCGCGACGCTCCTGGCGCCGCCCCGCGTCGCCGACAGCTGGCGCTGGGTGTTCGAGCCGATCTCTCTGGAGGCGGCGCCCAGCATCGGGTACCGGAAGCCCGAGGGGGTGGCGCTCGACCCGGCGGAGGTGCGCCGCATCGTCTGCCACATCGGCCCGGACTGCGGATGGTCCACCCTCGAGCCCTTCCTCGCCGGCACCCGCGAGCGCTTGACCGTAGCGATGTTCGATTTCTACGCCGAGCACATCATCAAGGCCCTGGAGGACCTCGGGGCGCGCCCCGAGCTGAAGCTCACGCTGATCCTCCAGGCCGATTCGGACCGGGAAAACGAAGCCGTGACCCGGCTGCGCAACGCCTGGGGAAACCGCCTCGACTTCACGAAGGCGGCGGTGCGCGGCGCCCGGCGGATCTTCAACAACTCCTACCACACCAAGGTGGCGGTCCGTGACGGCGAGGCGTTCTGGCTTTCCAGCGGGAACTGGACGCCGACCAGCCAGCCGGTGATCCCGGCGGGGAACCTGCCGACGATCTACAACCGGGGCAACCGGGAGTACCACGTCATCGTCGAGGACGAGAGGCTGGCCGGGATCTTCGAGGCCTTCATCCGGCACGACGTGCAGCAGGCGAAGGAGGCGCTCGCCGCGGGGCTCCCGGAAGCCGCGCCGGAGATGCCCGACCTCCTGGTGCCCGAGTCGTTCTTCCTCGAGCCGGAGGCAGCCACCATCCAGCCGCATCCGTTCACCCCCGCCGAGTTTCCGGCGCAGGGCGGCGCGCCGATCCGCATCCAGCCGGTGATGACGCCGGACAACTACGGCGCGACGATCATCCCGCTGATCGAGCAGGCCGAGCGCAAGCTCTACCTGCAGTACTCCTACATCCGCGCTCCCCGCGAGGCCGACGCCTACGGCCGGCTGATCGATGCGGTGACGAAGAAGATCGACGACGGGCTCGACGTCCGCATCATCGTCGGGTCGAACCAGAACCTCCCGGACACCCAGGCGCTCCAGGCGCGCGGCTGGAGCCTCGAGCACTTCAGGTACCAGCGGAGCAAGGTGCACAACAAGGGGATCATCGTCGACTCGAAGGTCGCGGTGGTGGGGAGCCAGAACTGGTCGCCGGACGGCACGCAGTACAACCGCGACGCCAGCCTGGTCCTCGACTCGCCCGAGATCGCCCGCTATTTCGAAGCGGTCTTCCTCTTCGACTGGGAGAACCTCACCCGGCCGCCGTCCATCCCCGAAGTCACACCCGAGCTGGCGCCTGCGTCGGGTCCCACGCCCGAAGGGATGGTGCGGGTTCCGTGGCGGACGTGGTTCGAGGAGTGAGCCCTCACCCCCGGCCCCTCTCCCGCAAGCGGGCGAGGGGAGAGGGTTAGCTCGCGCAAGCTCGGAAATACCGTGGAATGACTAACCTACACCCCTCTCTCGCTTGCGGGAGAGGGGCCGGGGGTGAGGGCCTACAACGCCCCCTCGAACGTGTCGCACTTGCCCGGGTCGCCGGTCTCCATGCCGACCCGGAACCATTGGACGCGCTGGTCGGAGGAGCCGTGGGTCCAGGTCTCGGGATTGACCGAGCGGCCGGCCTGCTGCTGGATGCGGTCGTCGCCGATCGCCGAGGCGGCGGTGAGCGCCTCTTCGACATCCCCCGGATCGAGGACGATGCCCTCGCTCGTATCCCGCCGCTTGGCCGCTTCGTGGCCCCAGACTCCGGCGAAGCAGTCCGCCTGCAGCTCCATCCTTACGGAGAGAGCATTCGCTTCCCGCGGGTTCTCCTCCTGGAGCTGGCGCACCTTCTCGTCGATCCCGGTCAGGTGCTGGATGTGGTGCCCGAGCTCGTGCGCGAGCACGTAGGCTTGCGCGAAGTCGCCGGGCGCTCCGAAGCGCTGCTTGAGCTCCTGATAGAACCCGAGGTCGATGTAGGCCTTCTCGTCGACGGGGCAGTAGAACGGTCCCATGGCGGCCTCGCCGGTGCCGCAGCCGGATTGGGTGGAGTCCGTGAACAGCACCAGCTTGGCCGGTTGATAGCCCTGGCCCGAGCCGGAGAGCTCCTGCTGCCACGTGTTCTGGACGTCGTTGAAGACCGCGGTCACGAAATCGCCCATCTGGTCGTTCTCGGGCGAGACCGGGGCCTGGGACGTCACCGGAGCACTGCTCCCGCCTCCGAGGAGGGAGAAGAAGTTGGTCTTGAAGATGAAGCTGAGAACCAGAAGCAGGAGAAAGCCGCCGATCCCCAGTCCCCGGATTGGAAGACCGAAGCCGCCGCCTCCACTCTGCCCCCGGCGATCCTCTACGTTGGCGCGACTGCCGCCTGGTGTCCAGCGCATGGTCAAACCCCCTTTCGCACGCGCCGGATGACTCTAGCGAGGATCGTGCCTGGCCGCAGCTTCGATTAGAATCGAGCAAACACTGAGAAGGAGATCGAGACGTGAGCGACGAGCTCCCCCCCACGCCGAAGGCACCCGCAGGGCCCAATGATGAGGATTCGCAGAAGCTGCCGATGAGCCGGGCGACCATTCCGCCGGGCATGCACGACCCGAAACAGCGGCTCGCCTGGGGCCTGCCGGAGAGCGAGGACGATCGGGGTCCCTACATGGTCGAGCTCAACCTCCTGTACCGCGGCGGCCTGGAGGAGGCGCGTAAAGCATTCGTCAGGTTCTTCAAGAGAATCCTCAAGCGGAAGGACGAGCCGCCGCTCCCGGTGTCGAAGACCTACTACCGGTGCGACATGAGCGTCAAGGAGTGGCGCGCTCTCGTGCGGGCGGACGAAAAGCGGCCCGACCGGCGCGACCGGCTGATCTACCGCATCTGGCCGGATTTTCCGGTGAAGCCGTTGATCTACCACTCGGTGTCGACCGTCAAGGCGGACGCCGCCCTGCGCTCCTACGAAGCCTCCGGGGCCGACATCGTCTGGGGGGTGATCGACTCCGGAATCGACAAGACGCATCTCCATTTTGGCGATCCCAAGGACCCGGACCACCCCAACCACCACGTGCTCCTCCATCCGGACGTCCAGATGCTCCACCGCGACTTCACCCAGGCCGGGCCCGAGGTGGCGGGCGACGCCTTGACCGACCGCTATGGCCATGGCACGCACGTCGCCGGGATCATCGCCGGGGGGCTGTCCAAGGAGGTCGCCTGCGGCAAGGACTTCCGGGTCTATGAGACCGTGTTCTGCTCGGACCCCGTGGGAGCCAACAAACAAGAGACGCTCGAGGAGCGCATGGTGCGTGATGCCACGCGGTTGCGCGGCGTGGCGCCGCAGTGCCGGCTGATCAGTCTCAAGGTGCTCAACGACCAGGGCCAGGGCCGGTCGAGCGACGTCATGCGCGCGCTCGAATACGTCCGGGAACAGCTCAATGGCGATCCCAAGATCCTGCGCGTCCACGGCATCAACCTCTCGATCGGCTACGAGTTCGACGCCGAGATGTTCGCCTGCGGCCAGAGCCCGCTCTGCGTCGAGGTCGACCGGCTGGTCAAGAGCGGCGTGGTGGTCGTGGTGGCGGCCGGCAACACCGGGTATGGGCGGGTCCTCGCCGACCAGCGGCAGACCAAGGTGGGGCTCTCCAACACGATCAACGACCCCGGCAACGCCGCGCTCGCCATCACCGTGGGGGCGACGCACCGCGACGCGCCGCACCTCTACGGGGTCTCCTATTTCTCCTCGAAGGGTCCGACCGGCGACGGGCGCTTGAAGCCCGATCTCGTCGCTCCCGGCGAGCGCATCACCTCGTGCGCCGCGGGGAGGAGGCTGGCGCCGCACGGAGGCGATGTACCGGCAGGCGTGTCGGCCTATGTCGACGACAGCGGCACGAGCATGGCGGCTCCCCACGTCTCCGGAGCGATCGCCGCGTTCCTCTCGATCCGCCGCGAGTTCATCCAGCGTCCGGAAGAGGTCAAGAAGATCTTCCTCGACAGCGCGACCTCCCTCGACCGCGAGCGCTATTTCGAGGGGCACGGCCTGCTCGACCTGATGCGGGCAATCCAGTCGGTGTAGAACCCTCACCCCCTGACCCCCGACCTCACCCCCAACCCCTCTCCCATCTCCCACCC
>DASPXX010000041.1:0-8994 GCA_035637095.1 Thermoanaerobaculia bacterium
CAGCTCGGCCCGCCAGCTCTCCCCGGGAAGGCCTTCCAGATCGATCAGCGGGAGCTGGAAATCCGCCACCGGAGCGATCGCCTGGCGAGGCCGTCCATCCATCACCGGGAACGCCGTGCGCAGGCCCTCCTGGCGCCGGACGATCTCCCGGAACGCCCGCCGCAGGGCCGTCACGTCGAGAGCGCCGTTCAGCCGGAGCGGGCTGTACACATTGTAGAACGGGTTGTCCGGCGCCAGCCGATCGAGGAACCAGAGCCGTTGCTGGGCGAATGAGAGCGGCAGGTCGCCCGTGCGATCCGCTCTTTCGATCCGTCCAATCGGTCCGCTCGGTCCAATCGGTCCGATTCTTTCGATCCGCCCCGCGAGCTCGGCGACGGTCGGGGTCTCGAACAGGGCGCGCAGCGGCACTTCCACCCCGAAAGCTTCGCGGATGCGCGAGATGACCCGCGTGGCGAGGAGCGAATGCCCGCCGAGGGCGAAGAAGTCGTCGTGCGCGCCGATCCGCGCCTGCGGTCCCAGGCGGCCGGCGCCGAGCACCTCGGCCCAGATCCCGGCGAGCAGCTCCTCGGCGGGGCCTTGCGGCGCGGTGAAATGCGCCTCCTCGCGGACCGCCGCGGAGGCCATACGGGCCAGGGCGCGGCGGTCGACCTTGCCGTTCGCGGTCAGCGGCAGGCTCTCCAGGGTCACGACCTCGGAAGGCACCATGGCCTCGGGCAGCGAGCGGCGCAGAGCGCTCCGCAGGTCGGTGCTCTCCCCGGTTTCCCGGAGCACCACATAGGCGACCAGGCGCCGGTCTCCGGGCGCGTCCTCACGGGCCAGCACCACCGCCTCGCGCACGCCGGGCTGGCGGACGAGCGCGGCCTCGACCTCTCCCAGCTCGATGCGGAAGCCGCGGATCTTGACCTGGTGGTCCGCCCGTCCGAGCCAGACCAGCCCGTCCTTCGTCAGCCGCGCCAGGTCGCCGGTCCGGTAGAGGCGCCCTCCCGGTCCGGGGACGAAGCGCTCGGCGGTCAGACCGGGACGGCCCAGATAGCCGCGGGCCACGCCGCCGCCCCCGATGTGGATCTCGCCGACGACCCCGACCGGCACCAGCTCTCCGGCGGTGCCGAAGAGGAGGATCTGGACGCCCGGCAGCGGACGCCCGAGGGGAATGGTTGCGGCGGAGCCCTGCAGAGGCCCCGCGATGGCTCCCACCGTGGTCTCCGTGGGGCCGTAGTGGTTGAAGACGGCGAGCTCCGGAGCGAGCTCCCGGAGGCGCCGCGCCAGCTCGGGGGAGGTCGCCTCTCCGCCCAGGACCAGCCGCCGGCGCGGCAGGGCGGCGGCCGGGCGCGACGAGCCGAGCAGGGCCGCCAGGTGCGACGGCACGATCTTCAGGCAGTCGGCCGGATACCGCTCCAGGTGGTCCGCGAACGCCTCGGGATCGGCCGCGCTCGCCTCCGGGACCACGTCGAGGCAGCCGCCCGTGACCAGGGCCGGGAAGAGAGAGGTGTGCCCCAGGTCGGCCGCGAACGTCGAGACCAGCGCGTACCGGGCGCCGGGCGGCAGGCCGAGGGCGGCGATCGCGCCGTCCACGTAGCGCGCGAGCTGCCGGTGCTCGACCACCACCCCCTTGGGCGTGCCCGTCGACCCCGAGGTGAAGAGCACATAGGCGGCGTTCTCCGGAAGCACCGGGAGCTGCGGCAGCAGATCCGACCGATCGGTCCGATCCGACCGATCCGACCGATCCAGCACCACGGCGCACCCGGCCTCCTCCAGGAGCGCGGCGCGGCGGTCCTCGGGCAGCGCCGGGTCGAGCGGCACATACGCGCCGCCCGCTTCCAGCACCGCGAGGATTCCGACCACCGTCGACGCGCTCCGCGCTCCGGGGACGCCGACCCGCACCTCGGGGCCGACGCCGAGCGCCCGCAGGCGGCTGGCGAGCTCGGCGGTCCGCCGCTGCAGCTCCCCGTAGGTGATCTCGCCGTCCTCGCCCTGCAGCGCCGGCCGTGCGGGGTCCACCGTCGCCCAGGCGGCGATCCTCTCGTGGACCAGGGCGGCATCGCCGGCCGGGAGCGCCGGCGTGGCCCACCCTTGAGTCAGCTCGGCGATCTCCTCCCGGCTCAGGATGGGGATCTCCGAGATGCGCTGCCAGGGCGACTCCAGGACCGCGGTCACGAGCGCCGAGAAACAGCGGCCGAGGCGGGCGACCGTGGCGGCGTCGAAGATCTCCGTCCAGTACGTCAGAGAGCCGTCGAGCTCCTCGCCGATCTCCCCCGCGGTCAGCGACAGATCGAACTTCGCGGACGAGGTGCCGCTGTCGACCTTCCTGAGCGACAGGCCTTCCAGGTCGACCGCCTCGGCCGGGGCGTTCTGGAGGGTGCACATCACCTGGAAGAGCGGCGTGCGGCTCGGATCGCGCTCCGGGCTCAGCTCCTCGACCAGCTTCTCGAACGGCATGGCCTGATGTGTGAACGCCTCTAGCGTCACCTCGCGCACGCGGCCGAGCAGCTCCTCGAACGTCGGATCGCCGGCGAGATCGCAGCGCAAGGCCAGGGTGTTCACGAAGAAACCGATCAGATCGCTGGTCTCGGGGCGCCGGTTGGCGACCGGCGTGCCGACCACGAGGTCGGTCGCGCCCGTGAAGCGGAAGAGGAGCGCGTTCCAGGCCGCCAGGAGGCCCATGAAGCAGGTGCCGCGGACCCCGGCGGCGAGGCCGGTGAGGCGTGCCGCGGCGCGCGGCGGAAAGGAGAGGTCGACGGCCGCCCCGGTGCTCGTCTTGAGCGGCGGGCGCGGCCGGTCGGCCGGCAGCGCGATGGCGGGCGGAGCGCCGGCCAGGCGGCGGCGCCAGGCGTCGACCAGGAGCGCGAGCCTCTCGCCGCGGAGCGTCTGGCGCTCCCAGGCCGCGAAGTCCGCGTACTGGATCGCGAGCTCCGGCAGCGGGCTCGGCCGGCCGGCGAGGGACGCCGCATAGAGCGCCGCCATCTCCTGGACCAGCAAGCCCAGGGACCAGCCGTCGCTCACGCTGTGATGCATGACCACGAGGAGCAGGTGGTGCCCGCCCGCGATGCGGAACAGGGCGTTGCGCAGCAGAGGGCCTTTCTCCAGATCGAACGGAAGGCTCGCCGCCGCCGCCGTCCACCGCCGGAGCTCGGCGTCGCGCCGGCCTTCCGGGAGCCCCCGCAGCTCGATCACCGGGAGCCGCAGCTCGAAGCGGGGAGCGATCACCTGGACCGGCTCGTCACCGTCCCCCGCCGCGAACGACGCGAACGTCGTGCGTAGCACCTCGTGCCGGCCGGCCACGGCGGCGAGCGCCTGGGTCAGAGCCGGCACGTCGAGCGCGCCGTGGATCTCCACGGCCGTGGGCAGGTTGTACGTCGGGTCCCCGGGCGACAGACGGTCCAGGAACCAGAGCCGGAGCTGTCCGAACGACAGCGGCGGAGGCGAGCCGGAGGCCCGGCGCCCGATGCGGCGCTGCTCGCCCGACGCCTGCCTTTTCTTGCGCAGGTGGTCAAACAGCGCCGCCTTTTGCGCGGGCGTCAGATCGGCGATCTCATCCTGAAGTCTCGTCATGGGCTTCGATCTCTCCTGCGTCAGCCCGCACGAGGAGCGAGCCCGATGCGAGACTGTGCTCAGTGTACCAGCCGGAAACTTCCCTCTCCCAGACGGCGTAAGAGTCCAGGTGATGCCGAAGGTCTCTTGAAGCCGTCCGAGAGGAGCCCTGCCATGAAACGTCGCACTGCCGTCTCCCTTCTCACCCTTCTCGCCTGCCTCGGACCTGCCCTGCCGGGGCGTGCGGCGGAGGCGCCGCGGAAGCCCGAGCTCACCCCCTGCAAGGAGCCCGGCCTCCCGCCGGACGCCCGCTGCGGCATCTACGAGGTCTTCGAGAACCGGGCGGCCCGGACCGGACGGAAGATCCCGCTCCGCATCGTGGTGCTCCCGGCCCAGGGTCCCGCGCGCCTGCCGGATCCGTTCATCTACTTCGCCGGAGGACCGGGGGAGTCGTCGATCCACGAAGGGCTCTCCTTCGCCCAGGAGCTCGCGTCCCTGCGCCAGAAACACGACGTGCTGCTGGTTGACATGCGGGGCACCGGCGACTCCGGAGGCCTCTTCTGTCCGGAGATGCAGGGCAAGCAGGGCGCCCAGGGGTTCCTCGACAACTTCTTGCCGACCGACAAGATCCAAGCCTGCCGGGACCACCTGTAGAAGGAGGTGGACCTCTCCTTCTACACCAGCGGCGACGCCACCGACGACGTCGAGGAGGTCCGTGCCGCGCTCGGCTACGGCAAGGCCGACCTGATGGGAGCCTCCTATGGCACACGCGCCGTGCTGACCTACCTGCGGCGCCATCCGCAGAGCGTGCGGACCATCACCCTGCTGGGCGTCGTGCCGCCCGACGACCGCTATCCCCTGGGAGTCGCGCGCTCCGCCCAGGCGGCGCTGGACGGCCTGCTCGCCGAGTGCGAGGGCGATGCGGCCTGCCATGGGGCGTTTCCGCAGCTTCGCCAGGAGCTGGACGCCGTGCTGCGCCGCGTGACCGCGGAGCCCGTCCGGGTCGAGCTCGCCGATCCGTCGACCGGTGACAACTTCGAGATTCACCTGGGGCGTTATGGCGTGGCCCAGACCCTGCGCTACATGACCTACTCGCCGTCGGGCGCCTCGCTCCTGCCGCTCCTGATCCACCAGGCCGCCGCCGGGGACTTCCGCCCTCTGGCCCAGACGGGCCGCCTCTATGCCTCGTTCATGACCTCGACCGCCGACGGCTTCTATCAGTCGGTGACCTGCGCCGAGGACGTGGCGTTCATCCGGCCGGACGAGATTCCGGCGGCCGTCGAAGGGACCATGCTGGGCGACTTCCGCATCCGGCAGCAGAGGGCCGCGTGCGAGGGGTGGCCCATCCGCGACCTGGGGAAAGAGACCCTGGCGCCGGTCGTCTCCGACGTCCCGGCCCTGCTGATCTCGGGCGAACGGGATCCCGTCACACCGGCGGCGAACGGGGAGAAGGTCGTGCGGACCCTGAAGAACGGCCGCCACCTGATCGTCGCCGACGGCGCTCACGGCACCAACGGCATGGAAGGAACGGACTGCCTGTTCGGAGTGATGGCCGCCTTCATCGAGGCAGGCACGACCCAGGGGCTGGACACCTCGTGCGTGGCCCGCATGCGGCGGCCGGATTTCGCGCTGAGCTCCGGCGATCCCGAGGTGACGCTGTCCTCCGCCGACCTCGCACGGCTTCCGGGGACCTATCAGGAGCCGGCCTCGGGGCTCACGGCCCAGGTGGACCTCGCCGGCAACCGGGTACGCGTGACCCTCGACGGCGAAGCCGTTCTGCTGATCGCCACCTCGCCCACCCGCTTCCGGATCGAAGGCATGGAGCCGGGCCACCGCGTGGTGTTCCAGGAGAGCGAGGGACGGATCACCGGGCTCACGCTGTTCGAGCCGGGGCAGCCGGACCTGGTGATGACACGGAAGTGAAGGCCCTGTATCGAACGGATGCCGCCGGTGCCGTTCGAGTTGAGCGCGGAGCAGTCCAAAGCCGTTCCGTAGAGACGTCCCCAGTCCTTGGCCACGAACCGATCGGGCTCCACAGCCGTCGGGGCGTCTCATGGTCTTGACAGCCATCCAGCATGCAGATACAGTTCGTTGATGTCAAGGGGATTCGCGCCAGAAGCCGGACGAGGGAACTGAGCTGAAGGGGCGACGAAAGCTCGACACCCTGGACAAAAGGCCAACGCATCGGGCAGTAGACCCTCTCGCCGGCTGAACAGGTCTGTTCCTCTCGCAAGTGACTCAATTGCCGGACGAGCCGATCTTTTCGCGGCTCACCACTCTGTTGGACCGTCGCGCGAGTCACTTGAGGCTTGAACAGGTCCGTTCGTCGAGTCAACAGCCCCGTTGCAGGCCGGGAAAGTCTGCTTGTCTCCGAAAAGGTCTGTTGGTCGACCAAACAGGTTTGTTTATCCGAGAATAGACCAGCGCGACCGTCAATAGAGTCACTCGAACGACCAACAGACCTTTTCATTCGGCAGTAGAGTCACCTGAAAGGCCAACGGGTCTTTTCACACGGTAAGCTGACTTTTGGAGCAACAAGCAGGAAAAATTAAGATTGGATGTTGACAAGGAGAGAGAGCTGGAGTATCTTCCCCTTGCTGCGAGCCGTTCAACCAGGAGAACCGTGAAGGAGATCAGTATGTGAATTCAGTCTCGACGGCCCGGGGCCGGACAAGCCAGACTCGGGTCGAGACCGATACAACCGACGGGGAACCAGGGATCGGGATATCCCTCCCCATCCAAAAAAGGAGAAGGACCATGGCCACGCAAGGACGTAGCAAGCCGGAACGGGTCGCGCGGTGGAAGGTGATGACGACGGGTCTCGAGCCGCAGCTCGGAGAGCTCCCGCTGCTGGTGCCCCTGCACACGGAGCTGAAGGGGATCACCCTCCAGTCCGACGAGCTGGACGCCCGCCAAGCGGCGCTCAAGGCGGAGTCGCAGGAGATCAACCGGGTGCGCGACGAGCTCGCGGCGAGGGGAGACGACCTGCGCAACCGCCTCGCCGCGACGCTCAAGACTGTGCACGGCTTCGACAGCGAGAGGCTGCTCGAGTTCGGGATCCAGCCGAAGCGGGTGAGGGGCCGCGACAAGAAGTCCCGCAAGCGCCCCGGCCAGCCGGAGCCCGCACCGGCCCCGGCGGCCTCGCCCGACAGCACCACGCCGTAGAGCCGGCACAGAAGCACCGACAACAACCATTAGGGGGGAGGGAGGTCCGCCTTCCTCCCCCTCCCCGCTTACGACCGCCGGACTCTCCGGGCTGCGTGAGCCGTTCTTTGAGATGTCGGAAGCAGCAGGGCGCCGGGGCCTGGCACCCCCGACCCTGTCCTACCGTTTCGGGGGGCCGGCCTTGGCGCGGCCGGCCCCTGTCATGTTTGGAGGGGCCGGTCTCCCTGGGAGAGACGGGCCTCTCTCCTTCCTTCCTTATTGGATTGGGCGATTGGCTGGGGCGGGGGATCGACCTGAGGAGAGGCATAGCACAGCACCAGCCGGTTCAATCGACCTCGACCTGTGGCTGAAAATCACGGTGTCGGTGGTTCGATTCCGCCCCTGGGCACCACGCAACTCACTCCAGCACAATAGAATTCCGGTAGCTGGTCCAGCAAGGCCGCACGACCTGAGGCCGCACAGGGCCGGACGGGGATGGCGGGGGCGGGGGAGGGGGCCGGTGGCGCCGACCTGCGGATGACAGGGCCCGGAGGCGTCCGACTAGTAGCCGGCTGTCTTCTTTGGTGGTTCGGGGAGTAGGAGTTCGTCAGGCGGCAGGGGCCTTTCTTAAGAGAGGGGGCGTACAAGGAGCGCTGCGTCGGAATCGTGCGGGTAAGCTCTTAGCGGTACCCGGGACCGAATACTAGCTAGGGCCGAGGCGCCTTGCTTATGCGGTAAAGGATACCATCTTCAAGGAGTCGCTTAGGGTCTGGCCTTCCTGACGCCCCGATACCGCCATCAGGTCTTAGATACTGGTGAACCCTTGCCACCTCTTGACCATTTGCGTCAAAGTAGAACACCTCTTGACTTCTGGTACAATAGGGCTGGCCGGATTGTTCCGGGGCGGGATGATTCTCGCGCTTAAGTTGGGAGTTGAGGTCTCCACGCTGTACGCGCTCCCAATACTCGCCTCGGTTGAAACGCTCTCGCAGCTCGTTGACGCTAATCCGGACGATTGGAGGCGGCATGATTACTGAGGCTGACGCGCGAAAACATCTTGCTGGTTTATTGCTTCGCCAGTTCGAACTTGAGGATTTCGAAGACTGGCTGGTTCAACAAAGCTGGAACATGCACTTGGACAGCAGCCAAGCCGCGCAGGAACTTGTGTCTGCGATTGAGCTTGCGCTCTCTGAGCATTCATCTGATCATATTTCCGAGCGAGAGCTGCGAGATAGGCTGTTATCGCTGTTCAATGAGCGCAAGGTAAGCATTAGTGTTAGTACCGATCGAGTTATCGTTTCTCCGGCACAGCCTCGGCCTAGATCGATGTCTCATCTGAGATTGAGTCAACGCCTTCTAGTACGTCCAGTCTAAAGGGTATACTAGTCAAAACCTCTCCGTTGCAAGTCACATCAAACCAGGAAAGCCCTTGTTCCTCTGGGGGTATCAGGCTTAGAGGCGCGAGCAGGTTCACCCCGTGCCCGTCACCCTCAAGAAGGAACTGCCAGCTATACACCAGCTGATCCTTTCCAGACGGAGGGCGGAACACGAGATCCACATCAAACTTACCCCTTATCGCCCCCGACTTCAGGGCAAGGACGATGTAAAGTTCGGTCCCATAAGCGCGCGGTAAATAAAGGGTGTCCACCACGCGAATCAAACTGATGAGGCCATCCTTCTCTTGTAGAGCTTTTTCGCAAATACACGCTATCGAGACGATGGGGTTCGTGTTTTCGGGCATGTTGGTCAATCCAATCCCAGTCAGTCAGTCCGGATAGGATACCACTCTATCGGGGGCACAAAGGAGGCGGGCGCAATAGAGGCGGCATAAGTCTGAGCTTTTGGAAGGCCCGATTGTACTCTCCCCCCGCCGCAGTCCCCTTGGCAAACCTCCAGATATAGGTTCCAGATATAGGTTCCACCCGTCTATTTTAGCCGACGGGAAATGTGGTCGCATTCCCCTGGAGGTCCTGCCTCGGAACGCCTGAAGCTCACCCTTGCTCCGCTCTGGCAACGGCTTCGGCGAGGACTGGTCTCTTGCATTCCCGTCCCGGCTCCCGACCTCCGGACCCGGTTCTCTCGGAGAGCGAGCACACCTCTTCCGCCCCCGGCCCTGTCCTGCCGTTCGGGGGCCGGCCTTGGCGCGGCCGGCCCCTGTCATGTTTGGAGGGGCCGGTCTCCGAGTGCGACGGGCCCCTCCCCTTCCTTATTATTGAATTGGGACGGTCAAGGGATGACCCCCGCGGGCGCGACGGTGCTCCTCCCCGATGGCCCGATTCTCTGCTATGATGTCGCCAATGGACGAAAAACGCTCAGGAGTGA
>DASPXX010000042.1:0-16701 GCA_035637095.1 Thermoanaerobaculia bacterium
CCCGCGAGGGCCGGCCCGAGCTGACTCTCCTCGGAGAGCGCCTGCGCGCTGCCGGGCTCGCCCTGGAGGCGGCGCAGGCGGAGAAGCTGCCGACGCTCGCCGCCCAGGCGCAGGCGATCGAGAGCGGCAACCGGGTGCAGGACCTGGCCTGGAGCCGCTCGTTCACCGCGACGGTCAACGTGCCGATCTTCACCGGCCGGCGGACCGAAGCCCGGATCGCCCAGGCCCGCTCGCAGCAGGAGCAGCTCCTCCTGGAACGGCGCGACACCGAGCGGCAGGTCGAGCAGGAGGTGCGGCGCGCGCTGCTTCTCCTGGACAACGCCCGCAGCCGCGTCGAGCTGGCCGAGCAGAACGTCCGGCTTTCGCAGGACGAGCTCGACCTGGCCAGCGACCGCTTCAAGGCGGGAGTCGCCTCGTCGATCGAGGTCGACAACGCCCAGACGTCGCTCGCCACCGCCCGCGACCTGCGCATCGACGCGCTGGCCGACGAGGCGCAGGCGCGTTTCGATCTGGCGCGGGCGACCGGCCAGATCCGTACGCTGATCCCATCCAACGGTTCCACTGCCACGGCGCAGAACGCCCGGTTTTGAGGGAGAGAGAAATCATGAGTAGTCCGCTGAGAATCGAAAAGAAAGAAGAGACCGCGGCACTGCCGGACCGTGCACCCCAGATGAAGCGGGGGAGGGTCCGCAGGGTCGTGATCTTCAGCATCCTGGGCCTGGTGGTGGTTGTCGGTGCAGTCCTCGGGTTCCGCACGTACGAATTCCACGCCCATCACGCCACCACGGACGACGCGCAGATCGAGGGGTCGATCGATCCGGTCCTGCCCCGCGTCTCCGGATACGTCCGCGAGGTGCTGGTGAAGGAGAACCAGCCGGTCAAGGCGGGCGACCTGCTGTTGCGCATCGATCCGGCCGATCTCCAGGCCAAGGTGGACCAGGAGCGGGCGGAGGTCGCCAACGCGGAAGCCGCCGTGGCGGTCGCCCAGGCCGCCGTCTCCAGCGCCCAGGCAACCGTGGCGCATGCCCGGGCCGACGTGGCCGCGGCGCAGACCCGGCAGCAGCAGACCGGGGCCGACGTGGAGCGCTACAAGGCGCTGTGGGGCAAGGAGGAGATCTCGCAGCAGCAATATGACGCAGCCCGCGCGGCTTCAGACGCCTCGCGCTCCGCGACCGAGGCCTCCCGTGCCACGGTCGAGTCTGCCGCGGCCGGGCTCCAGGCCGCCCAGCGCCAGATCGGTGCGACCGAGGCCAAAGTGGCCCAGCACCAGGCCGCGCTCCAGGCGGCGCTCCTCCAGCTCTCCTACGCGACGGTCACCTCGCCGGTCTCCGGCGTGGTCTCCAAGAAAGACGTTGAGGTGGGGCAGCTCGTGCAGGCCGGCCAGCCCCTCCTGGCGATCGTAGAGGGGCACGACGCCTGGGTGGTCGCCAACTTCAAGGAGACCCAGCTCGCCGAGATGCGGCCGGGCCAGCCGGTGGACATCGAGGTCGACGCCTACCCGGGCGTGACCTTCCACGGCCGGATCGAGTCGCTCGCCGCGGCGACCGGGGCCAAGTTCTCCCTGCTGCCGCCGGACAACGCGACCGGCAACTTCACCAAGGTCGTGCAGCGCGTGCCGGTGAAGATCGTGTTCACCGATCCGCCGAATCCGCAGCACCCCCTGCGCGTGGGCATGAACGTCTCGGTCGCGGTCGAGCTGGGCTGAGGAGGGAAAAGGCTCTCATGCCACAGCAAGGCGCCAACAAGTGGATCATCACGCTGACGGTGATCCTGGCCTCGATGATCGAGCTGATCGATACGTCGATCGTCAACGTCGCTCTCCCCCAGATGATGGGAAACCTGGGGGCGACGCTCGACGAGATCGCCTGGGTGGTGACCGGCTACGTGGTGGCGAACGTGATCGTGATTCCGATGACGGGCTGGTTCGCCTCGATGTTCGGCCGGCGCAATTACTTCACCTTCTCGCTGATCCTGTTCACCATCGCCTCGTTCTTCTGCGGCCATGCGACGAGCCTGTGGGAGCTGGTGATCTTCCGCTTCATCCAGGGAGCGGGGGGAGGCGCCATGCTCTCCACCTCGCAGGCGATCCTGGTGGAAACCTTTCCGAAGGAGGACCTCGGTCTCGCCAACGCCCTCTTCGGTCTCGGCGTGGTGGTGGGTCCCACGGTCGGACCCACCCTCGGCGGATGGATCACCGACAACTACTCGTGGCCGTGGATCTTCTACGTCAACCTGCCGATCGGCATCCTGGCGATCCTGATGGCGATGGCCTTCATCCCCGACGCCCGCGAATCGCGGAAGATCGAGTCGATCGACTGGGCGGGGATCGGCCTGCTGATCCTGGGGATCGGGGCGTTGCAGGTCGTGCTGGAGCGCGGCGAGGCCGAGGACTGGTTCTCGGCCCGCTACATCATGGTGCTCTCCGCCGTCGCCGCCGCGGCCCTGATCGGGTTCGTGATCTGGGAGCTCAAGGTGGACCATCCGGTGGTGGATCTGCGGGTCTTGAAGGACCGCTCGCTGGCCGTGGGGACGATCTTCACCTTCATCATGGGGTTCGGCCTCTACGCCTCGGTCTTCATCTTCCCGGTGTTCGCCCAGAACCTGCTCGGCTTCGACGCCATGCAGACCGGGCTCATCCTGCTGCCCGGATCGCTCGCCACGGCGGCCACCATGCCGGTCGTGGGAAAGCTGCTACAGAAAGGCGCGCCGCCGCAGCTCCTGAACGCCCTGGGATTCATCTCCTTCTTCGCGTTCACCTGGATGCTGTCCCACTCGACGCTCGACTCCAGCCGGGGGGACTTCTTCTGGCCGCTGATCCTGCGCGGCGTCGGTCTCGGCCTGCTGTTCGTACCACTGACCACCGTGGCGCTGTCGGGCCTGAAGGGCAAGGACATTGCGCAGGGGGCGGGGCTGACCAACATGATGCGGCAGCTCGGCGGCTCCTTCGGCATCGCCCTGGTGGCGACGTACATCCAGGTCCATTCCTGGTCGCACCGCGTGGCGCTCCTGTCCCATGTGTCGATCTACGACGCGCCCGCGCGCGAGCGGCTGTCGGCGTTGACGCAAGGCTTCATCGCCAAAGGCGCGAGCTTCTTCGAAGCGCAGCGGCAGGCCTATGCGGCCATCGAGGGTGCGGTGGTGCAGCAGAGTCTGCTGCTCACCTACATGGACGCCTTCCGCGTGGTGGGGATCTTCTTCCTCTGCTGCATCCCGCTGCTGCTGTTCTTCAAGCGCCGGAGCGGGAGCACGGCGGCGCCGGCAGCGATGCATTGAAAAGCCCTCACCCCCGGCCCCTCTCCCGCTCGCGGGAGAGGGGCCGGGGGTGAGGGCTCCGGCTGCGGTAGGATTCCCCGGCCATGTCCGTCCTCTGGCTGCCGGTCAACCTGCTCCAGATCGCGGTTGTCTCGCTCTGGAGCGCGGGGTGCATCGTCGTGGCGATCCTGGCGTCGAAGGTGGCGCGGAGCCCGCGGCCCGGCCTGTGGCTGGCGCGCAGGGTGTGGGCTCCGGTCACCCTGGCGTGCGCAGGGGCGCGACTGGAAGCCATCCAGGGGCGCAAGCGGATCGATCCCTCCCGGGCGTATTTCGTGGTGGCCAATCACCAGTCGTGGCTGGACATCCCGGTCCTCTTCGCGGTGCTCCCCGTGCCGGTGCTGTTCATCGGCAAGCAGGAGCTGACGCGCATCCCTTTTCTCAAACACTACATGGAGGCCATGGGGATGGTCTTCGTGAAACGTGCCGACCGGCGCGACTCGCTACGCAGCGTCGCCGCGATCACCGCGCGCCTGCGCGACGGGTGGAGCGTCCTTTCTTTTCCCGAAGGGACCCGGTCGGTCGACGGCCGGCTGCAGCGCTTCCACGCCGCCACCTTCGCCGCCGCTCTCGATGCCGGCGTCCCGGTCCTCCCCATCGCGCTCGAAGGCACGGCGCGCATCATGCCGCGGCAGAGCATCGGTTTCCGGCCCGGGCGGGTCAACGTGGCGTTCGGTGAGCCGATTTCGACGGAGGGAGTATCGCGCGACGACCGCGCCGCCTTGTCCGTCCGGGCGCAGCAGGCGGTCGCGGCCGAGCTCGCCCGGCTACGAGCTCACGGAGGGGTCATCCCGAAGTGCTCGTAGTTCTTGGCGATCCAGATCTTCCATTTGTCGGGGACCTCTTCCAGGGGGAAGATCGCCTCGACCGGGCAGGCATCGATGCAGAGCCCGCAATCGATGCACTCCTCGGGATGGATGTAGAGGATCTCCCAGTCGTCGGTCTTTCCGTAGATGCAATCCACAGGGCAGACGTCGACACAGGCCGTGTCCTTGGTGCCGACGCAGGGTTCAGCGATGATGTGAGTCATACCTGGCCCCTCCTTAGGCCACGCGCTCTAGAAGAGAATGGTAACACCCCCATGGAGCGGAGATTATACCGGACGGGCATTTAGCCAGCCTCCACAGGAAGATGGATGAAGCGGGACGGCGAGAAGCTCGCCGCCTCGGGTGCGGCGTCCCGGCCCGCCACCAGCCGTGCGACCTCGCGCGCGGTCCAGGGGGCGAGCAGAATGCCGTTGCGAAAATGTCCGGTGGCGGCGAGGACCGGCCATCCGGGCAGGAAACCGATCAGCGGCAGATCGTCCGGCGTGCCGGGGCGCAGGCCCGCCCAGACCGACTCCAGACGCGCCGTGTCGAGCCCCGGCAGGACGTGCCGGGTGAAGGCGAGCAGGCTGTCGATTCCCGCCACGGTGGGATGGCAGAAGAAGCCGGCCTCCTCCGTCGTGGCCCCGACGAGCAGCCGGGTGAGCCCCCGCCGTACCGCATAGCCGCCCTGTCCCCGGATGCAGCCGTGCCAGGGCCAGTCGATCCCCTGGAGCATGAGCATCTGGCCGCGCACCGGCCGTACCGGCAAGGGCGGCAAACCCGGGATCTGGCCGCTCCAGGCGCCGGCCGCGAGGATCAGGAGCTCCGCCTCGCGGCTGCCGCTTCCCGAGGTCGCGCGCACCCCGCCCCGCGTCCGCTCGATCCGTTCGACCTCGAAGCCGTAGCTCACCGTCGCTCCGGCGGCCAGGGCCGCGGACGCCAGCACGGCGCACGCCTGGACGTTGTCCACCCGGTGGTCGCCCAGGATGCGCAGGACGCGGCGAACGCCCGGGGAGGCGTCCGGGACCCACTGCCGGAAGTGGTCGTGCCCGATCTCCTCGACGACCTCGCCGGCCGATGCGGCCGCCGCCGCGACGGCTTCGAGATGCGCCTCCTCGCCGGCGTCGAGGGCGACGAGCAGAGTGCCGCTGGCGTCGAATTCGATCGACAGGCCGGTCTCCTGGGAGAGCGCGGCCACCCAGCCGGGCCAGAGGTCGCGCGAGGCGCGGCAGGCGTCGAGGAACGGCCCGGGCTGGGGGACTTCGGCGAGAGGGGCGAGCATGCCCGCGGCGGCCACCGAGGCCGAGGCCCCGGCCGGCAGGCGCTCCAGCACCTCGACGCGCTTCCCGGCGCGGGCCAGCTCCCGGGCGCAGGCCAGCCCGATGATGCCGCCACCCACCACCAGGACGTCGAGGCCTTTCCGGGCCATGGCTAACCTTCCTCGGCCAGGGCGCGATCGAACGCCTCGACCGTGGCGTCGATCTCGGCGTCGCCGTGCGCGGTCGACAGGAAGAGCGCCTCGTAGGCGGACGGCGGCAGGTGGATGCCCGCGGCGAGCAGGCGGTGGAAGACGCGGCCGAAGCGCCGGCGGTCGGTCGCGTGGACGTCCTCCAGCCGGCGGACCGGGGCGTCCGTGAAGAAGATCCCGAGCATCGAGCCCTGGCGCGTGACGCGCAGCGGAATGGCGTGCCGCCGGGCCGCCCCTTCCAACCCGGTCTGCAGGCGGGCGCCGATCCGCTCCAGGTGCGCATACGCGCACGGCGTGTCCCGCGACAGCTCGGCCAGGGCAGCCTTTCCCGCCGCCACCGCCAGCGGGTTGCCGGAGAGGGTGCCGGCCTGGTAGACCGGGCCGGCCGGGGCGATCCGCTGCATCAGGTCGCGGCGTCCGGCGTAGGCGGCGAGCGGCAGGCCGCCGCCGATCACTTTGCCCAGGGTCGTCAGGTCCGGACGGAGGTCGAAGAGGTTCTGCGCGCCTCCCCAGGCGACGCGGAAGCCGGTCATCACCTCGTCGAGGATCAGGAGCGTGCCGTGGCGGTCGCACAGGTCGCGCAGCCCCTGGAGGAAGCCGGGGCCGGGCGGGACCAGGCTCATGTTGCCCGCGATCGGCTCGACGATGACCGCGGCGATGTCGTCGCCCTGCTCCGCGAACAGCCGCCCGACCGCATCGAGGTCGTTGTAGGGGGCGAGCAGGGTGTCGGCGGTGACGGCTTCCGGAACTCCCGGCGAGGAAGGGACGCCGATCGTGGCCGCGCCCGAGCCGGCCGCCACCAGGAACGGGTCGGCGTGCCCGTGATAGCACCCCTCGAACTTGACGAAGCGGTTGCGGCCGGTGGCCGCGCGGGCCAAGCGCAGGGCCGACATGGTGGCCTCGGTGCCGGAATTGACCAGCCGGACCATCTCGACGGCCGGCAGAGCGCTCGCGATCGTCTCCGCGAGCTCCACCTCGGGGAGGGTCGGGGCGCCGAATGCCGTGCCGCGCCCCAGAGCCTCCTGGATCGCCGCGACGATCGCGGGATGCCGGTGCCCGAGGATGTGCGGGCCGTAGCCGCCGATGTAGTCGATGTAGCGGCGGCCGTCCTCGCCTTCGAGATACGCCCCGGAGGCGGAGCGGACGAAGACCGGTGTGCCGCCGACGCCGCGGAAGGCGCGCACCGGGGAATTGACTCCGCCCGGCAGGATTCTTTCCGCCCGTTCGAGAAGGGTGGTGGCGCCCTCTCCCGCTACGCGGGGGAGGGTCGGGGTGGGGGCGCTCATTCCACCCATCCTGCCGCCAGGAGCTTCGCCGCGTCGCGGGCCGTGTAGGTGAGGATCAGGTCGGCTCCGGCGCGCCGGATGGCGATGAGCGACTCCATCATCACGCGGTCGTAGTCGATCCAGCCGCGCTCGGCCGCGGCTTTGAGCATCGCGTACTCGCCGCTCACGTGGTAGGCGGCGAGGGGGAGCTCCCAGCGCTTGCGCAGCTCGGAGAGGATGTCCAAGTAGGGGAGGGCGGGCTTGACCATCAGCATGTCGGCCCCCTCCTCGACGTCGAGCGCCGCCTCGCGCAGCGCCTCGCGGCCGTTGGCCGGGTCCATCTGATAGGAGCGGCGGTCGCCGAACGCCGGGGCCGACTCGGCGGCCTCGCGGAACGGGCCGTAGAAGCCGCTCGCGAACTTGACCGCGTAGGAGAGGATCGGCGTGTCCGGGTAGCCCGCGGCGTCGAGCGCCTGGCGGATGGCGCCCACCCGGCCGTCCATCATGTCCGACGGAGCGATGATGTCGGTTCCGGCCTCGGCGAGCGAGACCGATTGCCGCGCCAGGTTTTCCAGCGTGGCGTCGTTGTCCACGGTCTGTCCCTTGAGCACACCGCAGTGGCCGTGGCTGGTGTACTCGCAGAAACAGACGTCGGCGATCTTGACCAGTCCGGGGACCTCGGAGCTGAGGGCGCGCATCGCCCGCTGCACGATCCCGTCGGGGGACCAGGCGGCGCTGCCGATCTCGTCCTTGTGATCCGGGATGCCGAACAGGATGACGGTGCGGATCCCTTCGGCGAACGCGGCGCGGGCGGTCTCGACGATCTTGTCGACCGAGTGCTGGAAGACGCCGGGCATCGAGCTCACCGGCTTGGCCACGCCCTCCCCGGGCACGACGAACAGGGGGAGGACCAGGTTGTCGGGCGCAAGACGGGTCTCGCGCACCAGCCGGCGCAGGGCAGGGGTCTGACGGAAACGGCGGAGTCGGGTGGCTGGGAAGCTCATGACGACTGGTTTCTATCGCGCCGGAGACAAGAAGGCAACGCCCTGAAGGGTAGGAGAGCCACCCAAAGGCGTGGGAGCATCCTTGGCGGGAGGGCTGTATAGTCTCCCACCGACCGCGCATGAGCCTCCTCGACACCCTCTCCCGCCGCCAGCTCCTCGTCGTCACCGGCAAAGGTGGCGTGGGGAAGACCGCCGTCTCGGCTGTCCTCGGCCGCAAGCTGTCGCAGTCCGGCCGGCGGGTGCTGGTGGTGGAGGTGGACCCCCGCGAGAACCTCTATCAGATGCTGGGGATCCAGCCCTCGGGGGGCGAGATCATCGCCGCCGGTCCGAACCTCTGGATCCAGAACCTCAAACCCCGCCAGGTTTTGGACGCGGTGGTGCGCGAGCGGCTCAAGCTCGAGCTGCTCGCCCGGCGGGTGCTGGCGAGCTCGATCTACCAGCACTTCGCCGAAGGGGCGCCGGGTTTGACCGAGATCGCGATCCTCGGCCATGCCTGGCGGCTCCTCAACGGGATCGAGAAGGACGCGCCGGAGGTGGACCAGATCGTCCTCGACGCTCCGGCCACCGGCCACGGCGTCCGCCTGCTGGCCGCACCCCTCCTGGTGGCCGAGATGATCCACAAGGGCCCGTTCGCCGAGATGGGCGGCGATCTGGCGCGCCTCGTCTCCGACCCGGAGCGCTGCGGCATCGTGGCCGTGACCCTGGCCGAGGAGATGCCGGTGCAGGAGGTCCTGGAGCTGCGCCAGGCGCTGCGGACACAGGTGAGCCGCGATCCCGAGGCGCTGGTGGTCAACGGCCTCTATCCGCCCGCTCCGGCTCCGGGCGAGACCCGGGACAACGCGCTGGTCGACCTCTGGCGCCGGCGGCGCCTGCTGAACGACCAAGAGCTCGCCCGGCTGCGCGAGGCGTGGGAGGGCCCTCGCATCGAGCTGCCCCAGCTCCCCCTCGACCGCGGACCCGAGCTGATCGCCGCGCTGCAGCGGTGCCTCGAGAAGGGGGCGGACGCATGGAGCTGATCTCCGACCGGCACCCCCTGACCGTCGTGGTCGGCTCCGGCGGAGTCGGCAAGACGACGCTCGCCGCGGCGATGGGCGTGCTCTCGGCCCGCGCCGGCCATGAGACGCTGGTGATGACCTTCGACCCCTCGCTCCGTCTCAAGGACGCCCTGGGGGTGGGGGAGGAGGCGCTGGAGCGCGAAGTCCGCGTCCCTCTCGACGGTCTGCCCCTCTGGGCGAGCCTGCTCGACGCCCGCCGCACCTTCGACCGCCTGGTCGAGCGCTACGCGCCGGACGAGCGGGCGCAGCGCCGCATCCTGGAGAACCGCTACTACCAGCACCTGTCGGGAGCGCTCGGCGGCGTGCTGGAGTACATGGCGGTCGAGCGCCTCTTCGAGGTGGCCGCCGAGGGACGCTACAGCCAGGTGATCCTGGACACTCCGCCGACGCGCCAGGCCATCGACTTCCTGGAGGCGCCGGCCCGCATCATCGGCTTCCTCGACAGCGGCGCCCTGCGGGTGGCGCTCAAGGACTGGTTCGACGAGGAGGGGCACCTCCGCGCGAGCGCGCGCTGGGGAGCCCTGGGCCGGCGGGCGGAGCGCTTCCTCGACGACGTCGTGGGGCTCGACCTGCTGCGCGACATGGCGGAGTTCTTCCAAGCCTTCGGTCCGCTCTTCGAGGGGTTCCGCGAGCGGGCGCAGGCGGTGGAGCAGCTCCTGCGCTCGCCGAAGACGCGGTTCGTCCTGGTCGGGGGGCCGGGGGAGGAGCGCATCCCCGACACCCTCTTCTTCGCCCGCCGTCTGGAGCAGGCCGGGTATCACCTGGGGCCGATCGTGGTGAACCGGGTCCATCCGCGCTACCTGGTGGACGGTGCCGCGCCCGTCCTGGAGGGACAGAGCGCCGCCGATCCCTGCCACCCCACCGGCTGGGAGCTCTTGACCTGGCTCGGAGAGCGCGACCAGAAGGGGCTCGTCGAGCTCGCCTCGCTCCTCGCCAACGATCAGCCGGTGATCGACGTGCCGCTGCTGCCCGAGGAGCCGACCGACCTGGCGTCGCTCGAAGCCCTCGGCCGCATGCTCGCGGAGCGGCTCAGGGAATGGGAGCGGTATGTGAGCCGGACGAGCTGAGGGCTTACGCCCCCAGCTCCCCCAGCACCTGATCGTACTCCTCGGCGATGGTGGCGAGCTGGCGGGCGCAGGCGTCATGACCGGCTTCGGGCGCCATCCGTTCCAGCTCGCCGCAGAGGCGGGCCAGGCGTACGGCGCCGAGGACCGAGCTCGTCCCCTTGAGCGTGTGGGCGTGGAGCGCCAGCTCCTTGCGGTCGCGCTCCTCCAGGGCCTGGCGCAGGGCCGCCAGGAGCGGCTGCTCCCGGAAACGGGCGATCACGTCCCGCAGGACGTCGCTCCCTCCCAGCCTTCCCAGCTCGCGCAGCCCGGCGAGACGGCTGACGTCGAGGTGGGGCTCGTCGCCGCCGGCCGGCGGCGGAACCACGGGCGGGGGCGCTGCGGTGCCGCCGCCGGACAACCAGCGCTCCACGGTGCGGCGCAGGGTGTCGGGATGGAACGGCTTCGTGATGTAGTCGTCCATCCCGGCTTCCAGGCAGCGGTCGAGGTCCTCCTTGAGCGCATGGGCGGTCAGCGCCACGATCGGCAGCCGCGGATTTCTCCCCGCCGTCCGGGCCCGCAAGCGGCGCGCCGTTTCGTACCCGTCCATCTCCGGCATCTGGCAATCCAGCAGGATCAGGTCGTAGGACGACTCCCCCAACACGGCCAGGGCTTCGCGGCCGTTGCTCACCGCCGTCACCTCGTAGCCGAACGCCTCGAGCTGGCGGACGGCGACGAGCTGGTTGATCGGGTGGTCCTCGGCGACCAGGATGTGGCGGGGGCGGCCGTGCTGCGCCGGTCGCACGGCTCTGGGGGTCCCCGCGTCGGCCGGCGGGACCGTGGCGGCCAGCGGGAGGCGGAACCGGAAGACCGAGCCTTCGCCCGGAGTGCTTTCGAAGTCGATCTCGCCTCCCATCTGCTCGACGATGCGGCGGCTGATCGCGAGACCCAGCCCGGTGCCGCCGAAACGGCGGGAGGTCGAGCTGTCGGCCTGGGAAAAAGGCCAGAAGATGCGGTCGCGCTCCTCCGGCGAGATCCCGATCCCGGTGTCGCGCACCTGGAACACCGTCAGGTCGACCCCGGCCACGTCCTCGTGAATGACCTCCAAGTCGACCCGCCCGGTGGCGGTGAACTTGATGGCGTTGCCGATGAGGTTGAGCAGGACCTGGCGCAGCCGGGCGGGATCGCCGTCCACCCAGTCCGGGACCGCGTCCGCCACCGTGAGCCCGAGAGGGATCCCCTTCTCGTGGGCGCGGAAGCGCAGGAGGTCGCAGATCTCGCGCATCTGGGAGCGCAGCTCGTACGGGGTCTGCTCCAGGACCAGCTTGCCCGCCTCGATCTTGGAGAAGTCGAGGATGTCGTCGATCAGACGCAGGAGGGACTCGCCCGCCGATTGCACGAGCGCGGCATAGTCCCGCTGCCGCCCTTCGAGACCGCTCTTGAGCAGCAGGTCGGCCAGCCCGATGACGCCGGCGAGCGGGGTGCGGATTTCATGGCTCATGTTGGCGAGGAACTCGGTCTTGGCGAGGTCCGCCCGTTCCGCCGCCTCCTTGGCCAGGCGCAGCTCCTCGAACTGGCGCTCGAGCTGATCATGGACCCGCTGCAGCTCCTGTTGCGCCCCCTCGACCTCGGCCGCGCGCAACGCCAGGAGGCGGTTGGTCTCGAGGCCTTTCCAGCGCTCGCGGTGAAGTTGCTGCGCCATGGCGATCAGGTAGATGGCGTACAGGACCAGCCCGAGGGCCGTCAGATGGAGGGAGACCTCCGGCGAGGAGATCGCGAAGAGCGCCCCGAGCATGGGCACCACGAGAAGGACCACATACCAGACCGCCAGAGAGAGATCGTGCGCATAGACGATGACCGACAGGCTCATCGTTGCCGCGGCGACGGTCACCGCGAAATAGGACCAGGGCCCCGGTCCATGGGTCATCAGGATCCAGCAGACCTGCCCCGCCAGCAGGAACAGCAGGAGCACCAGGCTGGATGTGTAGAGCAGTCGCCAGCGGCCCGGATTCGTCTCGTACAGAGGATCGAAGCGCAGGATCAGGTAGGCCCGCAGCGCGGTCAAGCCGAGGATCAGCGCGGCGCCCGCCAGGTAGACGCGCGCTCCCCGGGCGCCCAGGCTCATCGCAGGGCTCAGCAGAGCGAAGATGAGGGGGTAGCCCAGGAGTCCGGCTCGCGACCGCCGGGAGATCGAACGCCAAGCCGCCTGGTTGAGCTCCAGAGAGGGTTGCCGGGCCATGGGTTTCCAGAAGGACTCACGGTACCTGACACCGTCCAGCCCGTCAAGAGGCCTTCTTGCCGCACCGCGTCAAAAACCTGTTGACTTCCTTTGCCGCACTGCGGTAAAGTGCACTTGTAGGACGGCAGCTCCCTTGCAGTTGCGCCGATCCCGAGGGCTGTCGTGAATGGGAACAACACCGGCGAGGAGAGGCCATGATCCGGCTCATCAAGCGCTACGAAAGCCGCAAGCTGTATGACACCGAAGAGAGCCGTTACGTGTCCCTGGAGGAGATCGCGAGCTGGGTCCGTCAGGGGCAGGAGGTCAAGGTGGTGGACAACGCCACCGGGACCGACGTGACGTCGCAGACGCTGACCCAGATCATTCTCGACGAGGGGAGGCGCGGCACGTCGTTTCTGCCGAGCGATCTGCTGCACGACCTGGTGCGGATCGGCGAGAAGGCCATGCACACGGGCATCGAGCAGATGCAGAACGGGGTGGACCGCCTGGTGCACGCCTCGATGGACCGCCTGGCGCCGGTACGGCGCGTGCGGGAGGAGATGTCGAGCTTGCGGGCCCGTCTGGAGCAGCTCGAGTCGTCTCTCGCCGATCTGGAGCACGAGGGAACCCGCCCGGAGCCGGCGATGGCCGGCGGGACGGTGACGGTAGGTTCCGAAACCGTGATCAGTCGCCCTTTCGGGCGAGAGGAGAAATCCGAATGAACGAGGCGCAGACCCACGAAAAGTTCGATCGGGCGCGCCGGGAGCTGCGCGACGCCGGCCGCAATGTCTGGCTGGCCGGGCTGGGCGCGGTGGCCGAGGTCGGGGAGCGGAGCGGGCAGCTCGACCACTGGCTCGACCGTCTGGCCGAGCGCGGCCGTCCGATCGACGAGCGCCAGCGCAAGGCGTTCGAAGAGATCGGGGAGCGGACCGGCTCCACGGTGCGCGAGATGAAGAAGCTGTTCGAAGACACGGTGCAGTACGAATCGAAGAGTCTGCTCAAGCGGCTCGGGTTGATGACACGCGATGACGTGAAGGTGCTCGCCGCACGGATCGACTCGCTCTCAGCGAAGGTCGACGAGCTGGTGGCCAGCTATGCGATCGCCGCAGCCGAGCCGTTCGAGGTTGATCAAACCGCCGGCGAGGCGCCCAAGAGCCGTCGCCCCCGCCCGCGGAAAACCGAGCGCAAATCTTGAGAAGTGAGGAGAGACACCATGGAAACCACCACGACCAATGAGAAGAAGCCGCAGGATGAGCTGAAGGAGTCCGCCTATCGAATCTGGCTGGCCGGGCTCGGCGCCATGGCCGCGGCGGGCGAGGAGGGCACCAAGGCCTTCAATCGCCTGGTCGACCGCGGCCGCGACGTCGAGGGCCGGAACAAGGGCGACTGGCAGGCCCAGGCCGACAAGGCCAAGGAGCAGTTCGACAAGGTCAAGGAGAAGCTGGACGGGCAGTGGGGAGAGTGGAGCGAGAAGATCGACGAGATGATCACCAAGTCGCTCCACCGTCTCGGAGTCCCCACCCGTGACGAGATCCGCACGCTGACCCAGCGCGTCGAAGAGCTGACCGCCAAGGTCGAGGGTCTGAAGCCGCGTGCCGCCGCCGAGCCGGTGATCATCGACCCGACGAAGACCGTGTCCTGAGATCGGAGGCGCGAGGTGCTGAGAGACGGCGGCGGTTCGGCGGGCCGAGCCCGGTCTTCCTCGAAGATCGGCCTCGCGCTCGCCGCAGGAGCGCCCGAAGGAGCCATCTACGAGATCGGCGCCCTGCGGGCGATCGACGAAGCCCTCGACGGACTGGACCTCAACGACCTGTTCATCTACGTCGGCGTCAGCGCCGGAGCGTTCCTGAACGCCAACCTGGCGAATCGCCTCACCACGGCACAGATGTGCCGGGCCATCGTCTCGCACGAGCCGGGCGAGCACCCGTTCTCGCCGGAGATCTTCTTCACGCCGGCGACCGGTGAGCTCGCCCGCGGCGTCCGGAAGCTGCCGCGGCTGGTGACGGGAGCTCTCTGGGAGTACATCCGGAGCTTCCGCGACAAGACCTTCCTCGACTCCATGACCCGCCTGGGGCAGGCCCTGCCCCTGGCGCTCTTCGACAACGAGCCGATCCGCCAGTACCTCGAGAAGATCTGGAGCATCAAGAACCGGACGGACGACTTCCGCCGCCTCGGCAAGCACCTCGTGGTGGTGGCGACCGACCTCGACTCGGGCCAGTCCGCCCGCTTCGGCGAGCCCGGTCTCGACCACATCCCGATCTCGCGGGCCGTGCAGGCGAGCAGCGCTCTGCCCGGTCTCTACCCGCCGGTCGAGATCGAGGGCCGGCACTACGTCGACGGCGTCCTGCTCAAGACGCTCCACGCTTCAGTGGCGCTGGAGGCCGGAGCCGAGCTGCTCATCTGCATCAACCCGATCGTCCCGGTGGATACGGTGAATGCGGTCGAGGCGGGGCTGATGAAGCGGAGCAACCTCCTCGACCGCGGCTTGCCGACGATCCTCGCGCAGACCTTCCGGACGCTGGTCCACTCGCGCCTCGAGGTCGGCATGGCCGCGTACGAGCGCAAGTACAGCGACCGTGACGTGGTGCTGATCCAGCCGCGGCGCGACGACTACAAGATGTTCTTCACCAACATCTTCGGCCTCGCCGAGCGGCGCGACGTCTGCGCGCACGCGTACCAGGAGACCCGCCGGATGCTCCTCGAGCGCTACGACGAGCTCGCCCCGGTCTTCGCCCGTCACGGGGTGACCCTGCGCAAGGACGTCCTCCTCGAGCCGCGCGATCTGTGGGATCAGGTGGCGCTCCCCAAGCGCACCCTGCGCTCCTCCGGCCACGCCACGGTGCGGCAGCTCGACGACATCCTGGCCCGCCTGGAGAAAGCCGTGGGAGGGATGGAACCGGCATAGCCCGGTCCCACCCTCCCGGCCCTCGGGCCGGATGATCCGGATTCTCCTCCAGCCAACCCAGCCTCTCACCCGGGCGATCCGGACTCTGGGCCGGACGAGGGTTGAGGCTGCGGCGCCCTCCTATCGCCGAGGAAGGGTCCGGCAAGGATTGGGCAAACGACGCGGCGCCCCCGTTCCCGCTTTTGTTATCTTCTGCAGGAGGAGGGGGGGACAATGCGTAAGTGCTTCTGGTTGGCCGCTCTTCTGGCGGCCCTGGGGACCGGTCCGGTCCTCGCGACGCCGCCCACCGTAAAACCCACGTTCGATCTCCGGCTGCGCCACGAGGAGTGGGACGCTCCCGCCCGCAACGCCGTGACCGAGTCGTCGTATGACTTCGACCTTCTGCGGGCCCGCCTGGGGCTCGATCTGGCGTGGGAGCACTGGACGCTCCACGGCATGATCCAGGCCGCGGGAGCCTTCGATCTCCCAGAGAACGGCTCGTTCGGCGCCGGACCCAATTACGTCGCGGCCAACCGCGGCGACACGGGCTTCGGCGTGCTCGCCCTCGCCGAGCTCTCGGCCCTCTATCAGCGGCAGGGGCTGCGGCTCGTGCTCGGCCGGCAACCGTATGCCGACGGCTTCGAGATCCCCACCGGCGTCGCGTCGCTCGACCGGATCAAGCGCGCCCGCCTGGGCGATCGGCTGGTCGGCGTGTTCGAATGGACGAACGTGGGCCGCCGGTTCGACGGCGCGAGCGCCGGCTATGGCGAGGGGGGAGGCCACGTGGCCGTCTTCGCCCTGCGGCCGCTCACCGGCGCCTTCGACCACCGGGACGCCTTCGAGCCGATCGACGACGTCACGGTCTTCGGCGGGGCGTTCACCGGCAAGTACGGGGTCTGGATCCCCGGGGCCGAATTCCGCGCCTTCGCCATTCAATATGAAGACGACCGGCGGGTGGCTCCCGTGGGCGGCCTGAGCCTCACCACGGCCGGCGGCTCGCTCCTCTGGGGCAACCCGCGGGGCAACGTCCTCGCCTGGGCTGCGGTCCAGCGCGGCGACTGGGGCCTGGCCGATCAGGAGGCGTGGGCGGTGGCGGTCGACCTCGGCCGCGAGCTCGACGGAGCGCCGGGCAAGCCGTCGGTCCACCTGGCCTTCGAGGAGGCCTCGGGCGACGGCCGGCCGGGCGGGACGCACGAGTCGTTCTTCAACCTCCTGCCGACGAATCACAAGTACTACGACCTGATCGACTTCACGGCCTTCTCCAACCTCCGAGACGTCTATCTGGAAACCTGGCTTTCCGCCGGTCCGAAGGTCAAGGTGCGGGCCGCTGCGCACGATCTCTCTCTCCTGGAGACGCGGGACGCCTGGTACGGCGGCTCCGGCGCCTTTCAGGAAGGGAGCTTCGGCTACACCCCGCGGCTCCCGGCCCGCGGCGTCTTCTCGTCCAAAAACCTGGGGCGCGAGCTCGGCACGGACGTGGCCTGGACGATCCGCGATGGGCTGCAGCTCACCGTGGGGGGGGCGTACTTCTGGGGCGGCGACGCGGCGGCCGCGTTCCTCCCGGTGAAGGAGGACGCGGGGTGGGGGTATGTGGAGCTGAGCTGGAAGCGGTAGAAGCCCTCACCCCCGGCCCCTCTCCCGCGAGCGGG
>DASPXX010000043.1:0-56885 GCA_035637095.1 Thermoanaerobaculia bacterium
GCTTAGAAGGCCGCCGCTCTATCCAGCTGAGCTACAGGCAGCCGTTGTGTGAGGCCCAGTCAGTATCCGGAACCTCAGGTCGCCGTCGGAATCGGGGCGCCCAGATTTGAACTGAGGACCCCCTGCGCCCAAGGCAGGTGCGCTACCAGGCTGCGCTACGCCCCGACGAAAACGCGCCGGAGAGTGTAACCCGCGGGCGGCGCGGCGTCAAACCGGCACGCGCCGCCCCGCAGAGCCCTACCAGCGGAACGCGATGTGGCCCAGGGCGCGACGCCGCACGATGTCGCCGCCGAAGGCCTGGAAGTCCTTGCTGTCCAGCGCATTGCTGACGTCCAGGCCGAGCTCGACGTTCTCCGTGACGCGGTAGCTCGCCCCGAGGTCCACGACGTCGTACGAGGGAACCCTGCCGACGAACACGCCGGCAGCCCAGTCGAAGGCATCCACCCAGCGGTACTTGGCCGAGGCGCCGAAACGCTCGCCATGGTAGGTGAGGCCGGCGCTCAGCTTGTTCTCGGGGCCGTTGGGGAGGAGCTGGTCTCCGAGCTGCTTCTCCTTAACCTCGAAGTCGAACCAGGAATAGCTGAAATCGGCGATCCAGCTGCCGGTGATGTAGTAGTTCAGGCCCAGGTCCACCCCCTGGGTGTCCACCTTGCCGGCGTTGGCGTAGGAGAACACCAGGGTGGGCTGGCCGTTCAGGTTGGTCAGGCCGGAGAAGTTGGCGGGGCCCAGACCGCCGCGCAGGGTGGCGAGGATCTGCGCCTGGACCGAGGCCGGCAGGAACGAGGGCGGAGCATAGCCGGTGTACTGCGGGTTGACGCCCGGCAGGAGGTCGGTGACGAAATTCTTCACCTTGCCCTGGTAGTAATCGATGGTCAGGTAGGCTTTGTCGGACAAGATCCCCGTGTAGCCGAGCTCGTAGTTGGTGATCTTCTCCACGTCCATCTGGTCGTTGCCCAGGGCGAGGATGGGAATGCTCTTCAATCCCAGGCTGCGTCCGCCCAGGAGCGGCGCGAGGGCGTTTTCGAGCGGTGCGAACGCGGTGATCGGCGCGCCGGCCGGCACGCGCAGGAAGAACTCCGAGTAGTTCGGCACCTGGAACGCCTTGTTGTAGGTGAGCCGCAGGGTGTGCCGCGGCGTCACGGCGTAGACCAGCGACGCCTTGGGGGAGAACTGGGTGTCGTGGAGGGTGCTCTCGTCGACGCGGGCGGCCACCACCGCTTTGAAGCTCTCGGTGAAGCTGTAGTCGACCTGGCTGAACACCGCCTCCTGGTGCTCGTCGCGCGCGCCGGTCTTGAGGAGCGTCTGGACGCCCTGCCGGTTGGCGGTGTCGATCTTCTGCTCGTGGTAGGAGACGCCGCCGACCAGGAAGCCCTTGGCGCCGGCGAAGCCGACGTTGCCCTGAAGCTCGCCGTGCAGATTCGAGGAGTCCTCGAAGAGGCGGGCGCCCGAGGCGAGGGCGAGCTGGTCCTCGGCCTTCCGCTGGTCGTAGTAGGAGAGGAAGTTGAAATGCCGGGTGTTGAAGTTCAGGCGCGTCCAGGGACGCTTCACGTCGGTGACCTGGACACGGCCGATCCCGGTCTGGAAGACGGGGCCCTCGAGATTCGCCGTCCCCCCTTCGACGGTGAGGAGCGCTTCGCCGAAGTACTTGTCGAAACGCAGGCCACCGAAGCCGATCTTGTCCTCGTCGAGCTGGAGTGGCACCACCTCGCGGCGCAGGCAGTTGGTCTGGCCGGCCGAGGTGCAGAACCTGGAATACTCGACCGAGGCGTTGCGCGAGCGGGAGAAGTCGTCGCTCTTCATGTAGCCGCCCACGGCCTTGACGAAGAACTCGTCGCCGAAGCCGCCGGCCCAGCGGAAGTCACCGCGCACCATGCTCGGATCGCCCCCGGTCAGGCGGACCTGGCCGCCTTCGCTGCCGCGCGGCGATTTGGTCGTCATGTTGAGGACGCCGTTGAAGGCGTTGGCGCCATAGAGAGCCGCGCCGGGGCCGCGCACCAGCTCGACGCTGGACAGCTCGTCCATCGGGAAGGAGACCGCGGCCCACTCCTGCGAGCCGAGGAACGGCACCGCCGGGTCGCGGCCGTCGATCAGCGTCAGGATGCGCCGGTTGAGCGAGCTGTTGAACCCGCGGGTGTTGAAGTTGATGTCGTAGAGCCCGCTCTGCGCGAAGTCGACGCCCGGGGTGAATTCGAGGAGCTTCGGAACCTGCCCGGAGGGGGCTTTCTGCGCGATCTCCGACTCCGGGATCACCGACACGGAGGCCGGCGCCTCGGTGATCCTCTCCTCCCGGCGCGACACCGAGGTCACCGTGATGGCCTCGGCGAAGCTCAAGTCCCAGTCGACCGACTTGTCCAGCGTGCGGATGCCGCCGGCGGTCACGTCGATCCCCGACTCGGTGGCCTGGTGATCGGACAGGCTGAAGGTGACGGTGTAGGTCCCGGGCGGAACGACGATCTCATAGTGGCCCGCCTCGTCGGTCAGGACCTCCCGGCCGATCGGCTCCACGCGGACCGCGACCCCGGGGACTGGAGTCCCGTTCGGTCGGTTCACGTGGCCGGCGATACGGCCGTCGTCCTGCGCCTGCACGATGCCGCTCCCGGCCAGGACCACAGCCAGGAGCAGGAAAGCGATACACGTATGCTTCCTCTTCATACACACCTCCTCAAAATGGCGATCCGAAAGACCGGAAACTGGCTGCCGCGTATTGTAGCCGAGACCTCGTGGTAGGGTTGCGGCGATGGTCCAAGCCGACGCCGGACCGCGGCCCACCCTCAGCCGTGCCCTGCTGACTCCGGGTCCGTTGCCGCCCCTGACCCCCCTCGGGTCGACCCTCCTGGAGCACGCCGCGACGGAGAGCCTCCGCTACGCCCTCTATCATCTGGGGTTGCCGCGGCCGGAGGCTTCGCCGTTCCGCGCCGTCCGGCAGCGGCTCTATCTCGATGCCCGGGAGCTCCGCCATCTCCTGTCCGACGCTCCCGGGGGAGGCGACGTGGTCGGAGCCCTGATCGAGCCCGGCGGGATCGGCGAGCGGCCCGCGTTGCCCTCGGGGTTGGCCGCCGTGGTCGGATTCCACCGCATGCGGCTCCTGCGCTTCCGGCCGCCGGGAGGCCGCGGGTCGGGACTGCGGGGGGAGGGAGCCCCGCAACAGCTCTGGCGCCGGCTGCGCAGCGAGCTCGAGCGCCGGCTCCCCTCTCTGGGCGACGCCCTGCTGGCGGACCTGATCGCCGCGCTCAACCGGCGGGCCGCGCGCGCCGCCGGCGAAGAGGCGCCGCCGGTGCTCAGCCGGGCCGCCTGGAGATTGCGGACCGGCCGCGGCGCCGATCTGCGGCTCTTCGGCCCTCCGGACCCCTGCGCCCCGTCCTGGGCCGCGATGCCGGAGCGCGCCGAGGAGGTCCAGCGGGCGCTGGCACCCCATCCGATCCCCGGACACGACCGCTATCGCGGCCGCTTCCGCAACGCCTGGCGCTCCCTGCTCGACCGGCTCTCCCCCCTCCACCGCGGCCTGGCCCGGAGCGCCGCCGAGCGCGGGCTCCTGGCCGATCCGGAAGACGCCTGTTTCCTCCCCTTCGACCGGCTGGCCGACCTCGGTCTCCAGAAGCCGCCGCACCCCCCGGAGCTGGCGGACCTCGCGCGCAAAAATCGGGAGGAGCACGATCGCCTGCGCCAGGACGCGGAGCCCCTCGATCTGCTCACCGCGCGACACGAGATGGCGCCGGTCGGCGGAGAGAGGCCCGAGTGGGACTGGGCGCCGCTGCTGCCGCTGCCGTGAAAAAAATGGAGAGGCGCAGCGTGCTGCGCCTCTCCCGAGGACAGAGGAGCTTCGAGGATCAGTCGTTGCCGGAGTCGTGGTCGGGTCCGCCGAAGCCGAGGAACGGCGGGTGGGTCATCTTGCGGGCGTCCTTCAGAGAGCGCCAGCGCGTCAGCTGGTCGGGCGTGAGGAGCGCCTCCAGCTCGGCGTCGTGCTGGTCGTGCACGGCACGGATCTTCTTGCCCTGCTCATAGGCGGCGATCACCGCGGCGCCCACGGTGGCCGCGTCCGCGTTGTTCTCCAGCGCGGTCTGGACCTGGTCCATGAGCTGCCTGTGCTCCTGGAACAGGGGCTCCATGCTCTGCCGGGTCTTCTCCTGGAGCTGCTGCACCTGGGTCTTCTGCGCCTCGGTGAGGCTCAGGTAGGTCGCCAGCCGGTCCGCGTCCATGGGACCGCCGGGGCCGCCGTGCATCGAACCGTGCATCCTGCCGGGCTGGGCCATCGCCACAGGGACGATCGACAGCGCGCAGAGAGCGCCGATGGTGAGAGCCGAAACGATGGATTTCTTCAAGCTCAAGGTCTTTCTCCTTTGAAACCGTGGCCGCTCGTCGCAGCCACGGCTCCAGAGTAGGTCGTGCGGGCGCTCAAGGTCTTCAAGGCGGCGCAAGGTTTTTGTAAGGAATGTAAGACACGAGCTCAGCCGGCGAACTTGTAGCCGAGCCCGTGCACGGTGAGGATGAACCGCGGCCGCGAGGGGACCGGCTCCACCTTCTGCCGCAGCGAGGCCACGTGCACGTCGACGGTGCGCGTCTGGGCGGCCGCGTCATACCCCCAGACGCGGTCGAGCAGCTCGTCGCGGGAGATCACCTTGCCGCGGTTCTCGATCAGATAGCGCAGGAGCTTGAGCTCCAGCGCCGAGAGCGGCAGCGGCTGTCCGTCGCGCGCCACCTCGGCGCGGCGGAAGTCCACCACCACGTCGCCGAACGCATACGAGCCGAGAGCGTCGGACAGCGGGGTGCGGGCCCGCCGCAGCAGCGCCTCGATGCGCGCCAGGAGCTCCATCATCTCGAACGGCTTCGAGAGGTAGTCGTCGGCCCCGAGCTTCAGGCCGACCACGCGGTCCACCACCTGCGCGCGGGCGGTGAGCATGAGGATCGGCACCTGGATGCCGCGCTGGCGCAGGTCGCGGCAGACGTCGAAGCCGCTCGCTCCGGGAAGCATGACGTCGAGGACGATCAGGTCGAACGGCTCCGTCGTGGCCCGCGCCAGGGCCGACAGGCCGTCGCCCGCGGTCTCCACCTCGTACCCCTCGGCGATCAGGCGGTCCGACAGGGTGAGGACCAGGCTCGGCTCGTCCTCGACGAGAAAGATGCGCCGGCGCACCGCCGCACCGGCCTCCCGCTCCTTCGGCAGCGTCTCCATGTCCATCAGGCCCCTCCGCTCCCTGCCAGCGACCCGATGGCCGCCGGGAGCCGGACGGCGAACCGCGCGCCGCGCCCGCCCGGTCCGGGTCCCACCGACACCGTCCCGCCATGGGCCGCGGCGGCCCGGCGGACCAGGTCCAGCCCGAGGCCGCTGCCGGGGATCGCGCTCCCCACCACCTTGCGGCCGCGGTAGAACGGCTCGAACAGATGCGGCCGGTCCTCCGGCGCGATACCCGGACCCCGGTCCTCGACGGTCAGGAGGACATGGCTGCCGTCGGGCTCGAGGCGCGCGCTCACCCCCACCCATTTCCCCGCCCGGCCATGCCGCGCCGCATTGTCGACCAGATTGCGCACGATCAGGCCCAGGGCGCCGCGGTCGATGAGCACCTCGGGCAGATCGGCGGGCAGCTCGGTCTCTACTTGCGTACCGTTTTCGGCGAGCAGCCAGCGGCAGTCGGCCAGGCTCTCCTCGACCGCCTCGGCGACCGGCGCCGGCTCGGGGCGCCAGACGCGTGCTCCCGATTCGATCCCCGCCAGCTTGAGCGCCTGCCCCACCAGGGCCGACAGGCGCTGCCCCTCCCGCTCGATCAGCGCGCCGTAGCGCCGCACCTGCTCCGCATCGGCCACCACGCCGTCGGCCAGGTTCTGCCCGGCCGACCGGATGGCCGCGAGCGGTGTGTTGAGCTCATGGGTCACGCCGGCCACCAGCTCCATGCGCTGCCGGGCCAGGCGCCGCGCCCGCTGCGCCGCCACCACCAGGACGGCGAAGCTCGCCGCAAGGAGCGCCAGCACGCCGGCGCTCACCGCCAGATTGCGCTCGCGCGCCCGCGCCACCACCGCGTCGAGGGAGCCGGCCGCGGGACGGATGACGAGGCGCCAGGGCCCGTCGGTGAGGAGGAGGGGAGGCCCCCGCCGCAGGTCGCCGGGCGGGCGCCCGGGAGGAGGAGCGGGAGGATCCGACCGCGTACCGCGGGTCCCCATCCGCGCAGTCCCCCGCTGGCCGACGAGCGGCCGCTCGACCTCCGCGGGCAGATACGCCCTCACCGGCAGGCGAGGATCCGAGCGCCAGACCGGCCGGTCGCCGGGAGCCAGCACCGCCACCCGCAGCACGGAGGGGCCGGACAGGCCGAGCTGGCGCTCGACGATCCCGGCGATCAGCTCCTGGACCAGGCGCCGCCGGTCGAGCCGGAGGATCGTCACCTGCCGGTGATCGAACCCGATGACGCCGGGCTCCAGGCGTGCGAAGGGGACGATCACCACCGGAGCCCCGGCAATGCCCGGTCCGGGGGGAGGAGCCAGAGGACGGTGGAGGTCGGCGGGAGTCCGCTGCAGCCACGCCCGCAGCTCGTTCAGATCGTCGGGCCAGGAGACCGGGATGAACCGCCCGGAAGCCTCGTCGAGGCGTTCCAGCGCGGGAGCGGCGCCGCGCCCCGCCACGAACACGGCCGCGACGAGCCCCGGCGTCTGCGTGGTCCGCCGCCAGGCGGCGAGCTGGCGCACCAGGCTCTCACGGCGGTTGGCGGCGACGTCAGCCGAGCCCGGCTGGAAGGCGAGCCAGATGCGCGTGATCTCCTGGTCCACCTCGTCGCCGGCACGGTCCGCCGCCGCCTGCAACCCCGCCCGCAAGCGGTCGCGCTCCGCCTTGCCGATCTCGCCGATCCAGCGGTACTGCAGAACCGCCAGCACCACCAGGAGGGCGGTGAGAAAGACCACGGTCAAGGGGAGCAGCAGGCGTTCCCATTCCGGACGTCCCATGCGCACGCTCCCAGGATACCTCCCGCCCACCCCTCAGCCGGCCGCAACCGGCCGATCCTTACATCTCTTACAAACCTCTCACCGGGGTCTTACCCTCACCCCCGGCCACCGCCTTCTCCAGCGCCGCCGCGTCCCCCCGCTCCATGGCGAGCTCGGCCTCCAGGCTCTCCACGTCGCGGAAGATGCTCGCGACCGCGGCGATCTTCCCGTCCTTGCGATAGAGGACGATCGCGCTGCGGTCGGCGATCGAGCCGCGCACCTCGATGCCGTCCCACTTCGCCGCATGGCCCACGTAGGCGATCGCCACGTCGTAGTGCTGGCTCCAGAAAAACGGCGCCGGAGCGAAGCGCTCGTTGTACCCGAGGAGGTTCCTCCCCACCGTCTGCCCCTGCCGCTCGGCCACCACCCAGTGCTCGACCCGGATGCGCTCGCCCGACCAGGGGTCCGGCCAACGCGCGATGTCCCCCGCGGCCCAGACGTTCGGAGCGCTCGTCCGCAGCAGCTCGTCGACCACCACGCCGTTGTCGACCTCGATCCCCGCCGCCTGGGCAAGAGCCACGTTCGGCCGCACCCCGACCCCGAACACCACCAGGTCCGCCGGCAGGATCGCCCCGTCGTCGAGGCGCATCTCCCTGTCCGCGACCTCCGCCGGCTTGCGGCCGAGGCGGAAGGCCACGCCGTGCTCCTCGTGCAGAGAGCGGATGAAGTCGCCGAGCTCGGGCCCCAGGACGCGCTCGAGCGGCCGCTCCTCGGGAGCCACGACCGTAACCTCCAGGCCCCGCGCCCGAAGCGAAGCGGCAGCTTCGAGACCGATGAAGCTCGCCCCCACCACCACGGCCCGCTTCGCCTCCTTGGCCTTCTCGACGAGCGCCCGGCTGTCGGCGAGGGACCGCAGATACCGCACGTGCGGGAGCTCCGCCCCGGGAATCGGCAGGTGGATCGGATCGGCGCCCGTGGCCAGCACGAGAGCGCCATAGGAGAGGCTGCCGCCGTCCTCGAGAGCCACGCTCTTCGCCGCCGGATCGATCGCGGTCGCGCGGGCCGTCACCATCTCGATCCGGCGCTCGTCGTAAAACTCGCGAGGATGGAGCGGGATCCACTCCTCCGGGGCATTGCCCGCCAGGTAGTCCTTGGAGAGATTGGGCCGGTCGTACGGCACCTCTCCCTCGGGAGCGAGGAGGACGATCCGTCCTTCGAACCCCTCGTTCCGGAGGGTCTCGGCCACGCAGTTGCCCGCCGCGCCCGCGCCGACGATGACCACGGGGTCCGGACCCGATCGAGCCGGAACCGCCGGAGGCTCGCTCTTCTCCCGCACCCGGACCCGGTCCCCCTCGCGCTCCACCCGCCAGACCGCGACCGGATTGAGCGCCGGAGCCCGCACCGCGGCCCCGGTGCGGAGGCTGAAGCAGGCGTGGTGCCACGGGCACCGCACCGTGTGATTGACGATGATCCCCTCCGCGAGCGGCCCCCCATAGTGCGTACACTGCGCGCCGATCGCGAAGATCTCCTTCCCGCGGCGCACCACGAGCACCGGCTCGCCGCCGCTGTGGCCAAGCACCCGCCCGCCCTCCAAGTCGCTGAGTGAAATCCCTTGCGCCAGATCCGGACCCGAAAGCTGCGTCTCTCCGCTCATCGCCACCTCCTCACTTCGAAGAAGCCGGAATGGCAGGCTCTTCCATCTCGACGTACCTGAACTGAACCTGATAACGCTCCTGCGTCTCAAGAGCCTTCGCGTGGGCGAGGGCGATGTACCGGTGGGGATCCTGGCCGGCCTGCTCCGCCAGGGCCCTCTGGACTCTCCATTTATCTTCAAGGATGGCGTTGGTGATCATGCGTCGGTCTCCGTGAAGAGCTCCATGGGTGTCACAATCTCGGGGATGAACAATCTCAATCGCGTGTTGATGACCGCTATGTGCTGCCTCTTGTTGGCGTTTGCGAGATGGTTGCAGTTCCAGGTCATGAGGAAGTCGGCCTTGTAGAAGGAAGCGTATGCAAGATGCACCGCATCCCCCGTCGCTCCTCCGGGCATGAGGTGATTGTCGATGTAGGTCCGGACGATCTCCTCGAGCCGTTCATGAGGAGGCAGTACTTCGAGGCCGGCAATACACTCCCGGATGATCCGCTCCTTGTGGGGATGATTGCCATCCCCCACCTCGAAGATCGTCGCATCTGAGATCACAACCCGGAAATTTTGCCTCTCTTGTGCCCACCAGGTCTTCGTAATCTCGATGAGATCCCGGATGCTCGTCCTCGTATCGAAGAGATAGCTCGGAATGGTGCTGTCCAGATAAACCGTCTTGCGCATTCGAACGCCCTCGGACCTATCGAGGAACCATTCTATGCCGGATTGCCGTGGGGCTTAGAGCTGAACGGACCGTCCGTTCCGAGGTCCGAGCCGTCCGCTCCGAGGTCCGGACCACCCGCTCCGCGGTGCGAGTCCCTGATTCAAGGAGCGGGCCGTCCGCTCCGAGGTACAGGCCATCCGCTCCGGGGTGCGAGCCGTCCGCTCCGAGGTGCGAGCCTCCCGCTCCGAGATGCGGGCCGCCCGCTCCGCGGTGCGAGCGCCCGTTCCGCGGAGCGGATGGTCCGGACCTCGGAGCGGACGGCGCAAATCGGCCTAATCTTTGTCTGGAGGGGGCGCCTGCCCCCCGGATTCGTCCTCGAGAGCGGCCGCCACCTTCTCCGCCAGCGCTGGGAGTTGGTCTCGGACGATCTGCCAGACGATATCGAGGTTGACGCCGAAATAGTCGTGGATCAACTTGTCCCGGACTCCGGCCATGCCCTTCCAGGGGATGTCTGGATGGCTCTCGCGCAGGGCTGGAGAGATCTTCTTCGTTGCTTCCCCCAGGATCTCCAGTGTCCTGATGACCGCATCCTGCGTCTTTGTATCCACCAGAAACTGCTCGTAGCTCTGGCCTGCCGTATAGCTCCGTGCCCTCCGTAGTGCCTCCAAGATGTCGCCGAGGAGGTCGCGGTCGGCGCGGTTAGACATGAATGACGCTCTCTTCGATCCGCCGCGCAACCGCAGGAAGCCGGATGCCCCGCAGGCCGGCCGAGGTCAGGACATCCACCTTCCTCCCCAGCAGGGCCTCCAAGTACTCGACCAGCTCGACGAACTCGAGGCCAATGGGCCGCTCGAAATCGACGATCAGATCCACATCGCTCGCTTCGTTCGCCGTGTCGCTTGCGAAAGATCCGAAAAGACCGATCTGCCGGACTCCGAACTCGGCCTTGAGCTCGGGAAAGCTCTCCCGCAGACGGCGGAGGATCGCCTCGCGGGTGAGGCTGCCGGGTGTTTGGAGATCAGGTGTCATGACGCTCTGCCTCTGGCCACAGTGTACAGGCGCATGCCCCGAGGAAACCAGCGCCGGAGTCGCCCGCCCCGGATTGAAATCCGGGTACCGGACCCTTGGGCCGCCGGGCCGGTCCCTGTCTCTTCTGCGACCTCAACGGTCGCGCAGGCGCACCCTCGTGACCTCTTCCACGGCGTTCATCACGGCGTGGAAGCCCTCCAGGTCACGAGGGCTCAGGCGCCGCCGGATCTCCTCCTCGAGCTTCTCGAGGACCCGGTTCAGGCGCTCCGCCAGGTCCCGGCCTTCGGGGCTGATGTGGATCAGGAAGGAGCGGCGGGTTAATCTACGGAAATGGGATGTTCCGATTTCGTACCAACCCTCGCACAAGGAGGTTCGAGCCATGACTACCGCCACGTCAGAAGCTGTCCGTGAGGTCGAGGTCTTCCGCTCTCAAGCCGGAGCGATCGACAAGGTTCTCCAGCTCAATCTCGCCGGTGTGACCCAGGAGGAGAGCCTGATCCAACCCCATCCCGGAGGGAACTGCCTCAACTGGGTCGCGGGTCATCTCCTCTGTATCTATAACGACACGCTCCCGCTGCTGGGCCAGCAGCCGGTGATGGAGAAGGGCGCCCTGAAGCGGTATGCCCGGGGCACCCCGCCGCTCGAGGGCCCCGCCGAGGCCCTGGAGCTCCGGGACCTCCTGGCCGGCTTCGAAGAGGCCACCCGGCGCATCGGCGCTGGTCTCGCGACCCTCACTCCGGAGGTCCTGGACCGGCCGGCGCCGCACAGCCCCACCAACAATCCGGACGAGACCGTCCGCTCGCTCCTCACCGTCGTCTTCTTCCACCAGGCCTACCACACCGGCCAGACCGGCCTGCTGCGGAGGCTCGCGGGGAAGGAAGGGGCGATCCGCTAGGGAACCGGGGCTCCGTCAAAGTCATCGTAACGGGGGCCTCCACCCGCCCAAAGACCCTCACCCCCTAGCCCCCTCTCCCATCCGCACTCACGCCCACCCGGGAGAGGAGGAAGCCCCCCAAGCTCTTCCTGCTCAGGTCTTTGGGCGGCGGCGCCCTCTCCCGGGCGGATGGGAGTGCGGGTGGGAGAGGGTCGGGGTGAGGGTCTTTGGGCGGGGGAAAGCTTGAGTGAGGCTCCCCTCTCCCGGGAGGGCGTGGGAGAGGGGGCTGGGAAGTGAGTCCTCACCCCCGCGCTTCGCGTCCGCGGCCGGGGAGGACCTTCAAGTCAAGGCGGCTGGTGCTGCCGAGGCCGGGGCGGTAGTAGACGCCTCCGGGGGGCGGGGTGACGACCATTCCGGGCTGCTCCTCCTGCGGGACCTCGTAGCCCGGCTGCTCCTCGACGGTGGGGTCGGGGCGCTCCCAGGTGCGCAGGGTGCGCTGGCCGGGGGAGGCCATCGGGCGCGAGGTGCCGGGGCGGCTGATGCCCTGCGTGCCGGTCGCCTGGCCGGTGTTGCGGTGCTCGAGGTCGTTCTCGCGCAGCACGTTCGGCGCGGCTCCCGGAACCGCCTGCCCGGGATGAGCGGCGGCGGGCTGCTGGCCGGGCTGCGGTTGCGGCTTTCCGGCCTGCTCCTCGCCCATGGCCGGCTGCGGCTGGCCGTTGGGCTGCGGCGCCAGGAGGCTCACGATCCGCCCGGGCTCGTCGTACATGGCCGGCGCCTGCGGGACCGTGGTGCCTTCCTGATAGGCGCGGAGCATGGCCCGGGTCAGCAGCTTGTTCTCGACGACGTGCGGATTGACCTCCGGAAAGGCGAGCTGCGGGTCGATCCGGAAGGACTGGGAGTAGGCGTCCACGGCGCGCCCCTCCTGTCCCCAGTGCTCGTAGAGCGCGCCGACCTGGTACCAGGCCCAGGCGTGCTGCGGCTGGAGGTCGAGCACCCGGCGATAGAGGTGCAGCGCCTCCCGCAGCTCTCCGCGCTGCTGCTGCAGCAGGGCGAGGTTGAACAGGGCCGACACCCGGTCGGGAGCGATCTCCACGGCCTTGCGGTAGGCCGCCTCGGCCTCGTCGGTGCGGCTCGCCAGGACGAGCAGGTTCCCCAGGTCGTTGTACACCGCGGGGTCCTGGGGCCGCTGGGTCACCAGCCGTTGCTGCTCCTCGATCGCCTTGCTGAGGTTGGGGGGGACCGCGGCGAGCGCGGCGACAACGGCCAGCGCGAAGCAGGCGAGCGCGAGGCCGGAAATCCACAGGGTCCGTTTGTGCACCGTCATCTCCTTCTCATGAGCCGGAGCGGGGGACGGGTCGCGCCTTGAGCTTGACCTTGCCCTCCTCCTCCGCCAGGCGGAACTGCACCTGGTCGCATCCCGTCTTCTCGCGCAGAGCCGCGACCTGCCGGGACAGATATTTCTCGAAGCTGTCGAGATCGAACTTCGGACCGTCGCCCGGTCTGGAGGCGAGCCCCTGGTAGAGGGCCTCGACCGCCTCGGGGTCGAAGCTCCCCCCGAGGGTGATCCCCTCCCGCGGGTCGTAGCGCCGCCGCTCCACGGGCACCGTGTGGGCGGCGCCCGGATGGCGCCCCTCCTCGCGGTCGCGCAGGCGGCGGTTGAACATCTCATTGTAGCTGTTGAACCGGGCCTCGAGATCGCCGAGGCGGTAGCTGTCCAGGGTCGACGGGATCTTCAGGGTCCGCAGGCTGCGGATCTGGGTCTGGATGCGGTTGCGCAGCTCCTCGGGCGGCACCGGGAGGCCGCCGTTGAAGAAGCGCTCGTAGTCGATCTGCAGCTGGCGGATGTCCCTGGCCATCTGGTCCAGCGTCTCGCCCAGGGGAGGCGCGAGGCGGGGGGCCGGCGCGGCCGAGGACCCTCCCGGCGCTCCCGGGCGTGGCGCTCCGGCGCCCGGACGCTTCTGCACGATGATCTTGGGCAGCAGCGGCTTCGCCGGTGTCGGTCCCGCCCCGGGGCGGGAAGATCGCTTGGGGTCCACGAATCTCCTATGATTCCTGCAACTGGCAAGGTCTTCCAGGCCAGACCCATTATACGGGCGAGATCCCGGAAGGGTCCAAGCAATACCATGCCCTCGGGCCGCATCCTGATCGTCGAGGACCGCGATTCCCTCCGCCGCATGCTGGAGCGGGCGCTCGCCCAGGAGGGGTACGAGGTCGCCGCCGCCGCCGACGCCCAGGACGGCATCCGCCGCGCCGGCGAGAGCGCCTGGGACCTGGTGCTGACCGACCTGAAGCTCCCCGACGGCTCCGGGATCGACGTCCTGGCGGCGAGCCGCCGCGCCGCGCCGCACACCCCGGTCATCGTCCTCACCGGCTACGGCACGGTCGCCACCGCGGTCGAGGCGATGAAGCTCGGCGCCTTCGACTTCCTCGAAAAGCCGGTCGCGATCGACGACCTCTACCGCCTGATCGAGCGCGCGATCGGGGACCGCGGCGAATCCGAAACGGCGGCCGTGTTCCACGTGCCGGGCGCGCCGGCGATCGTCGGCCGCCACCCGCGGCTGCGCGCCGCGCTGCGGCTCCTCCAGCGGGTCGCTCCCACCGAGAGCACGGTGCTCTTGACCGGCGAGAGCGGTACCGGCAAGGAGCTCTTCGCGCGCGCCATCCATGCCCTGTCGCCGCGGCGCCAGGGTCCGTTCGTGGGCTTGAACTGCGCGGCGATCCCCGATTCGCTGATCGAGAACGAGCTGTTCGGCCACGAGAAGGGGGCGTTCACCGGCGCCGACCGCCGGCAAGCCGGCCGCTTCGAGACGGCCGAAGGGGGGACGCTCCTGCTCGACGAGATCGGCGAGCTGCCGCTGGGCGTCCAGGGGAAGGTCCTGCGCGTCCTGGAGGAGCGGACCTTCGAGAGGGTCGGCGGCGGGCGGACGCAGCGCACCGACGTCCGGCTGGTCGCGGCGACCAACCGCGACCTGGAGGCGATGGTCGACACCGGCGAGCTGCGCGCCGACCTCTTCTTCCGCCTGAACGTCTTCCCGATCGAGCTGCCGGCGCTCCGCGACCGGGCGAGCGACGTGCCGCTCCTCGCCGCCCATCTGCTGCGGGAGATCGCGAGGCGCCACCACGCCGAGCCGCCGCGCCTCGACGACGAGGCCGCCGCCCTGCTCGCCGCCGAGCCCTGGCCGGGCAACGTGCGCGAGCTGGCGAACGTCCTCGAACGGGCGGTGATCCTCGCCGAGGGACCGGTGGTGCGGGCCGCCGATCTCAAGCCGCTGCTGCGCCCGCTCGCCCCGGCCGGCGAGCGCGACCGCCTGCGCCAGGCCCTGATCACGGCGGCCGGCGACAAGCGCCGCGCCGCCGACCTCCTGGGCATGAGCTACAGAACCCTCCTCCGGAAGGTCAAGGAGCACGATCTCGAGGGGGTGCCGCAGTACCGGGGGTGAGAAGCCGGCTTCGCCGGGACCCTCACCCCCTAGCCCCCTCTCCCACACGCACTCACACCCGCCCGGGAGAGGGGGTCGGGCGCAAGCCGCTAGTTGCCGTCCGCGGACTTCGGGGGCCCGCCGGGTCTGCGCAGGATGTGCATCCCGCGCGCTTCGAACTTGGTTGCGGCGAAGCTGAAGATGTCGGGGAAGTCGGCCCGGAAGCTGCCGCTCTGGCCCGCCGGCAGGATCGTGCTGCTCATCACGGCCTCTCCCGACACCAGGAGCTTCCCGGTCTCGTCGTAGAGGAGCACGGTGACCGCGACGCCGGTGGCTTCGTCCGGCGCATCGTTGCGCACGGTGCCGGTCACCACGACGTGTCCATCGCCCGGGTCCGCCACCCGCTCCCAGGAGGCGACGGCGAGCTTGCTCTTGTCGTCGTCCGCCGCCGGCGCGGTCTCGCCCGCCGGCTTCTCGTCTCCGGGAGCGGCGGAGTCGGCCGGCGGGGCCGTGTGCCGGAAGCTCTCATCGGTGAGAACCACCTTGGCCTCGCGCGGCTTCGCCGGCTGCTGCGCTGCGGCGTCCGGCGCGGCTTTGGCCGCCGCGACCGCCTCCTCGGTGGCATGGCGGCTGGCGTCGAGGTCGACCTCGGAGAGCCGCAGCGAGGAGAGCTTGCCGTCGGCCGTGGTGAAGACCACGAGCTTCCCCTTGACCTGCCAGGGGCCTTTGGTCTCCACCCGTCCACCCTCGCGGGTGACCAGCCAGTCGGCGGCGGCCGGCGCGGCCGCCGCGAGGGCCAGGAACGCCGCGCCGAGGAGCGCGGCCGTGGGTCGCTTGTGCTGCATCACGCTAGAACTCCTTCCAGTTCTTCTCGACGATGCACACCGGCACCGGGGCGATGAAGACCACGCCGGTATCCGCGCTGATCGTCTTGATGTCGAGCCGGTAGTTGGTGAACTTGCAGTTCGACGGGAAGAGCTTCTTGAGCTCCTCCGTGACCTTGGCCAGGGACGCAGGGACGTCGTCCGCCGTCGGACCCGAGGGGGAGCTCGACAGCGGGTTCTTCGTCGGCCCCTGCTCGACGTAGGGGTTGGTGACGAAGTTGGACACCATGAAGAACTTGGTGCGTTGGCCGTCGGCCCCGACCATGAAGCTGTTGGCGTTGGTCGTGTTGACGATGAAGATGCGGCTCCGCCCGGTCTTGGCGCAGAGCTTCGGCGCGTTGTTCTGCGGCGGCGTGCAGACGTTGGTGTTGGGGTCGAGCGTGCCGACGCAGGTGTCGGGCTGGTAGCTCGAGAAGAAGGTCACGCCGGAGAGGGCGAACGAGTCGGTGATCACCCGCTCGTCGACGTTCAGGCGGAGGAACCAGCCGCGCTGCCCTTCGGGGCGGCCGAGCAGGTAGTCGGCATTGGTCACATCGGGGCTGGTGACCAGGATCTCCTGGAGCGCCGTTTCGAGCATCGGCAGGGAGACCAGCTTGTCCGTCTCGTCGACGAAGACGTAGAAGCGCCCCTCGAGGCTGGTCTTGCTCCACAGGTCCTCGCGGTCGCCGGTGCCGAACGACAGAGCGTAACGGCCGAGCTTGGCCACGAAGATGACCGACGGACGGTAGTAGATCGGCCGGCCGCCGGTCGAGAAGATCTTCTTCGGAACCCACAGCGGGCTGCCGCCGCTGTCGACCGCCTTGATGCGGTTGGCCGTGTAGGTGTTGTCATCCATGCCGGTGACCTGCACCTGCTCCAGCTTGGGGATCTTGCCGCTGCTGTCGAGGCCGAGGTCGAGGCGATAGAGATAGCCCTTGGTGGTGCCGATGTAGACGCGGTCGAGATAGCCGTCCTGGTCAGTGTCGACGGCAGCCGGCTCGGTGGGCGCCGAGCCGTCCAGCAGCCGCTTGTAGATCACCTTGCCGGTCTCGACGTCGACCATGTAGAGGTAGTTGCCGCGGCGCTCGACCTTGTCGGGATCCATGCCGCCGCCGAAGATGGCGACGAACTTGTCCTTGATGTCCGTCGAGCCGGGCGCGCAGTCGCTCCCCTCGCAGAGCTTGATGCGGCCGAGGTTGGGCACCGACCAGGTCTCCCCCAGGTCGGCGTAGCGGACCTGGCCGCTCACCCCGTCCTCGTCGAGGAGGACCGGCTTGCCGTCGCTGTCGCGGACCACGTTGCCGGAGGCGTCGAGAGCGGCGTCGGCGAGCTCCCAGAGCACCGCCGGGAAAGGTGCGCGGCCGCAGTCGGTGGTGCTCGGCGAGACCAGGAGCTTGTCCGCGCCGGAGGTCGACGTGCACGACGGCACATAGGAATTGACCGGCAGCGGCACGTTCTTGTCGGGAGACGCGGAATCGAGCTTGTCCGGCTGCGTGATGTCCAGCGCGAAGTAGCCGTTCCCGCCTTCGCGCAGACCGCCGATCATCACCGTGCGCCACTCCCGCTTGGTGGTGTCGGGCGTCCCGGCGTGCACCGGGTCGATGAAGGCGTCGGCCACCGCCAGGGTGCCGTCCACCGTCCATTTGCGGGTGGTGGGGCTCAGCACGTGGTCCCGGACCTGCGTCATCACGGAGCGCGGCACGAAGGCGAAGACCTCGCGGCCCGTGCCGTTGTCGAACTTCGAATTGGAGCCGTCCCACTGGCCGGCGTCGATCGCATGCACCATGCCGTCGTTGGAGCCCACGACCAGCATCTTGCGCCGCTTCTCGTGCTTCTTGAAGAAGCAGCGGTAGCCGGTGTCGCCGGCGGCACAGGTCAGGCCCTTGGTCCCCGCGTTCTCGGCGTAGAAACGGGTGTTGGCCGGGCTGCCGACCACCAGCGGGTTGGAGTGGAAGATGTCTCCCAGCTCGAAGGTGATCGTCTTCGTGGTGGTGACGCCGTTGACCACCTGGGTGATGTCCGCCTGCTTCTCCCACAGCGTCCCGACGATGACGTTGTTGGCCGTCGTCTCCGGGGTTGACGTCGGTGAGGTCAGGTCCGCCGACGTGAAGCTGATCCCGAGACCGGTCCACAGGTCGCTGCGCACCGCGTCGGAATTGGTGCCCTTGACGGTCTGGGCGAACAGCCGCCCGCGATCTGTCCAGGTGCCGTTCGACTTGTCCTGGGCGTAGAACACGCGGCGCTGGTTGAACCCCGTCCCGAGCTGCAGGTCGGCATTGCCGAGCGCGGTGGCGTCGCTGGCCGACGGCCGCGAGGTCGGCGGGCCCGGAGCCTGGGCGAGGAGGACCTCGCCGGCATCCCAGAGATGGCACTGGGCCTGCTGATTGGCGGGCTTGCTGGAGCACTGGATGGAGGTGTCCGGCCGGCCGTCCTTCAGGGGGAGCGGCTTCAGGAACGAGTGGATGTGGCCGTCCCACACCGCTCCGGAGCCCTTGGCCGTGTCCTTGTCGATGGGGGTGAAGTTGGTCAGGAAGATCTTGTCCTCGACCGTCGCCTGCACCGAGGGCACGGCGGCGGACGCGAAGGCGCGCGTCTCCTCGCGGATCTGGCCGAGCAGCTTGCGGAGCTCGGCTTCGAGATCCGCCGGATTGCTGGCCGTCACGCACTCGCCCTTGCCCTCACGGGTGATGCTGTGGAGCGTGTTGGGCGGGTTGCAGGCCGACGTATCTCCCACGTTGATCGCCCAGGTCTTGATGCCCGCCTTCGAGTTCAGGTTGGCGACGTCGGCGCTAGGCGATTCCTGGGTCGAGTTGTCCTCGCCGTCACTGATCACCAGCAGATAGGGCCGGCGGCACCCCCACTCCGGATCGAACTGGAGAGCCAGCGCCTCGAAGCCCTGGGAGTACGCTCGGGTGCCGTTGCACTTGTTGTCGTCATTGCCGTTCCACCAGCAGCGGAAGTCGTTGATGGCGCGGCCGAGCGGCGAGTTGCCGTAGGCGATGAGCGGGATCTCGCCGGAATCCCTCAGGCTGAGGGAGGCGTTGGAGCCGCTCCCGCCGTTGGGGAAGTCGGCGAGGTCCTCGAAATAGGAGGCGATTCCGAAGTCCGGCGTCGCGGACAGGCCCTGCGAGCGCAGGTTCGGAGAGAGGCGCCGCAGCATCTCGTTCTTGTTGCCGTCGCTGGTCCGCCAGTCGAGCGTCAGCAGGTCGCCGCTATCGACCTCCGGGTACCAGGGCACGCCGGAAGGGAACTGCGGATGCCGCGTCGTTGGAAACTTCAGGCTCAGGCACTTGTTGTTGCCGTTCGAGTCGTTGAGGCAGAACGGGTCGAAGTTGTTGATGTTCGCCTCGAGCGGATCGTTCCCGGGCAGGGGATCGAAGTTGCTGTCGTAATTCCCTTCCCACCCCAGGCCGGTGAACGGCCGGTCGGCTCCGAGGGTCGCATCGGCGAACGCGTCCTGGAAGCTCCAGGTGCCCACGGAAGCCTCGTCGTCGACGGTGGGGACGACACCGTCATACATCAGGAAGTCGAAGGGGGAACCAGGCGCCATCTTCACGTCGAGGGTCTTCGCCGTGCCCGTGGTGGTGCAGCTGCCGCTGCTCCGGCTGTACTCCTGAGCGGTGAGGCGGATCGTGATGTCGGTCGATCCGGGACCGCCGCCCGAGATCTTGGTGACGACCACCTGGTAGATCTTGCCGCTGCTGCTGATCCAGATCGTGGTCGCCGTATTGAGGTCCTTGCCCAGCTTGGAGAACCGGTTGATGTCGGCGCGCTGGGTGGAGAGGGAGAGGGGCGAGTCGCACGCGCCGGCCGTCGTGGTCCCCAGGCTGGCGCCGAACGTCATCGCGTCGGTCGCCGCCGGATAGCCGCTGAGCGGCCAGCTGGACGTGTCGCCGATCTCGCTCGGCACGTAGAGCCAGTGCTTGGAGAGGACGCGGACGTGGTCCTGGTTGTAGGTCGCCAGGCCGAAGTGGACGTCCTCCACGTCCTTGAACACCGTGTAGAGGGCCTTCTTCGCCTCGTAGATCCGCGAGCCCGGAGCGTCGCCGTCGCCCGGCAGCGAGGTGCCGCTGGCCGGATTGAGCGGCAGGTTCATCGATCCCGAGGTGTCCAGGATGATGAACAGATAAGGATTCCCGGTGTCGAAGCGCAGCAGGTCGACGTCGTCCGTCCAGGCCGGCTGGGTATTGGTGAGCAGCAGGCCCGTGGCCAGGGCGAACAGCCCGGCGGCGAACGCAAGATTGCGGAGCGGGTGGGTCGTGCGCATGAGCGGTCTCCCCTTCCGGGTGGAATCAGAACTTGATCTTGGCCAGCTGGGCCGGGTCGTCGATCGGCGTATAGGCCTCGGTCGCCACCTTCCAGGGCTGGACCTCGACCATCGCGGTCAGGGTCTTCTGGGCGAGGGGCGTCGTACCGGTCCCCGAATACCGGGTGGCCACCGCCGTGACGGCGTGGTTGATCTTGCGGAAGGACTTCTCGCTGTAGGTCCCGGCGTTGTTGATCTCGCACAGGTTGCAGGGAGAGTCCAGGATGGGGAGCACGGGGGAGACGTCGACCGTGCTCTTGAAATCGAGCCCCGGCACGGTGCCCGGCTCCTTGAACGTGTACGTGTGGGCCGCGTAATCGGCGGAGACGAGCGCCTTGGCGGTCGCCGCCGCGATGCCCGACTCCGCGGAGTAGAAGACCCGGCTGACCACCCGGTCGTTGGAGCCGATCTGCACCTCGGTCTGGGTCATGAACGCGAGCGAGAGGCCCATGATGGTCAAGACCACCAGGGCGAGCAGGACCAGGATGTAGGCGCTGCCCGATTCGCCGCGGCGGGCGGCCCGGAAACGCTGAACACGCGATTGACTCATCTGAATCTCACCTCACGACAGGTTGCGCAGGTCCACCAGGCTCTGCAGCGATTGCCGGCGGTAGCGCCGTTGCACGGCGGTGTTGAACTCGTTGAACGGCGCGGTCTGGTAGTCCTTGTCCTCGACGCGGGCGAGGACCGGCGCCTGCCAGCTCGCCTGCGGATCGGCCCCGGCGGTGCGCGCCAGGGCGGTGAGCCGCACGTAGTACAGCTGGCGCGGCGCGGCGGAGGTGCCGTTCCAGGTCGCCGCCGTCGTGTCGTCGCCCGCCTCGTTGAACAGCCACTCGTCGGCCTTGCGGGTGGCCGTGTCGGTCCCTTCACTGATCACGCCGTCGCCGTTGGTGTCGATCCCCAGGGTGGCCTGCAGGTCGAAGATCCCGTCGGCGATCTCCTCGTGCAGGTTGGCCGCATCGTTCTTGTACGGGATGTTCGTTCCCGGATAGAGGCGCGCGCGCACCAGGCTGGGCTTCAGCTGGTTCCCCTTGTTGGCCTGGATCGCCCCCTGCAGCGGCCCGGGGTCGCGGATGTAATAGCGGTACTCCTCGAGCACCCCCGAATAGGCCACGGTGGTCATCGTCTTGGGATAGGAACCGCCCGGCGAGAGCAGCTTGAACAGATCGCTGCGCGCCGTGCCCGAGGCGTTGAAGCGGACCGTCGCCTGGGTGATCACGCCACCCGCCTTGACGACGCTGCTCGCGGGGTCGATCTCCACCACCGCGAAGATGGCGTCCTCCAGCGGGCTGACCAGCAGGTACGCCTCCGGCTGCCCGGCCTGGGTGGCATCGATCGCGTCGGAGACCGTCTGCAGGTCCTGCGGCACCCCCGTGGGGCTGGTGTTGTTGAGGACCAGGGTCCCCCCCTCGGGCACGCCGTCGTTGTTGGCGTCGACCAGCGAGAGGCCGGCGCCGGCAGGGTTGCTCTGGTAGAGGGTCGAGAAGACGCCGCGCACGGTCACCACGTCGGACCCCTGGAGGACCGGCGCGTCGGCGTTGTTCGCGATCTTGGTGGTGGCGGCCACGTTGTTCGCGACCTCGACCGCCATGCCGGTGGGGAGCTGCCTTCCCGCAAAGCCGGACAGCGCGTCCGGGAAGAGCGCCACGGGGAGACCGCCGCGCGCCGCCATGCGGACGGTGCGCACCATGTCCTGCTGGCCGGCGCGCAGCGACTGCTGCATGTCGGTGACCCGCCCCTCGACGCGGGCGATCCGGCCGTTCATGTCGAACATGGCGAGGATCGCCAGGATCACGATCGAGAAGATCGCCAGGGTGACGACCATCTCGGCGAGGGTGAAGCCCGCCGCGGCGCGGCGGCCGCGGGCGGCACGGGAATGGAACGGCTGGGCCATGTCGTGTCTCCTCGCGCCTTACTGGGACTTGAGCATGCGGACCGTGAGGCTCTTCGACGGACCGAAGAGAGAGACCGCGCTCGCCTGGTGCACCTCGACCTGGATCTCCTTGACGTGAATCCCCGTCACCGGCGTCCCCGCGGGCAGCGGGCTGTCGAGCGTGTCGAGATTGGTGACGGCGAACTGGCGGATCGTGGTGCGGCGCAGCCACAGCGCACGGTCGCCGGAGGCCGGGGTCGTGCCGGTCATCCACCGCTTGTTGAGCACCGACCAGTAGTCGTCGGTCACCAGCGACGTCCCGGCGGCGATGGTCAGCGGCGCCGAGTTGAACGGCAGCTGCATCAGCTCCTCGGCGTGCGAGCGCGCCAGGTTCGACACCTCGGTGTACTCGCGGCCCGTCTCGTTGCTCGCCGCCGCCTCGGTGAACATGGGGAGCACGCTGACCGCGATCATCAGCAGCAGGAGGCTCGCGACGACCACCTCGAGAAACGAGAATCCGGCCTCTGCCCGGCGGGCCGGTCGCCTGCGCATGATTCGACGTCTCACCATCCCCTCCGTTCCTGGCCGCTAAAGAACACTGATCTTGCCCGTGGACCGCGAGTCGACCGAGACCTCCTTGGCCGTCCCCCTGCGGTTCACGAAGCGGAGCTTGCCGGTCGCGTCGGCGCTCCCGCTCCCCCGGAAGACGACGTCCCCGCCGAAGGTCGAGGTCGCGTCCACTCCGGTCGGCAGCCCGAGCGTGCCGAGCAGGCGGTTGGCGGTGGAGCTGTCGCAGTCCTGGTCGAGGTAGCTCGAGATCTGGCGCTTCGCCGTGTCGAGCTGGACCCTGCCGCAGGCGTTGCTCTTGATCGCCTCGAAGCGCGCCAGCCGCAGCAGGCTCACCGCCCCTTGCGTGATGCCGCGCATCTTGGTGCTCTCGATCGCCTCCATCATCTTCGGCATGCTGACCACCGCCAGCACCGCCATGATGGTGAGGATGATCAGCATCTCGATCAGCGTGAAGCCACGCGTCGACCTGTTCGTAGTCATGGTGCGCCGGGAAGGAGCAAGCCCGGTGCCACGCCCGGACAGGGCGATCCGGACCGCCTCAAGCCTCTGACAGAAGAGGAGTTACCCGCGACCCTCCGCGCCGCGGCCGGGCACCTCCGGCGTTCTCTCGTTGTTACCGGTGGTAACGATTGTGCCGCTCGCTAAAGCTCCTTCCAGTTCTTCTCGATGACGCACACCGGCAGCGGGGCGATGAAGATCACGCCGGTGTCGGAGCTGACCGTCTTGATGTCGAGCCGGTGGTTGGCGAACTTGCAGTCGCGCGGGAACAGCTTCTTGAGCTCCTCCATGACCTGTTGCAGGCTGGCCGTGAGCTGGTCGGCGTTGGTGCCGGTCGAGGTGACGGACAGCGGGTTCTTCGTCGGCCCCTGCTCGACATAAGGGTTGGTGACGAAGTCGGCGACCATGAAGTACTTCGTCCGCTGGTTGTCGCTGCCCACCAGGAAGCTGTTGGCGCTGCTCGTGTTGACGATGAAGACGCGGCTCTTCCCGGTCTTGGCGCAGAGCTTCGTGGTGGTCGTGGTCTGCGTGCAGACGTTGGTGTTCGGATCGAACAATCCGATGCAGGTCGAGGGCTGGTAGCTGGTGAAGAAGGTGACCCCGGAGAGGGCGAAGGCATCGGTGATCACCCGCTCGTCCACGTCGAGCCGGAGATACCAGCCGCGCTGCCCCTCGGGGCGGCCGAGCAGATAATCGGCGTCGGTCACATCGGCGGCGGCGGCCTGGACCTCCTGCAGGCTCGCCTCGGTCACCGGCAGGGTGGCGAGCTTGTCCGACTCGTCGACGAAGACGTAGAAGCGCCCTTCGAGACCGGTCTTGCTCCACAGGTCCTCGCGGTCGCCGGTGCCGAAGAGGAGGGCATAGCGCGCCAGCCTGGCCACGAAGAGGACCGACGGGCGGAAATAGATCGGCCGGCCGCCGGTGGAGAAGATCAGCTTCGGGACCCACTGCGGCCGGCCGAGGCTGTCGACGTCCTTGATGCGCATCGCCGTGTAGACCTTGGTATCCACTCCGGTGACCGTGACCTGCTCCAGCCGGGGGACCTTGCCGCTGCCGTCGAGGCCCAGGTCGATCCGGTAGAGGAAGCCCTTGGTCGTGCCGATGTAGATGCGGTCGAGATAGCCGTCGAGGTCGGTGTCCACGGCGGCCGGATCGCTGGGCGCAGAGCCGTCCAGCCGGCGCTTGTAGATCACCTTGCCGGTCTCGACGTCGACCATGTAGATGTAGTTGCCCCGGCGCTCCCGCTTGTCGGGGTCCAGGCCGCCGCCGAAGACGGCGACGAACTTGTCCTTGACGTCGGAGGAGCCGGGCGAGCAGCTCGTCCCCTCGCAGAGCTTGATGCGGCCGAGGTTGGGGACCGACCAGGTCTCGCCCAGGTCGGGATACCACGATTCTTTGATCCCGTCGCCGTTCTCGTCGACGCCGGCCTCCTCGTCCAGGGCGACCGCCTTGCCGCTGCTGTCGGTGACCAGGTTGCCGGAGGAGTCGTAGGCGGCGTCGGTGAGCTCCCAGAGCACCGCCGGATAGGGGGCGCGGCCGCAGTCGGTGGCGCCCGGCGAGACCAGCAGCTTGTCCGCGCCGGAGAACGCCGTGCACGACGGCACATAGGTGTTGACCGGCTGTGGCACGTTCTTGTCGGCGGAATTGGCATCGAGCTTGTCCGGCTGCGTGACGTCGACCGCGAAGTAGCCGCCGCCGCCCTCGCGCAGACCGCCGACCATCACCGTGCGCCACTCTCGCAGGGCCGGGTCGGGCGTCCCGTTGTGCACGGGATCGATGAAGACGTCGGCCACCTTGAGGGTGCCGTCCACGCTCCATTCGCGGACGGAGGGGGTCTGCACCTCATCCAGCACCCGCGGCATCACCGGGCGGGGGATGACCGCGAAGACCTCGCGGCCGGTGCCGTTGTCGAACTTCTGCCTGGCGTCGTCCCAGCGGCCGGCGTCGAAGGCGTGGACCATGCCGTCGTTGGCGCCCGCGACCAGGAGCTTCCGCCGCTTCTCGTGCTTCTTGTAGAAGCAGCGATAGCCGGGGTCGCCGGCCTCGCAGGTCTTGCCCGCCGTCCCGGCGTTCTCGGTGTAGTAGCGCGTGTTGGCCGGGCTGCCGACCACCACCGGATTGGAGTGGAAGGTGTCGCCGAGGACGAAGGAGATCGTCTGGGTGGTCGCCAGGCCGTTGGTCAAAACGACGACGTCCGCCTGCTTCTGCCAGAGCGTGCCGACGACGACCTGGTTCGCCGTCTGCTCGGCGGCCGTCTCCGAGACCGAATCGCCGGGCTTGAAGGAGAGTCCGAGAGCCGTCCAGAGATCGCGGCGGACGGCGTCGGAATTCGTGTTCTTCACGGTCTGGGCGAAGAGCCGGCCGCGGTCCGTCCACGTCCCCTTCGGCTTGCTCTGGGCATAGACGACCCGGCGCTCGCTGGATCCGGTGCCGAGCCGCACGTCGGCGATGGCGACCGCGGCGTTGTCGACCGGCCGCCCCGACGGCGGGCCCGGCGCCTGGCCGAGGAGAGCTTCCCCGGCGTCCCAGAGGTGGCACTGGGACTGCTGGTCGGCGGGCTTGCTGGAGCACTTGACCGAGGTGTCCGGCCGGCCGTCGGCGAGCGGAAGGGGCTTCAGGAAGGCGTTGACGTGGCCGTTCCACACCGCCCCGGCGCCCTTGACCGGGTCCGCGTGGATGGGGAGGAAATTGGTCAGGAAGATCTTGTCGTCGGTGGTCGCCTGCACCGAGGGCACGGCGGCGGAGGCGAAGGAGCGGGCCTTCTCGCGGATCTCGCCGAGGACCTTGCGCAGCTCGTCCTCGAGCTGCGCCGGATCGGCGGCGGTCAGGCATTCGCCCTTGCCCTCGTTGGTGATGCTGTGCAGCTTGTTCGGCGACTGGCAGGCCGTCTCGTCGCCCATGTTGATGGCCCAGGTCTTCATCGCGGCCTGGGCGTACAGGTTCGCCGCGTCGGCGTTGGGCGACTCGGCGGTGGAATTGTCCTCGCCGTCGCTGACCAGCAGCAGATAGGGCCGGCGGCATCCCCACTCGGGGTCGAGCTGCATGGCGAGCGACGCGAAACCCCGGGTGTAGGCGCGGGTGCCCCTGCACTTGTTGTCCGCGGTGCCGTTCCACCAGCAGCGGAAGTCGTTGATGGCGCGGCCGAGCGGCGAGTTGCCATAGGCGATGAGCGGGATCTCGCCGGAGGTCTTGAGGTCGAAGACCGCGTTGATGTTGTTGCCGCTGTTCGGGAAGTTGCTCGTATTGCTGAAGTAGGATGCGATCCCGAAGTCCGGCGTCGCCGAGAGGCCCTGGGAGCGCAGGTTCGGAGCCAGGCGCCGCAGGATCTCGTTCTTGTTGCCGTCGGTCGACCGCCAGTCGAGCGTCAGCAGGTCGCCGCTGTCGACCTCCGGATAGTAGGGGGTCCCGGACGGATACTGCGGATGCCGCGTGGTCGGAAACTTCAGGCTCAGACACTTCTTGCCGCTGCCGGTGCTGTCGCACCAGGGATCGTCGTTCGTGATACCGGTCTCGAACGGATCGCTGCCGGGCAGCGGATCGAACGTGCTGTCGTAGTTCCCCTCCCACCCTTTGCCGGTGAACGGCCGGTCGGCGCCGTACGTCCCGATGGCGACCACGTCCTGGTAGCTCCAGGTGCCCGCGGAGCCCTCGTCGGAGATGACGCCGTCGTACATCAGGAAGTCGAAGGGCGTGCCCGGCTTCATCCGCACGTCGAGCGTCTTCGCCGCGCCCAGGACGGTGCAGACGCCCGCGTTGTACGCCTGGGCGGAGAGACGGATCGTGATGTCGGTCGAGCCGGCGCCACCCCCCGCCACCTTGGTGACCGTCACCAGATAGAGGCCGGTCCCGCTGGAGATCCAGATCGCGGTCGACGTACCGAGGTCCTTGCCCAGCTTGGAAAAGCGGTTGATGTCGTCGCGCTGGGTGGCGAGCGAGAGCGGCGCGGCGCAGGAGCCGGCCGTCGCGGACCCCATGTTCGCGCCGAACGTCATGACGTCGGTCGCGGCCGGATAGCCGGTCAGCGGCCAGCCCGCCGTGGTGCCGATCTCGCTCGGCACATAGAGCCAGTGCTTCGAGACGACGCGGACCTGGTCCTGGTTGTAGACCGCGAGGCCGAAGTGGACGTCGTCCACGTCCTTGAGGACGTTGTAGAGGGCCTTCTTCGCCTCATAGAGCCGCGAGCCCGGCGCATCGCCGTCGCCCGGAAGGGGCACGGGATTCTTGCCGATCGGCAGGTTCATCGATCCCGAGGTGTCCAGGATGATGAACAGATAGGGATTGCCGGCGTCGAATCGCAACAGGTCGACGTCGTCCGTCCAGGCCGGCCGGCTGGCCGCGAGCAGCAGGACCAGCACGATCAGGAGCTTGTGCCGTATCATTTTAGAGATCCTTCCAGTTTTTTTCGATGACGCACACCGGAACCGGGGCGATGAAGACCACGCCGGTGTCCGCGCTGATCGTCTTCACGTCGATCCGGGCGTTGGTGAACTTGCAATCCTTCGGGAACAGCGCCTCGAGCTCCTCCATGACCTGTTGCAGGCCGGCGGTGAGCTGGTCGGCGCTCGACCCGCCGCCCCCCGGCGCCAGCGGGTTCCTGGTCGGCGCCTGCTCCACCCAGGGGCTGGTGACGAAGTTGTTGACCGTGAAGAGCTTCGTCCGCTGGCCGCCGGAGCTCACCATGAAGCTGTTGGCGTTGGTCGTATTGACGACGAAGACGCGGCTCTGCCCGGTCTTGGAGCAGAGCTTCGGGGAGGTGTTCGTCACCGAGCAGACGTTGGTGGCCGGATCGAGGGAGCCGACGCAGGTCGAGGGCTGGTAGCTCGAGAAGAAGGTGACGCCGGAGAGGGCGAAGGTGTCGGTGACCACCCGCTCGTCCGCATTGAGCCGGAGATACCAGCCGCGCTGCCCCTCGGGACGGCCGGAGAGGTAGTCGGTGTTGGTCACGTCGGCGCCGGCGACCTGGATCTCCTGCAGGTTGAGCTCGGTCATCGGCAGGGTGGACAGCTTGTCCGACTCGTCGACGAAGACGTAGAAGCGCCCCTCGAGACCGCTCTTGCTCCACAGGTCCTCGCGGTCGCCGGTGCCGAACGAGAGGGCATAGCGCCCCAACTTGGCCACGAAGAGGACCGCCGGGCGGCTGTAGATCGCTCGGCCGCCGGTGGAGAAGATCGCCTTCGGCACCCACTGCGGCTTGCCGGCGGCGTCGGTCTCCTTGATCCGCCAGGCGGTGTAGACCTTGGTGTCCACCCCGGTGACCGCGACCTGCTCCAGCCGGGGGACCTTGCCGGTGCTGTCGAGGCCGAGGTCGATCCGGTAGAGGGAGCCCCTGGTCGTCCCGATGTAGATGCGGTCGAGATAGCCGTCGAGGTCGGTGTCCACGGCGGCCGGCTTGCCGGGCGCGGAGCCGTCCAGCCGGCGCTTGTAGATCACCTTGCCGGTCTCGACGTCCATCATGTAGATGTAGTTGCCCCGGCGCTCCCCCTTGTCGGGGTCCATGCCGCCGCCGAAGACGGCGACGAACCTGTCCTTGACGTCGGCGGCTCCGGGCGCGCAGCCGGTCCCTTCGCAGAGCTTGATGCGGCCGAGGCTGGGCACCGACCAGGTCTCGCCCAGGTCGGCGAGCCACGAATCCCTGGTCCCGTCGCCGTTCAAGTCGACGCCGCCCTCCTCGTCGAGAAGCACCGGCTTGCCGCTGCTGTCCGCAACTACGTTGCCGGAGGTGTCGAGCGCGGCGTCGGCGAATTCCCAGAGCACCGCCGGATAGGGGGCGCGTCCGCAGTCCGTGGTGCTCGGGGAGACCAGCAGCTTGTCCGCGCCGGAGAGCGCCGTGCACGACGGCACGTAGGTGTTGACCGGCTTCGGCACGTTCCGGTCGGGGGAGGCGGCATCGAGCTTGTCCGGCTGCGTGAGATCCACCGCGATGTAGCCGTTGCCGCCCTCGCGCAGGCCGGCGAAGAGCACCGTGCGCCATTCCCGGCGGGCCGGGTCGGGCGTCCCGTTGTGCACGGGATCGATGAAGACGTCGGCCACCTCCGCCGTGCCGTCCGCGGTCCAGTTGCGGACGGTGGGGTAGAGCACGTGGTCGCGGACCTTCGGCAGCACCGCGCGCGGCAGGACCGCGAACACCTCGCGGCCGGTGCCGTTGTCGAACTTCTGGCTCGCGTCGACCCACTGGCCGGCGTCGAAGGCGTGGACCATGCCGTCGTTGGCGCCGACGATCAGGAGCTTGCGCCGCTTCTCGTGCTTCCTGAAGAAGCAGCGGTAGCCGGTGTCGCCGGCGTCGCAGGTCGAGCCCTGGGTGCCGGTGTTCTCGGTGTAGTAGCGGCTGTTCGCCGGGCTGCCGACGACCACCGGATTCGAGTGGAAGACGTCGCCCAGCGCGAAGGTGATCGTCTTCGTGGTCGACAACCCGCCGCTCACCTGGGTGACGTCCGCCTGCTTCTCCCAGAGCGTGCCGACGACGACCCGGTTGGCCGTGCTCTCGGCGCTCGCTTCCGAGGTGAGGTCGCCGGTCGTGAAGGAGAGGCCGAGCCCGGTCCAGAGGTCGCGGCGGACCGCGTCGGAGCTCGTCCCTTTTACGGTCTGCAGGAAGAGCCGCCCGCGGTCCGTCCACGTGCCGTTCGACCTGCTCTGGGCGTAGAGCACCCGCCGCTCGCTGAACCCCGTCCCGAGCTGGAGATCGGCGTTGGCGATCGATGCGTCGGTGACCGGCCGGCCGGACGGCGGGCCCGGGGCCTGGGCGAGGAGGACCTCGCCGGCATCCCAGAGGTTGCACTGCGACTGCTGGCTGGCGGGCTTGCCGGAGCATTTGATCGAGGTGTCCGGGCGGCCGTCCTTGAGCGGGAGCGGCTTCAGGAAGGCCTGGACGTGACCGTCCCAGACCGCCCCGGAGCCCGCGGCCGTGTCCTTCTCGATCGGGGTGAAGCTGGTCAGGAAGATCTTGTCGTCGGCGGTGGCCTGCACGGCGGGCACGGCGGCGGATGCGAAGGTCCGCGTCTCCTCGCTGATCTGGCCGACCACCTGGCGGAGCGCGGACTCGAGCTGCGACGCATTGGCGGCCGACAGGCACTGGCCGCCGCCCTGGTTGGTGATGCTGTGCAGCTTGTTCGGGGAGAGGCAGGACGACGGGTCGCCGACATTGATCGCCCAGGTCTGGACGCCGGCCGACGAGAGCTGGTACGCCACGTCGGCGTTGGGCGATTCGGAGGTGGAGTTGTCCTCGCCGTCGCTGATCAGCAGCAGATAGGGCCGGCGGCAGGACCACTCCGGATCGAGCTGCAGCCCCAGGGACGCGAACCCCTGGGTGTAGGCGCGGGTGCCTCTGCACTTGGAGTCGGTGGTGCCGTTCCACCAGCAGCGGAAGTCGTTGATCGCTCTGCCGAGCGGCGAGTTGCCGTAGGCGATGAGCGGGACCTCTCCCGGCAGCTTCAGATCGTGCACGGCGTTGACGCCGCTCGGAAAGTCGGCCGTGTCCCTGAAGTAGGACGCGATGGCGAAATTCGGCGCCGCCGCCAGGCCCTGGGAGCGCAGGTTCGGAGCCAGGCGCCGCAGGATCTCGTTCCGGCTGCCGTCGCTCTGCCGCCAGTCGCTCGCCACCAGGTCGCCGCTGTCGGCCTCCGGATAGTAGGGGGTGCCGGCCGCGTACTGGGGGTGCCGCGAGGTCGGGAAGCGCAGGCTCAGGCACCGCTTCGTGCCGGAGGAATCGAGCTGGCACCAGGGGTCGTCGTTGCTGATGTTGCTCTCGAACGGATCGCTGCCGGGCAGGGGGTCGAACGTGCTGTCGTAGTTCCCCTCCCACCCCTTGCCGGTGAAGGCGCGGTCGGCCCCGTAGGTCCCGGTGGCGATCACGTCCTGATAGCTCCAGAAGCCGAGCGAGCCCTCCTCGGTGACGGCGCCGTCGTACATCAGGAAGTCGAACGGCGCGCCCGGCTTCATCCGCACGTCGAGGATCTTCGGCGCGCTCACCGGGACGCAGCTCCCCGCGCCGAACCCCTGGGTCGTGAGCCGGATCGTGATGTCGGTCGAGCCGGGGCCGCCCCCCGACACCTTGGTGACGATCAGGAGATAGATGCCGCCGCCGCTGGAGACCCAGATCGAGGTCGCCGTGTTGAGGTCCTTGCCCAGCTTCGAGAACCGGTTGATCTCGTCTCTCTGGGTGGCGAGCGAGAGCGGCGCGGCACACGAGCCGGCCGTGGTGGACCCCAGGCTCGCGCCGAAGGTCATCACGTCGGTCGCCGCCGGATAGCCGGTCAGGGGCCAGCCCGCCGTCGAGCCGATCTCGCCCGGCAGATAGAGCCAGTGCTTGGAGACGACGCGGACCTGGTCCTGGTTGAAGGTCGCCAGGCCGAAATGGACGTCGTCCACGTCCTTGATGACGTTGTAGAGGGCCTTCTTCGCCTCATAGAGCCGGGAGCCCGGCGCATCGCCGTCCCCGGGGAGCGAGGCGGTGCTCTGGGCGAGCGGCAGGTTCATCGAGCCCGAGGTGTCCAGGATGATGAACAGATACGCGTCGCCGGAGTCGTAGCGCAGGAGGTCGACGTCGTTCGTCCAGGCCGGCCGGCTGGTGGCGAGCAGCATGCCCGCCACGGCAGCGGAGAGCCCGGCGAGGAACGCCAGGTTGCGGAGCGCGTGGGCCGTGCGCATGGGTGCTCTTCCCTCGCGGATGGACATCAGAATTTGATCTTGGCCAGCAGGACCGGATCGGAGAGCGGCTTGTAGGCGTCGGGCGCCACCTTCCAGGGCTGCATCTCGACCATCGCGGTCAGCGCCTTCTGGGCGAGCGGCGTCGTGCCGGTCCCCGCGTACCGGGTGGCGACCGCGGTCACCGCGTGGTTGATCTTGCGGAAGGACTTCTCGCTGTAGCTCCCGGCGTCGTTGATCTCGCACAGGTTGCAGGGCGTGTCCAGGATGGGGAGGAGCGGCGAGACCTCGACCGTGCTCTTGAAGTCGAGGCCCTGCGCCGTGCCGGGCTCGTTGTACGAGAAGGTGACGGCGGAGTAGTCGGCGGCGACGATGGCTTTGGCCTCTGCCGCCGCGATGCCGGACTCCGCGGCGTAGAACACCCGGCTGACCTTGCGGTCGTTGGCGCCGATCTGCACCTCGGTCTGCGAGGTGAAGGCGAGCGACAGGCCCATGAGGACCAGGACCACCAGGGCGACCAGGACGAGGACATAGGCGCTGCCTGCTTCGCCGCGGGAGCAGCGCCGGCGTGCGGTTGTTGGAGTGCTCGGTCGATTCATGATCCGTCTCCTCACGACAGGTTGCGCAGGTCCACCAGGCTCTGCATGGACTGCCGGCGGTACCGCCGCTGCGTCGCGGAATTGAGCTCGTTGAAGGGCGACGCCTGGTAATCCTTGTCCTCGACGCGGGCGAGAGACGGCGCCTGCCACTGCGTGTTCGAATCGGCTCCGGAGGTGCGCGCCAGCGTGGTGAGCCGCAGATAGGAGAGCCGCCGCGGCGCGGCGGCCGTGCCGTTCCAGGTCGCGAGCGTCGTGTCGTCGCCCGCCTCGTTGAACAGCCACTCGTCGGTCTTGCGGCCGGCCGCATCGCTCCCTTCGCTCACGATCTGGTCGCCGTTGAGATCGAGCCCCAGGGTGGCCTGCAGGTCGAAGACGTCGTCGGCGATCTCCTCGTGCAGGTTGGCGGGCTTGTTCTCGTACGGGATGCCGGTGCCGGGATAGAGGCGCGCGCGCACCAGGCATGGATCGAGCTGAGTCCCCTTGCCGGCCTGGATCTTCCCCTGGAGCGGCCCGGTGTCGCGGACGTAATAGCGGTATTCCTCGAGCACCCCCGAATAGGCCACGGTGGAGAGCGTCGAGGGGAAGGCGCCGCTCGGAGAGAGCTTGGTGAAGAGGTCGCTGCGCGCCGTCCCTGAGGCGTTGAACCGGATCGTCGCCTGGGTGACCACGCCGCCCGTCTTGACGTAGCTGCTGGCGGGATCGATCTCGACCACCGCGAAGATGGCGTTGTCGAGCGGGCTGACCAGCAGATACGCCTCCGGCTGGCCGCCCTGGGTCGCGTCGATCGCGGCGGCGATCGGCTGCAGGTCCTGGGGGACTCCGGTGGGGCTGGTGTTGGCGAGGGTCAGGCTCCCCTTCTCCGGCACGCCGTCGCCGTTGGCGTCGGTCAGCGAAAAGCCGGCCCCCAGGGGATTGGTCTGGTAGAGGGTCGAGAACACACCGCGGACGGTGATCACGTCGGTCCCCTGGAGGACCTGCGCCTCGGAGCTCCCGGCGATCGTGGTGCCGGCGGCGACGTTGTTGGCGACCTCGATCGGCAGGCCGGCCGGCAGCTGCTTGCCCGGAAAGCCGGTCCGCGTGTCGGGGAAGAGCGCCGCGGGCAGACCGCCGCGGGCGGCCATGCGGATGATCCGCACCATGTCCTGCTGGCCCGCGCGCAGCGACTGCTGCATGTCGGTGACGCGCCCCTCGACGCGGGCGATCCGGCCGTTGACGTCGAACATGGTGAGGATCCCCATCACCACGATCATGAAGATCGCCAGGGTCACCACCATCTCGATGACGGTGAAGCCGCGGACGGCGCGGGAAGGGAGCGGATGGACCATCGGATGAGCCATGTCGTCTCTCCTACTGCGCCTTGAGCACGCGCACCGTGAGGCTCTTCGACGGGCCGAAGAGGCTGGCCGCGCTGGCCCCGTGCACCTCAACCAGGATCTCCTTGATGTGGATCGCCTCGGGCGGCGTCCCCGCCGGCAGCGGGCTGTCGAGCTTGGCGAGATTGGTGACCGAGTACTGGTGGATCGTGGTGCGGCGCAGCCACAGAGCCCTGTCGCCCGCGGCCGCCGTGGCGCCGGCCAGCCACTGCCGGGTCTTCGCCGAGTAGTAGTCGTCGGTCAGCCGCTCGGTCCCCGAGGTGATGGTCAGCGGCGCCGAGTTGAACGGCAGCTCCATGAGCTCCTCGGCCCGCGAGCGCGCCAGGTTCGCCACCTCGGTGTACTCGCGGCCCACCTCGTTGCTCGCCGCCGCCTTGGTGAAAATGGGGAGGACGCTGATCGCCGTCATCAGCATCAACAGCCCCGAAATGGCCACCTCGACGAGCGAGAATCCAGCCTCTCCCCGCTCGCTTCGTGGCTTGCGTACGATTCGACAGTTCATGGTAAATCCCTCCTTGATCCCACCCGCTCCGGGATGCTGCTCCTCCACTGATCTGGGGTTGACTTATTCTTCCAGGGTGTGCAGCACGTGCGCATCCGCCGCGCGGATAGTTGAGAATAATCTAAAGGGCGGGTGGCGACTGCCCGCGCGGGTGGCGGCCAGACGAACGTTTGATCAGGAGGCGGAGGTGTCGCGGGGGAAGAAGAGCTCGGCGCGCGTGCCGCCGCCGGGCCGGTCGTCCAGGCGGATGCGGCCGCCGTGCAGAACCACGATGCGGTGGGCGAGCGCCAGGCCGAGGCCGACCCCGCCGCGGCGGCCGGTGGCGAAGGGGTGGAACAGCCGCTCGCGGATCTCCGGCGGCAGGCCGGGGCCGCGGTCCTCGATGACCAGGACGGCGCCGTCGTCGCGCCGCGCCACGGCGGCGTGGACAGGGCCGCTCCGCCCGGCCTCGCGCTCCGCCTGGGCGGCGTTGTGGAGGAGGTTGCGCACCGCCCGCTCCAGGAGCTGCGGATCGCCGCGCAGAGAGACCTCGCCCGCGGGATCGGTCGCGACCCGCACCTCGACGCCGGCGAGCGAGGGATCGGCGGCGGCGCGCTGGAGGAGGCGGTCGAGGGAGAGCTCGCTCATGCGGGCCGTGCCCGGACGGGCGAACGAGAGGAAGTCGTCGAGCACCCGCTCCAGGTGAGCGGCCTCGTGGCGGATCTCCGCCAGATAGTCGGCGACCGACTCCTCGTCCGGCCGCCGCTCGATCAGGGTCAGATATCCCGAGAGGGTGGCGAGGCTGTTGCGCAGCTCGTGGGCAATGCCGCCGGCCATCTCGCCCAGGCGGGCGAGGCTCTCGGCGAGCCGGCTCTCCTCGGATCGCTTGCGCACCTCGGTCAGGTCGGCGAAGAGGACCACGAAGCCGCGCGTGCCGCCGTCGTCGCGGCGCAGCGGATGCACGGTCAGGCCGACGGTCAGCGTCTCGCCGCGGCCGGAGCGGACGGCGCACTCCGCCCGCGAGGGCGCGCTCCCGGTGGCCACGGCGCCGGCGAGCAGCTCGGAGAGCTCGCTCTGGCCGGCGAGGACCTCGGTGGACGGCGTGCCCGGCGCGGGGGGCGGGATCCCGAGGAGCTCAGCGCCCACGGCGTTCAGGGCGAGGACGTCGCCCTCGCGGTCGAGCAGCAGGAGGCCGCTCTGGAGGCTCGGCGCGAGCGTCCGCTCCAGGGCGGCGATGTCGTCCTCGGCGCGGCGGGCATCGCGGCCGGCGAGCGCGGCGAGCGCCTCCTCGAACGTGTCGAGCAGGAACTGCATCTCGTCGACCTCGCTCCCTGCCGAGCCCCCGTCGCCGGCCATGGCGCGGGCCCGCGCGAGCAGCGCTTCATAGGGCGCCAGCAGATGGCCGAGAAAGGCCAGGACGAGGACGATCAGCGCGCCGTTGATGCTCAACACCGAGATCATCAGCACCTGGAGCACCCGCTGCTGGCCCGCCAGCACCTCCGCCCCGAGGTCGACCCGCACCCAGCGGACGCCCTCCTGGCCGCCGACCGGCAGCGGAGCGAAGCCGGCGACCGCGTCGGGGAGCGCCGCGCCGGGGCCCGTCGAGCCGCTCGCCGGAACGGGAAAGAACGGCAGGTCGGCGGTCTCGACGAGGGGGACGCCGGCGGCGTCGACGATCGCCACGCCCGCCGCGCCCGGGGCGAGCTGCCGCAGCTCGGAGCTGTCGGGCAGATGCTCGTGGCCGGCGAGCTGCCCGGCGAGCTGTCCTGCGACATTGCGCGCGAGCCGCGCCGCCTCGTCCCGGCGGTCGGCGGCGAAGCGGGCGAGCGAGCTGCGATAAGAGAAGAGGGTGAAGGTCGACAAGACCACCAGGATCAGCAGAGCCGCCGGCAGGAGGATCAGCACCTCGCGGCGCAGGCCGAGGCGGAGCGGCCTCACTTCGGACCCGACAGCTGCTTGACGATCTCGCCGACCACGGCCTTGGCGTCGCCGAACAGCATGTAGGTGTGGTCGGCGAAATAGAGCTCGTTCTCGATCCCGGCGAACCCCGGGTTCATGCTGCGCTTGATCGCGAAGCACATGCGCGCCTTGTCGGCGTCGATGATCGGCATGCCGTAGATCGGGCTCGACTTGTCGTGCCGGGCCGCGGGGTTCACCACGTCGTTGGCGCCGATCACCATCACCACGTCGACCTGCGGCATGTCGGGGTTGATGTCCTCCATCTCCACCAGCTTGTCGTAGGGGATGTCGGCCTCGGCGAGGAGCACGTTCATGTGCCCGGGCATGCGTCCGGCCACCGGGTGGATGGCGAAGCGCACGTCGACCCCGCGCTTGCTGAGCTGGTCGTAGAGCTCGCGCACCCGGTGCTGGGCCTGGGCGACGGCCATGCCGTAGCCGGGGACGATCACCACCAGGCCGGCCTCCTCCAGGATCAGGGCGGCGCCCTCCGCCGTCTCGGTCTTCGCGGTCCTGGCCTCGCCGGCGGCCGCCTTCGCCTGCACCTGGCCGAAGGCGCCGAACAGCACGTTGGCGAACGAGCGGTTCATCGCGCGGCACATGATGACGGACAGGATGAGACCCGACGAGCCGTCGAGCGCGCCGGCGACGACCAGGAGCTTGTTATTGAGGACGAAGCCCATCGCCACGGCCGAGAGGCCGGCGTAGGAGTTCAGGAGCGAGATCACCGTCGGCATGTCGGCGCCGCCGATCGGGATGATGAGGAGCACGCCGAAGAGGAGCGACAGGACGATGACCACCGGGAAGAGCAGCGAGAGCTCTCCCGGGCGCAGGACCACGGCGACGCCGCACAGCACGGCGATGGCGAGGAGCGACAGGTTGACCGCGTTCTGGCCCGTGTAGGTGACCGGCCGCTGGGGGATCCAGCGGATCTCCTGCAGCTTGCCCGCGGCCATCAGGCTGCCGGTGAAGGTGAGGAAGCCGAGGATCACCTCGGCGACCAGGGCGGACATCAGGAACGGCGTGAGCTTCGCGGGGTCCTCGCCGAGCGAGAGGTAGTACTCGGCGATGCCCACCAGGCCGGCGGCCAGGCCGCCGAAGGCGTGGGAGAGCGCGGTCCGTTGCGGCACCGCGGTCAGGGGGACCCAGGAGAGCGGGATGCCGACGACGAACGCGAGAGCCACGGCGCCGCCGATCAGGCCCCAGTTGCTGATCCCGGGCTGGAGCAGCGTCCCGAGGACGGCGAGGGCCATACCGGCGACGCCGGCGAACACCGCGCGGCGCGCGGTCCGCGGATGGCTCATCCAGTACAGGGAGAAGATGAAGAGGACGGAGGCCGCGACATAGGCGGCCTGGATGAGCTGGAGCCTCATTTGGGTTGCCGCTCCTGGTCCTTTTTGAACATCTTGAGCATGCGGTCCGTGATCAGGAAGCCGCTCACGATGTTCGTCATCGAGGCGAAGATGGCCACCGCGCCGAGGATGTTGATCAGGCTCGGGTGCCGCTCTCCGGCGATGACCAGCGAGCCGACGATCGCGATCGCCGAGATGGCGTTGGTGAGCGACATGAGCGGCGTGTGCAGGAGCCGCGACACGCGGGTGATGACGCCCAGCCCGATGAACGTGGCGAGGACGAACACGAAGAGCAGATCGATGAACGTGTTGCCGCTGCTAGCCATCTCACCTCCCTGGTTGGCGGCGCTATTCTGCCACGTTGCCGGACCCTCGGCACGACCAACCCGAGGATCGGGATGCTCGTTCCCACCCCTGGGATCGGCCGTGCCGAGGATCGGGATGCTCGTTCCTACCCCTGGGATTGGCCGTGCCGAAGGTCGGGATGCCCGTTCCCACCCCTGGGATTGGCCGTGCCGGGAGCCGGGCCATGAAAAAAGGGGATGCGCCCGGGCGCACCCCCTTCGGGTGGAAGGAATCAGGAAGAGGGATCAGGTGGTGGGCTTGGTCGCCTCGGTGGCGTCCTCCTTCGCGAGCGCCGGCGGGTCGACGGGCTTCTTCTTGGTCCGGACAGGCTTGCGGAACGGGTGCATCCCGAACTCGATCACCTTCTCCGTGCGGTCCCCGTAGACGGCCTTCGCCGCGCTACGCAGGCGCCCGGCCACCAGAGTGCCCCGCTTGACGCGTTCGTCGATGTCCTTCGCGGTCTGCTGCACCATCGCGGTCTGGGCAGCCTGCTGAACGACCAGCATCCGGATCTCGGCCAACAGCGTTTCGAACTCCTGGAGCAGAGGCTCGACGGCGGTCAGAACCTGTGGGTTCGCCCTGAGCGCGGCCACCAGCTTCTCCCACGCGAGCACGATGTCGCCACGGCTTTTCGGCATGACTGTCTTCTCCTTTCTTCGTCGTTTGTGCGGGCCGCCCGGCTTATCCGAGCTGCTCCGCGAGATCGAGCACTTCTTCCGTAATGCCCCGGTTGGGGCCCTTCGAGCGGCCGGTGAGGGCGAGGACCATGGTGCCTCCGACCACCGAGACCCGCAGGGGCTGATTCGCCTGGCGGGACAGCAGAGACGCGAACGCCAGATACGAGGTCGCCACCAGCGCATCGGGGAACTTCCGCACGCGGTGGATGGCCTTCCCCTGCGCCAGCATCTTCCATCCCGCCATCCGCTTCAGCCGCAGCTGCACCCGCTCGGCCTTGAGCCGCTGTTCCGCCTGGTACCGGGACATCGCCATCGCGGCTCCGACGGCGTCGTCCTGCCCCACCACCCGCTTCCTCATCAAGGCCAGCGACTCCTCCTGCACACGCTCCGCCTTCAACTCCTGGACATTGGGCTCGCTCATGTGAGCTCTCCTCGGGTCAACCCGCCGCCTCCATGACGGCGGGAAAGGGATTTCGTCACTTCCTGGCTCGAGCTCCAGCTCGAGCTCCTTCGCCACCTGCACCGCCTGCTCCGTCCTCATGCGGCTTCTCCTTTCTGGACGCTCCGGCCCTCATGGACGCCGAGGGCGAGCTCGGCGGCGATCCCCGTGAGGGCGACGATCTGCCCGAGGAACCTCCGCGAAGGGAGCCGGATGCCCTTCTCCCAGCAGCTCACGGTCGAGTGCCGGGCCTTGGGATCGAGGAGCTGCCCGAAGTCGCCCTGGCTGAGGCCCTGCTTGCGGCGCCAGTCACGAAGAAGCCGGCCGAATGTTTCCTGCCTCAAGAGAGTGCGTTCGCTTGTCATGGTCCACACTGTACGTGGACTCACGCCGCATGTCAAGAGGTTTTTTGCGACGAATCTCACCTCGTGCCTTGACTTTGCAGTCTGCAACATTTACCATCCCCCCACGGCTCAGGAAGACCCTTTGAAGGCCCAGCACGCGGGCAGCGCCCCCATTTCCTCGGCCAAAACGGGCAGCTCGGGCGAGCACGGCTCCGTGCTCAGCAGCTCATAGGCACGCTCGTAGGCGAGCCGGGCGGCTGACCTCTGTTTGAGCGCCCGGCACAGCCGCGCCCGCATCCAGTCGGCCTTGGCCAACAGGCGTGTCGAGGTCAGGCGCCGGTAGAGAGGCTCGAGGCTCACCAGGGCCACCGACGCCGTTTCGAGCTTGCCTGCCGCAATCAAGGCATGGAACAGGTTGTGGCCGGTCGTCGCCAGGATGCCGGGAGGCGATCCCGGTCCAAGGAAGTTGAGAGCGGTCTGGAACGCGCGAAAGGCTTGGTGCCGGTCCCCCGCGTCCGAGTGGACCAGCCCGAGCTGGTTGTAGATCTGCGCCAGGCCCGCGGGGTCCGCGAGCGACTGCTGCGCCGCGAGCCCGGAGACGAGAAGATCCTTTGCGCTCCCGTACCGGCCGGTCACTCGATACAGACTGGCCGTCACCTCGAGAAGGTGAATGCGGGTCGGCAGGTCGGAGACCGGAAACGCGCCCGCCCTGGCCAGCGCTCGCTCCGCCTCGGCATAGCGACCGGTCAGACGCAGGGCATTCCCATACTGAGTCCATGCCGCAACGACGAGCTCAACCGGGAGCTCGCAATGCGTCTCGTTCAACAGCGCCACGGCTGCCATCGAATTCCTGAGCGTCGCCACGAGATCGTCGTAGCGGCTCGCGAACGAGGCATCGATCAATTCTCTGATTTTTCCTGCCCACAGGGCCGTCCTGTCGATCGGGTTCATCAGTGCTCCTCCTGATTGGAAGCATCGCTGAGATATTATACGGAGGAGGAGATGAGCCCGTCAATCAATTTGATCCATCGAGCAGGACCAACTTAAAGTGGTGGCGGCCGCGCTCGCAAGCTCATGATTTATTTCCGCTCGCGAAGATGACCTTCGAGCTGTTCGAGAAAAGCGCGAAGCGTGGCGAGCAGGGTTTCCGGATCGCCCGGCTGCAAAGGCTCAGGATGAAGCTGAGCCAGCCCCCGGGTCAGGCGGGTCTCGCCTTCGTTCGCTGGTGCCCTGGGTGGATACAACGCGGAAAAGAACTGGCCCGCCGGAAGACCGATCACCTGGCAGATCGACAGCACGTGCGTGAGCCGGAGCTTGACCTGGCCCGCGAGGATCCGTGTGAGATACCCCGTGCCCATCTCGAGATCCCGCTCGATCTGCCGGTAGGAAACGCCGCTGAGACGGATCGCCGTCCGCAGCGCGGCTGCGATTCTGCCCACCTCCTTTTGAGGATCACTTTCGATCGTCATCGTTCAATGAGGATGGCAGCTCCTCGCCGAGGAGCGCTTCCAGCCGTTCGAGCGTGATTTCACTGACGCCTCGCAGAGCGAGGACTTCCTCGCGCGAGACCTTCCGAAGGTCTTCGATCGATTCGATGCCTGCCTCCCTCAAGGTTCTCGCCGCCCTGGGAAAAATTCCTCGATCCCGCCAGAACGTCACGCCGGGATCGACCTTGCGAAAAGGGATTCTTCTGCCGGTCAGCAGCTCGCACACCGCCACCGTCTTCCGGCCGACTCCCGGCAACCGGCAGAGCTCTTCGCGCGAGATGGAGCTCAGGCGTTCCAACGTCATTCCCTCCATCGCAAACGTGATCGCAGCCGCGGCAGAAAGGCCGCGCTTGCGCCAGACCGTCTCGGGCCAGGCGCGGGCGCCGGGTGGAGACGTCCTGCGTTTTCTTTCCCACGGGAGCGGTCTCCCCAAGGCCTCCTCCAGCACCTCCAGGGAGGCAGGTCCGACTCCCGGAATCGCGAGGAGCCGTTCCTGCGTCACTCCTCTCAGGTCGCTCAGAGAACGGAACCCGGCCTCCGCCAGCGCCTTGGCGCTCCTGGGAATGAGGCCGACGGTCAGCCAAAACAACACCTCCGGCGAGCAGCGCTTCCGGAAGTGAGGAAACCGGGCAGGCGGCCGCCCTCTGGGCCTTCTTCTGCGTTGGCCCTGTCGTTCAGATCCCCCAGGAGCGCCGCGAGCCGGTCGAACGCCGGATCGTACTCCTCCTGGTTGCGAGGAGGGCTCGAGGGCGGCTCTCGCCGGAGCTTCCTCAACGCTGCCGCGCAGACCGGGCAGCGGGCGAGGAGGTGTCTCACCACCGTCCGGTTCTCCGCGCGGCTGGCCACTCCCAGAACGAACCGGAGAAGGAGATCTTGGGCTGGGTGTTCCATGTTCGGCCTCCTCGATCTCGCAGGCACCCCGCGGCTCGGCGAGCGTGACCGGCCCACCGCCGAGGGTGGTGGCAGCACCGGAACCCGCCGGTTTGGCTTGCAGATCGCTGTTCTTGTCGTTCCGTCCCACTGGGCCAGTCCTCGCTTGTCACGAGTCTGGCAAACGGGCACACTGCGCCGAGGGGTACTTTTTGTGACCCCGGGGTCAATGGATGACCCCGGCGGCGACCACCCCCTGGAAAAGGATGGGCTCTATGGTTCGTACTGTGGTTCTGGCGCTGGCTCTCGCTCTGGGCGGAGGGGCACCTTATCTCGGCAGCGTCGCCGACCTTCTTCAGTCGATGTGGACCACGGACCAGGTGGACGCGGGAGGGCATTTCGATCCGAATGGCGCGACGACCACCACAACTGGCAGCGGGGCTGAAGGCGATTTGGGAGGGATGGCCGATCCCAACGGCGCTGAAACTGATGCGGGAAACCACTTCGACCCGAACGGCTAAGCGCTGTTTCGGAAGCGCCTGGCCATGAGGCCGCATTCCGACCCGCCCGCTTACCCTCACCCCCTGGCCCCCTCTCCCATCTCCCACCCGACCCCGCCGGGAGAGGGGGAACCCACCCCTCAATCGCCGGTAGGCCGTTTCTCTGCTGCTATACTGCGCAGAGATTTGATTTGGAGGGACGGGATGAACCGAAGCCGAGAAGCTCTTCCGTAGCGCTGTCAGCACTTATTTCGAGCATGACCTTTATAAGGAAGGCTTCATCACTCTGCTGACCCTTTTCGAGTGCTTCTGCCTCCGAGGCGCGCTCGACCAGGCCGCGGGGGTTTGTGAGGAAGCGATCGAGGCGACCTCACAAGCAGGGCCAGCCTGCCATGACCAAATTCGGCGAGCCTGGGAGGAGCTTCTCGCCGTTGTACGCAAACGGCAACTCAGCGAGGCCGAAATCCTCAATGCGAGACAGTTTCTTGTTCGGAACTGGTACAAGCCCAAAGCCGGCGCCCTTGTGCTGCCCCGATTGGAGGCTGCAGTCGCCAGAGTGCACCCCGTACTCGAGCTTCCGGCGCCTCCGCCGACTCCGCCCGGTGAGGCACTCGGAGGTGGCGCGTACAAGGCGGCGCTCGATGGCTACGACCGCGCGCTGATTGCGGCGGCTCTCAAGGAGAGCGGCGGGAGTATCAAGGCGACGGCCCGGTACCTCGGGGTATCCCGGAATGGGCTCAGGGACAAGGTTCGCAAGTACGGCCTTGAGAGTGGAGCGTCAGTTTCCGAATAGTTCCGGCTGTTCGGAACCGGAGCCTCGAGCTTTAGGGGCCTTCCTGAGAGTTACGTTGGCCCGGGTGGGGGGATAGTCCACTTTCCCTCCGGCGAGCAAGTCGGCGACAGTCAAGAGCTGGACTCGGGGGTGTTTGGTCCCCCAGGGTGACGCGTAGAAACCGGCGGTCGCAGCTTCCTTTCGCATCTCACGCGTCGGCTCTTGCATTGAGATCAGGACACCAATCGCAGCTTTCTCTCGGTCTAGAACGCCAACCAGGTCGCGGACATGCGAAGCGCCGGCCTTTCCTGCCTTGACCGAGAAGATGATCTGCTTGGTCTTGCCATTTGTTCGTTCATCGTGGAAGAAGAGGCGGCCATCAATACCTTTGTCTGCCCCCTTCTTCTGCTCGGCAGGACGGGCGCCGACCAACCCGAGCGCCCACCATTGAAACTGGTAGGGCTCAGATGCGGCTAGTTGCGCCGCACCCGATAGGTCCTTGGGTTCGCCAATGACTCGGAATGCAATGTCCTCACCAAATGAGCTGCGCAACCGATGCCGCACCAGGTTTATAGCAAGGTGCGTAATATCAATTCCTATCCATTGCCGGCCTAGCCTTTCTGCGGCGGCGATAGCTGTTCCACAGCCACAGAATGGATCGAGAACTGTCTGGCCCTCTTCCGTGCTCGCCGTTATGATGCGCGAGAGCAGAGTTTCTGGCTTTTGCGTCGGGAAGCCGAGACGTTCCTGCGCCTGAGAGTTGATTGGAGGAATGTCTGTCCACACATCCTGGACCGCCGACCCTGGACTATCGCTTAGAAACCATTTGAAGCGTGGCCAGCCACCTTTCTTCTTGGGCCAATAAATGCGACCCGCTCTGTCAAGCTCGTCAAGGCGGTCTTGCGTGGCTCCCGACACGAGCCCCAACTCTGTCATGATTCTGCCAGGTAATGCCCAGTGCCGGCCAATGACAGTGGGGTCAAAGCCTCGCCAGGGCAAGCCGCTGTCGCCGCCCCTGATTCCGGCGCCGGTAAGGGAAATTGCCTGGTACGTTTCCCCTGCCTCGGCGTCAGACTGTTTAAAATGAGAGCGGATGTAGTCTTCATCGTACCCGACACGGGGATTGTACCATGCAAAGACGGAGCATTTTGAATAGAAGAGAATGACATCGTGAACAGGACCGAATCTCTTGGCCGAGCCATGTGCAAGAGTGCGCTTCCAGATGATCTCGTTCTGGAAGTTGTCGGGACCAAAGATACCATCCATCAGGAGCTTGAGATAATGACTCGCGGTTGGGTCGCAGTGAAGATAGATGCTCCCCTCTGGTTTAAGAGTGCGGCGTAACTCGACTAACCGTGGGGCCATCATCGAGAGATACGCCAACATGTCGCTTGTACCCGCAAGGGCGCGAAATGCCTGTAGGGCTTGCGACGCAGGCCCCCCAGCCTCGACAATCCCTTCGTAGGCGCGCGCGGCTGATTCGTCCCATTCCCAGGTGTCCTCGAAGGCCTGAACCTGCGCGGCGGCTTTGGTCCCGTCATGTTCAGCAAACAGCACGTTGTAGCTCTGATTCGAGTTGAACGGCGGATCCAGGTAGATCAGGTCGACGGATTCATCGGCGATGTACTGCCGGAGGATTTCGAGGTTGTCGCCGTAGTAGAGAGTATTGGCCATAATCGGTTCCCATCGACCTCGCCGGAGATTCTAAGAGATGTGCCCCGCCGAGGCCACAAGCGCGTCGCCCACTTGCGCCATATTACCGCTCTCCGGGATGCAACGGCAAGAGAGGGCGCCCGGCTGCCACGTCGCCGGTCAGCGGCGGGCGCCGGCGTCGGCCGTGTCGAGGAAGTCGTCGAGCAGGTGGTTGAAGGCCTCGGGCCGGTCCATCATGAGCCAGTGCCCGGTGCCGTGCATCAGCTGGGTGGGCAGGCCGGGGACCAGCCGGTGCAGGCTGTAGGGCAGCTGGTTCATCTCGCTGACGACGGAGAGCTTCGGCCCCTGGTAGCGGGCGAGGGCGGGCAGCGGGCTGTGCTGCATGGCCGCCTCGAGCGCGCGGGGGATGGCGTCCTCGTGGGTGAGCCGGAGATCCTCGAGCACCCAGCGGCCGGCGTCGCGGTCGCCGCCGAGGACGAGCTGGCGATAGTAGGACTCGAGCTCGCCGAGAGGATCCTCGCGGACGGACGCCAGGAAGGGCTCGACCTGGTCCCGCGGCACGCGCGTCTGGTCGCCGTTGGGATCGACCAGCAGGAGACCGGCCACCCGTTCCGGATGGCGCCCGGCGTATTCGATGGCGACCGAGCCGCCGAGGCTGTGCCCCACCAGGACGAAGCGCCGGAGCCCGAGCTGGTCGGCGGCGGCCTCGACGTCTCCCGCCAGGCCGCCGATCGAGTAGTCGCCGTCCTCGGCCGGGTCGGAGTCGCCGTGACCGCGCAGGTCGAGGGCGACGGCGCGGCGGCGGCGGCGCAGGTGGTCGAGCTGGAGAGCCCACTGGCCGCCATTGCCCGCAAGGCTGTGAAGGAAGAGGACGGGCAGGGCGCCGCTCTCCGTCACTCCGCCGTCCCGGACGTAGAGGTTGCCCGCCGGTCCCGCGATCCAGACGGAGAGGCTCTCCGGCGGCGCCGGCTCGGGGTACCCGCTCCCGGGAGCCTCCTCCGGCCCGCGTCCGGGCTCCGGCTCCGCCTCCTCCTCGCCGCGCCGCCGGCTCACCAGAACCGCCGTGAGGCCCAGACCGCAGAGGCCGAGAAGGATCCAGAGGAGACTGCGCGACCTCTTCCGGCGATGGTGGTACTGCCTCGTTCTCATCGGCTCTCCCTCCTCCCCGATCAAACCTAGCACGGCCCTGCCGGCAAAGAAAGTTCGGGGAATTTCGAAGTCGAGTGCAAGAATCGAGGGTCGTTTTCCGACTTCTTATGGGGTGGCACGCACCCATGGAGGGCGCGGCCTGTCGAAAGGAGACGACATGTCCGAGCGACAGCCCCTGCTCCGGGACCTCATCCGGAGCTTCTTCCCCGATTACCTGCGCCTCGTGGAGCCCGACTCCGCCGCCCAGATGTGGCTGGAGCGGATCGCCTTCCCGGCGCCGAAGGAGCCCCCCGAGCCGGACGGCGACGACCTCGGCGACCTCGGCGTAGTCGCCGAGGTCACCTCGCGCCGCGGCGAGACCGTCACCGTGGTGGCGCGGATCGAGCCGGAGGCGCTGGCCCCGCCGGAGATCGCAAAACGCCTCGGCCGGCATCTCATGGAGCTCGAGGTCTGCTACGGCCAGCCCGTCCTCACCTCGGTGCTCTATCTCAACGGCGGCCGCTCCGGGATCCACCTGGAGTCCGGGGTGATCGGAGAGGCCTGTGGGATCGAGCTGGTGCGGATCTACTACACGATCTTCTCCCTGGCGGAGACCCGGGCCGAGCCCTTCCTGGACCGGCCCGAGCCGCTGGCCTGGGCCTTCGCCGCCCTGATGCGGCCCACCAAACGGACCCCCGAGGAGCACCGCCGCGCCTGCCTGGAGCGGATCGCCGCGGCCCCTCTCGACGAGGACCGGCGCCTCCTGCTGCGCCAGGCGGTCGAGACCTTCCTGCCGCGGCCCGGGGTTGACTTGGGAGTTGAGAGTCGTATATCAATTCCCGGCCCGAGCCGTTCGCCGAACCCCCGCGGAGCAGCTTCGGCTGCCTCGTTTCCTTGTGACGAGCTGCCTCTGAGGGAGGTGTGATGAGACGAATTTTCCGCCGCTTTTTCCAGGACGTGGCCCGCGGCACCCACTGCCTGTCGATCGGGACGCTCGCCCTCGGGCTGAGTTTCGGCAGCCTGGTCCCCCCCGCGGCTCCTGTTCCCGTGAGCCCGCAACCCGCGGTGGCGGAGCCGGCCCCGGTCCCGCCACAGCCCGCGCCACTCCCGGTCTCGCCACTGCACCTCCTGGAGACCCACACCATCCCGCCCGGCCCGTTCGGCGATCTCATCTTCGAGGTGGCTTCGCGATACTCGCTCAATCCCTACCTGGTGGCTGCCATCGTCCGCGTCGAGTCGTCGTTCAACCCGCGCGCCCGGTCACGCAAAGGAGCCTGCGGTCTCATGCAGCTCCTGCCGGAGACCGCGCGGCGCTTCGGCATGCGCCGGAAGGACCTGTTCGATCCGGCGAAGAACCTGGAAGCGGGAGCGCGCTATCTGAGATGGCTGGCCGACCGGTTCGGCAGCGACGCGGTGCAGGTCCTGGCCGCCTACAACGCCGGGGAAGGGGCGGTCGAGCGCTACGGCGGCGTGCCGCCGTTCCGCGAGACCCGCAACTACGTCGACCGGATCTTCTCCCTGTTGGGCCTGAGCGGCGAGCCGGAAGCTCCGCAGCCCGCTCCGGTCCCGGCGGCGGCGGACGCGGCTCTGGCCCGCTGAGGGCCTACCCGATCGCCGTTCCGCACCCGGGGCAGAACTTCGCCCCCGGCGGCAGCTTCTGGCCGCAGTTGAAACAGAAGGCGGGAGTGCCGCCCGCCGCCGCGGCTCCAGCTGCCGGGGCGGCCGGCGGTGCGCCGCCACCCTGCTGGGTCTGACCTGGCTGGCTCTGGCCCTGCTGCATCGCCTGCTGCATCATCTGGGGGAGCATCATGCCGACGCCGGCGCCCATGCCGAGGCCGACGCCGGCCCCCATGGTCCCGCCCGGCTGCTTCGCCGCGTCCCCGATCCCCTGCGCCGTCTTGAACTTGAGGTAGGTGTCCATGTTGCCGAGAGCACCCATGCCGGTGCGCTCGTCGATCAGCTTCTGGACCTCCTCCGGCGGCGTGATCGCGCCCATGTAGAGGTCGACCAGCTCGATCCCGTACTTGGAGAAGTCCTCGGCGACCCGGCTCTTCAGGCCCATCGCCAGCTCGTCGTAGAGCCGCGGCAGGTCGAAGATCGTGGTCAGGTTCTCGCCGAGCACATCGGTCAGCCGGGCCACGATGACGTCGCGGTAGTAGTCCTCCACCCCCTCGGTCGAGTAGACGCCGCGCGTCCCCACCACGGTGTTGACGAAGAGCTGGGCGTTCACCACGCGCACCGCGAACTTGCCGAAGGCGCGCAGGCGCACCATGGCGAGCTCCTTGTCGCGGAAGATGACCGGCTCCTTGGTCCCCCATTTCAAGTCGAGGAACGTCTTCGTCGAGACGAAGACCACCGCGGCCTGGAACGGCGACTCGCCGCCGAAGGGGATGCCGAAGATGCTCGCCAGGACCGGGATGTTCTGGGTGGCCAGGGTGTGGCGCCCGGGGCCGAAGGTGTCGAGGGCCTTGCCGTCGCGGAAGAAGACCGCCTGCTGGCTCTCCTCGACGATGAGCTGGCTGCCGAGCCGGATCGCCGAGGTGCCCTGCTGCGGCACCCGCGCCACCATGGTCTCGCCGGTCTGATCGTGGAACTCGATCACTTGCATGGCTCTGGTCTCCTGGTCAGTCAAACGCCCCGCACCACGTTGCTGATCACCTGTTCGCGCCCGCGCCACTTGTCCTCGACGGCGCGGACGTGCTGCTGCACCTGGTCGAGCGCCGCGGCGGCATCGGAAGCGCCCGGCGCGGGAATGCCGGCGACTTCCGTCTTGAGCGCCGCGAGGTCGTCGAGCAGCGAGAGGTCGAAGTCGTAGAGCTTCTGCAGCTCCGCCTCCCCGATCTTCACCGCGTCGAACAGCCCGGTGGCGCCATAGTCGGCGAAGCGCACGGTCTGCGACAGACCGTCGAGCTGCCGGTCGAGCCGGTCGAACGGTCCGAGCAGCGCGATCTGCCCGGCGTCCGTGTAGGCCCGTGCCCGGTCGCGCAGAGTGGTCTTCAACCGGCCGATCTCGCCGGCGATGTGCTCGCGCTGCAGCTTGTCCACGGCCCGCCGCAGCTCGCGGTCCTGGAAGCCCCGGAAGCCGGGGATCTTGGCGCCCAGCCGCTCGAGGACGTTTCTTTGCGCTTTGGCTTCTTCGTAGCCCCCGTTGGTCATCGCATCCTCCTCAGGCCATCGGAGCCCTCATCCTACCAGAGGGAGGCAGAGGGAGGGCTCATGCTCTTCCAGCGCCTCCCGGATTCCGTTATTCTTCGCGGATATTGCACAAAAGCAGTCTCAAATTCCTGGCGCTCGCGGTCCCCTTCCTTCTCTCCTCTGCCAGCTGCTCGCGGGAGAGCGGGGGAGGTCCGCCGCCGAGCCTCGTCCTGGTGACGCTCGACACGGTGCGCGCCGATCACCTCGGCGCCTATGGATACAAGGCGGCGGAGACGCCCTGGCTGGATCGCCTGGCGGGCGAGGGAATCCGTTTCGCCCAGGTGTCGTCGCAGGTCCCCCTGACGCTCCCCTCCCATGCGACGATCCTCTCCGGTCTCCTGCCGCCGCACCACGGCCTGCGCAACAACGGGGCCGGGGCGCTTCCCGAGGGAACGGCCACCCTGGCCACCGTCCTCTCCGGCGCCGGGTACCGCACCGGCGCGTTCGTCGGCGCCTTCGTGCTCGACCGGCGCTTCGGTCTGGGACGCGGTTTCGGCGTCTATGACGACGAGATCGTGCGCGATCCGGGAGCCGGCACGGTCCTGGAGGCGGAGCGCCCCGGGCGGGAGGTGATGGACCGCGCCCTCGCCTGGCTGGCGCAGCCGCAGGGGACGCCGGACAAGCCGTTCTTCCTCTGGATTCATCTCTACGACGCCCACGCGCCGTACACCCCGCCGTCCCCCTGGCGCGAGCGCCATCCGGGGCGGCCCTATGACGGCGAGATCTCCGTGGTGGACGAGCAGGTGGGGCGCCTTCTCCAGGAGCTGCAACAGCGAGGCCTCGCGGAGCGTACTGTCGTTGCAGTGGCGGCTGATCACGGCGAAGGTCTCGGCGAGCACGGCGAGCAGACCCACGGTCTGCTCCTCTACGAGCCGACGCTCCACGTCCCTCTGCTGATGCGCGGCCCGGGCCTCCCGGCCGGGACCGTGATCCGCACCCCGGTCGGCCTGGTCGACCTGGCGCCGACCCTCGCCGGGCTCCTCGGCCGCGGCCTGCCGGCGGACGGCCGCGACCTCTCGGCCGCCTTGCGCCAAGGCGGCGAGCCCACCCCGGCCGACCTCTACGCCGAGACCCGCTACCCGGCCGTCTTCGGCTGGAGCCCGCTCGCGGCCCTGCGCCGGCGGGAGCTGAAGTACATCGCCTCGCCGAAACCGGAGGTCTACGACCTGGCGCGCGATCCGGGGGAGACGAGGAATCTGACCGATCGGTCCGATCTCCAGAAGGGCTTCGCGGCCCGCCTGGCGGCGATCGAGGCGGGCGCGGTGGCGGCTCCGCGGGGGGCTCCGGACGCCGAGACGCGCGCCCGCCTGGCCAGCCTCGGTTATACCGCCGGCAGCCCGCCGCCTCCCCCCAGGCGCGATCCCTCCTCGGCTCCCGACCCGCAGCGGATGGTCGATCTCTTCCAGCGCTACGAGCGGGCGCACAACCAGTTGAAGGGGGGAGAGGTCGAGCCGGCCCTGGCTTCCCTGGAGGAGCTGGTCGGCGCCGATCCGCACAACCCGGTCTTCCGGGGGGAGCTCGCGCGGGCCTTCCGCGAACGGGGAGAGCTCGGCCGCGCCGTGCCGCTCTACCGGCAGGCGGCCGCGGACGCGCCGGACGATCCGGAGGCCTGGTACAACCTGGCAGCCACCCTCCAGGAGGCGGGCCGGACGGAGGAGGCCCGCGGCGCCCTGGAGCGCGCCCTGCACCTCGATCCCGCCCGCCCCGAGGCGCACAACACCCTCGCTCTCTCCCTCCTCGCCGAAAACCGGCCGGAGGAGGCGTTGCGCGAGCTCCAGGCGGCGGTCGCCCTCGACGCGCGCGACGCCACGGCGCTCAACAACCTGGGCAACGTCCTGCGCGGCCTGGGTCGGACGGACGAGGCCGAGCGGGCCTACCGCCGGTCGGCCGCGGCGGCGCCGCGCTACGCCGAGCCGTGGAACGGCCTCGGCACTCTGGAGGTGGAGCGCAATCGGCCGGCTGCCGCACTTTCTCTTTTTGATCGGGCTCTCGCGCTCGCTCCGTCGTATCATGAGGTCCGGCTCAACCGCGGTATCGCGCTCGAGATGGCGGGGCAGAAGGAAGCTGCGGCGGCGGCCTACCGCGAATTTCTCGCCGCCACCGGCAGCGATCCGCAGTTCGCGGAGCAGCGGCGCGCCGCCGAGCACCTGCTCGCCCGCCTGACACCCGGGACGCCGGGTTCCGGAGGGAGGTGATCGGATCGCAGACCGCTCTCCTCCGCTCGCGCGCAGTCCGTATCGCCGTTGGTGCTCTATCTTTTTCGATCTGAGGATTCCAAAAGGAGATTCGAGAGATGAATGTCACGAGAAACTGGGCGCTCAGCGGCCTCGTCCTGGCCCTGGCGCTCGCCCTCGCCTTCGCGCCCCCGGTGGGCGCGCAGACCGCGGGCGCCAACCTGGCCGGCCGCACGCAGGACAAGGACGGCGCTCCGCTCCCCGGCGTCACCATCACCGCGACCAACACCGAGACCGGCCTCGAGCGCTCCGGCACCAGCGGCCCGGACGGCACCTTCCTGCTGCCTTCCGTGCCGATCGGCACCTACACGGTCAAGGCCGAGCTCGACGGCTTCGCGCCGGTCAACGTGGAGAGCGTCAAGCTCAACGTCGCCTCGCAGCGCAACCTCGAGATCACCATGAGCTCGTCGAGCATCCAGGAGGCGATCACGGTGGTCGACGAGGCTCCCCTGGTGGAGGTCTCCCCGAGCATCGGCACGGTGGTCAGCGAGCAGCAGCTGGAGAACCTGCCGCTCAACGGCCGCCAGTTCGCCAACCTGGCGATCCTCGCTCCCGGCACCGGCTTGAGCTACAACTCCGACCCGACCAAGCCCGGCCAGCTCACCATCGCCATGAACGGCGGCAGCGGCCGCAACGTCAACTTCGTCATCGACGGCGGCGACAACACCGACGACACGATCGGCGGCGCGCTGCAGAACTTCAACCTGGAGAGCGTCCAGGAGTTCAACATCCAGACCCAGCAGTACAAGGCCGAGTACGGCCGCTCCACCGGCGGCGTCCTGACCGTGGTCACCAAGACCGGCACCAACAAGTTCGAGGGGAGCGCCTGGGGCTTCTTCCGCGACGACAGCCTGAACTCGAAGACCGAGACCGAGAAGCAGGCCGGCGTCGACAAGCAGTCCTACGAGCGCAAGCAGTACGGCGCCGCCTTGGGCGGTCCCATCGTGCGCGACAAGGCCCACTTCTTCGCCACCTACGAGAAGACCACCCGCGACACGAACTACACCGTGTCCACCGGCGGCATCCTGCCGGACTTGGACGGCAAGTCGTTCCCGACTCCGTTCGAGGACCAGCTGATCACGGCGAAGTCGACCTACGACATCTCGGCCAAGCAGTACCTGCAGGTGCGCTACGGCTATCAGAAGAACACCGACAAGTACGGCGCGAGCCCGCTCGCCGGCCCCGATTCGCTGGGGACCGTGACCAACGAGTACAGCTCGATCCTCGGCGGCCATACCTGGCAGATCAGCGGCGACACGCTGAATGAGTTCCTCTTCCAGTACACCAAGTTCGACAACCTGATCTCGGCCGATTCCGACGCTCCGACCATCTATTTCCCGTCGGGCGTCCATTTCGGCCAGAACATCAACACGCCGCAGTCGACCCATCAGGTCAAGTACCAGTACAAGGACGACCTCTCCTTCACCCGCACCCTGTGGGGCCGCACGAACCAGCTCAAGACCGGCGCCAACTTCATCCATGAGCCGACCCTGGGCGGCGACTTCTCCACCGGCCTCTCCGGCCAGTACCAGCTCCTGCAGGACCACCTCGGCTCGCCGGTGACCGACATCACCATCTTCGGCGGGTTCTTCGGCCAGCAGACGCCGGTCGACCAGTACGGCGGCTATCTCCAGGACGACCTCTTCGTCAGCGACCGGCTGACCCTGAACATGGGCCTGCGCTACGACTACTGGAAGGGCTTCGACCTCGACCAGCGGAACAACCCGATCTGGCAGGTCCTGTCCACGCAGACCCGGTTCAACGAGGACTATCTGCGCGACTTCCAGGGGGGCAAGGGCGGCGTGCTGGAGAACGACAAGAACAACTGGGCGCCGCGCCTCGGCTTCACCTATGACGTCAAGGGCGACGGCCGGCAGATCCTGCGCGGCGGCTGGGGCATCTACTACGACTTCCCCTATACCAATGCCACCATCCTGTTCCCGGCGGCCGCCGTGCAGTCGAGCTACGGCGTGGTCTTCAACGTCCACGACAACAACGGCATCCGCAACGCCGACGGCAGCTTCTTCCAGCCGGGCCAGCCGCTGCCCCCGAACCAGCTCCCGGGCGCTGCGGTCAACCCGCCGAACGAGGTCGCCTCGCCGACGATTCAGACTCCCTACTCCGCCCAGGCGTCGCTCGGCTATTCCTGGCAGGCCACCAGCTGGCTCGGCCTGACCATCGAGGGCGTGCGGGTCAACTACCGGCACATCCCGTACCGCTTCCGCGCCAATCCCTTCGTGGACGCCAACCGCAACGGAACGGTCGATCCGACCGAGACGCGCCGGTTCCCGCAGTTCGGCAACTTCCGGCTGTGGTACGGCAACGGTGAGGCCAACTACGACGGCATCCACCTGAGCGGCCACGCGCGGATCTCCGACCACTTCGAGCTGCAGGGCTTCTACACCTACTCGGAGACGACCGGCAACGTGCTGGCCGGCGCCGACGAGTTCCGGATCACCGACGCCGGCCACCAGTCCGACGTGGGCGGCGCCCGCCGCGACGTCTCGGTCGATCCTCTCAACCCGCAGTGCGACCGCTGCTTCGGCCCGCTCAGCACCGACGCGCGGCACCGCGTGACCCTGTCCGCCCTCTGGCGGGCCCCCCTGGGGCTCAACGTCTCCGGCATGTACCGCTACCGCTCGGCGCTGCCGTACACCAAGTTCGTCGCCCAGGACCTGAACGGCGACGGATTCGCCTACGACCTGCCGGGCCGCCTGGGGGTCAACTCGGAGCGCGACGCCTCGTTCTCGCAGCTCGACATGCGGCTGTCGAAGGAGTTCTCCTTCGCCGACGCGTTCTCGGTCGAGGTGATCGGCGAGGTCTTCAACCTGCTCAACGACAAGAACCCGACCTTGTTCGACCGCTTCGGCCAGGCTCACGCCTTCGCGGGCGATCCTCTCCAGGGCGAGCAGCGCCTCGCCCAGCTCGGCCTGCGCGTCCGCTTCTAGGCGCCGCGACCGGAGGGGGGCATCCGCCCCCCTTCCTCTTTCCTCCAGAATGCGATGGTAGGCTTCGCCTGATGCGAAGAATCCTCGTCTCGCTTCCTGCCCTGGCACTCGCCTCGGTGCTTGCAGCGCAAGCCGCGCCGCCGGACACCCGTCTCGATCCCGATCTCCTCGCCGGTCTCCGGGTCCGCTCGATCGGACCCGCGGGGATGAGCGGCCGGATGACCGCGATCGACGCGGTGGCGTCCGATCCGTCCGTCGTCTGGGTGGGCACCGCGTCGGGCGGCGTCTGGAAGTCGGTCGACGGCGGCGTCGCCTGGCAGCCGGTGTTCGACGACCAGCCGGTCGCCTCGATCGGCGCCATCGCGATCGATCAGGCGCACCCGGACGTGGTCTGGGTGGGCACCGGCGAGGGGAACCCGCGCAACAGCGTCTCGGTCGGCAACGGCATCTACCGCACGCTCGACGGCGGCCGGACCTGGACCCATCTCGGGCTGGAGGCGACCGAGCGCATCCACCGCATCGTCCTCCACCCGACGAACCCCGACGTCGCCTGGGTGGCGGCCCTCGGCCGGGCCTGGAGCGACAACCCGGAGCGCGGGGTCTACAAGACCGTCGACGGCGGGCGCACCTGGAAGCGGGTCCTCTTCGTCGACGACGCGACCGGCGCGACCGACCTCGCGATCGATCCCAAGAACCCCGACAAGCTCTTCGCCGCGCTCTGGCAGTACCGCCGCTGGCCCTGGTTCTTCCGCTCCGGCGGGCCGGGCTCGGGGCTCTTCGCGACCCACGACGGCGGCGCGACCTGGCAGCGGCTCACCGAGGACGACGGCCTGCCGAAGGGAGACCTCGGCCGGATCGGGCTCGCCATCTCGCGCTCCAACCCGGAGGTCGTCTATGCCATGGTCGAGGCGGCGAAGAGCGCCCTGGTGCGCTCCGACGACGGCGGGAGGAGCTGGAAGGCCGTCGACGAGCGCTACGACGCCAACCCGCGGCCGTTCTACTTCGGGGAGATCCGGGTGGACCCGGTCTGGCCGAACCGGGTCTATGCCCTGGACTACGACGTGCGGGTCTCGGACGATGGCGGGAAGACGTTCAACAAGCTGGTCGACGGCTCCGTGATCCACGGCGACTTCCACGCCATGTGGATCGACCCGGGCGATCCCGGCCACCTGCTCGTCGGCGGCGACGGCGGCATCGGCATCAGCCACGACCGGGGCAAGACCGCGCGCTTCGTGACCAACCTGCCGGTCGGCCAGCTCTACCACGTCGCGGTGGACATGCAGACGCCGTACAACGTCTACGGCGGCCTGCAGGACAACGGCTCGTGGCGCGGCCCGTCCGAGGTCTGGCAGGCCGGCGGCATCCGCAACCACTTCTGGATCCCGGTGGGCAACGGCGACGGCTTCGAGACGCTGCCGGACCCGGGCGACCCGGGGATCGTCTACTCCCTCTACCAGGGGGGAGGGCTCGGCCGCTGCGAGCTCGCCACCGGCCAGACCCGCGACGTCAAGCCGAGCCCGCCGTCGGCGGACGAGCGGCTCCGCTTCAACTGGAACGCCGGGCTCGCCACCGACCCCTTCCATCCCGGGACCGTCTACCTGGGCAGCCAGCGCGTCCACAAGTCCACCGACCGGGGCGAGACCTGGACGGCGATCAGCCCCGACCTGACGACCAACAACCCCGCATGGCAGCGCCAGCCCGAGAGCGGCGGCCTGACGCCGGACGTCAGCGGGGCGGAGGAGTACACGACGATCCTGGCGATCGCTCCGAGCCCGCTCCAGGACGGCGTGATCTGGGTCGGCACGGATGACGGCCGGGTGCACGTCACCCGCGACGGCGGCGCGAGCTGGCAGAGCGTCGAGAAAAACCTGAAGGGGGTGCCGGCCGGCACCTGGGTGCCGGAGATCCGCCCGTCGCGGCACGATCCGGCCTCCGCCTTCGTGGTGCTCGACAACCATCGCCGCTCCGACTGGACCCCCTATGTCTACCGCACCGACGACTGGGGGAAGACCTGGAGGAGCCTCGCGACCCCCGACCTGCGGGGCTATGCCCTGTCAATCGAGCAGGACCCGGTCGACCCCGACCTCCTCTTCCTCGGCACCGAATTCGGCCTCTGGGTCAGCCTGGACGGCGGCAAGCGCTGGATACCTTTCGCGCACGGGCTCCCCACGGTCTCGGTGATGGACCTGGCGATCCAGACACGCGACAACGACCTGGTGATCGCCACGCACGGCCGCGGTCTCTACATCCTGGACGACCTGCGGCCGCTGCGCACCCTCTCGTCCGACGCCCTGCGCGAACCGGTCCACCTCTTCGCGGCGTCCGACGCCCGGCAGCACGCCGAGCGCCCCGAGGACGGCGGATTCGCGCTGGGCTTCGCCGAGTTCCGCGGCGAGAACCGGCCGTACGGCGCCATCCTCACCTATTCGCTGAACGCCCCGGGCCTGCCGCTGCCGGACGCGGAGAAGGAGCGGGCGCGCAAAGAGAAGGAACGGGAGGAGAAGAGGAAGGCGGTCTCTCCCGCGCGCCAGGACGAGCCGGCGCCCGGCAGCACCCCTGAAGCCATCGAAGCCGCCGCGCCCGGCGCGACCGCGGAAGGCGAAGCCGCGGCTCCCAAAGTCGAGATCCGGATCACCGACGCCTCCGGCCGGCTGGTCCGCCGCTTCAAGGCTCCGGCCCGGCAGGGGGTGAACCGCGCCGTCTGGGATCTGCGCCGCGACGAGCCGCTGCAGATGCCCGGCGATCCGCAGACGCCTCCTGCGGAGGACCCCTCCGGCCCGGAGCTGCCGCCGGGGACCTACGGCGTCACCGTCAAGCTCGGGGGGCACGAGGCACAAGGCTCCGTCCGCGTCCTCCCCGATCCGCGCTCGTCCAACAGCGAGGCCGACTGGCAGACGCGCGAGGCGGCCATCGAGCGGGCCGACCAGGCGCGCGACCGTCTCGTCGCAGCGGTGCTGCGCCTCCGCGACACGCGGTCGGACCTCGATCTGGCGCTCGACCGGGTCCGCCGGCAGCGCAAGGACAAGGACGTCGAGGGGGAGGCGGAGGCCTCATTGCGGAAGTCGGCCAACGCGCTGCGCGCCAAGCTCGGCACCCTGGAGCGGCGGCTCTGGGTGCCCTACGACGCCGTGGGCCTGCTGGACGACAGCGATCTGTGGGACCGCATCATGACCGTCCGTGGCTACCTCACGAGCTCCTGGGAGCCTCCCAGCCCGAACCACCTGGAGCACCTGCGGCAGGTCGAAGCG
>DASPXX010000044.1:0-10509 GCA_035637095.1 Thermoanaerobaculia bacterium
CGGCCTGGTGGCTGGAGACAACGCCGACGCCCTGTCGGCCAATACTCCGACCCCGCCGACCCTCAACTACATCTTCGTGTTCTCCGGCGACCGGAACACCCTGGCGCAGATGGGCACGCCCTACCGCGCCGAGGCCATGAATAACCAGGCCGCCTCCGACCTGTGGCGCACCCAGGTGTTCTCGAGCCAGAGCCCGGCCGCGGTCGTCGCGGCGGCCTGCGGCGCGCCGGCCCTGTTCGGGGCTCCCCCGCCGGTCCAGCACCGGCTGCAAACCGATTACCGTCTGATTCCGTTCCTTCCGTCGGGCATGTTCTTCGGGGGCGTTGAGGACGACATCGACGACTTCGACCTGGACGATTTCGATCCCTCGGGCGACCACGTCCAAGACGTCGGGATCTACTTCAGCCTCGACCCGGCGAGCCCATCCCTGGGTGGCGGCTCCGGCGCCGACCTTTTCTTTGCCCCGGCGGGAGGCGGCTGGGTGCCGTTCTCGACAGCGGCCGACGCCGGCCTCGTCGCGGCTGACGACATCGACGCCCTGGTGATCTGGGACGGCGGCGCCCCCGGCCAGATGGATCCGAATATGGACGTCGCGGTCTTCTCCCTGGCGCCCGGCTCGCCGGCTCTCGCCGGTGCGGACGGCGTGGTGGGCACCGCCGACGACTTCTCCCCGGCCACGTTGTTCGTCACCGACTTCGCTGGCTATTTCTGCCTCTACACCCGGCCGCCCCAGCTCTTCCTGCGGGGGGTGGACAACATCGACGGTCTCGACGTCCTCGGGCAGGATTGATCCGACGCGGCGGCCGGGGGCGCTCCTCGGGCCTCCCCGGCCGCGCCGGCTTCATTTGCACCATAGAATGCCGGCCCAGGAGGGCATCCGCCATGTACCTGATCCGGGACATCTTCCGCTGCAAACCTGGCAAGGCCGGAGAACTGGCCAAGCGATTCAAGCAGACGATCCCTTCGATGGAAAGCGAGGACGGATTCCAGAATTGCCGCGTGATGGTCGACTACGTGGCCACCTACTGGACCGTGGTCCTCCAGGCCGAGGTCGAGGACATCGCGAAGTTCGACGGTCACATGAAGAGCTTCAGCGCACGGCCCGAGGTGCGCCAGGCCATGGAGGGCTACATGGACCTCGTCGACGGTGGCCACCGTGAGATCTACAGGATCGTGTAGGCCCTCACCCCCTGGCCCCCTCTCCCACACGCACTCACACCCGCCCGGGAGAGGGGGAACCCAGACCCCTTCGGGATCAACCCGGCGGGAAGAACCCGTTCTTGGCCACCGGAACGCACAGCTTGTGGGTGTCCGTCACCCAGACGTTCTCCGGCGGCAGCCCCATGTTGCGCAGCACCGGATTGAGATGAGTCAGGATAAGCTGCTGGTTGAGCGGCAGGCCGTCGATGTCGTAGCAGAGGACGTCGGAGTACGCGATGTGCTGGCGCACGGCCGGAGGGGGGAAGCTCAGGTTCTTGGCCACCGGCACGCACAGCTGGTTGGGCGCGGGCCCGACGAACTTGACGACCTCCGGAGGCAGACCGGCAAACAGCGGGTTCAGGTGGGTCAGGAGGATCGGCTCACCCCCGAGGTGCCGGTCGCTGTCGACCCGGTAGCACTTGACGTCCAGCCAGGAGACCAGGTTCATGACGGCCGGCGGCGGGAAGGTGTTGTTCTTCGCCACGGGAACGCAGAGCTGCTGCGGCTCGCGGACGATGACGTCGTCCACCGGGCCGAACATCTTGGCGATCACCGGATTGAGATGATCGAGGTGAACCGGCAGATCGAGCGGCGGACCGCTGATGCCGTAACACTTCCAGTCGACAAACCGGATGAACGGCAGGACATCGGGAGGCGGCACCTGGTCTTCTTTGTAGACCGGGACACAGAGGTCCTGGGGCTCTTGGAGGACGACTTGTTCGAAGGGGAGACCCTTGCTGACGAAGTACGGGTTGAGGTGATCCAGCCGCAGACCGACCCCCAGGGGCGGCTGGTCGGGGATCTTGTAGCACCGGACGTCGAGATTGGAGACGAAGGCTTTGGGGGTCGGCAACACCTGCCCGGCGACGCTCCCCGGGAGAGTCAGGAGACCCAGGAGAAGGACACCTCCGGCCGCGACTCGGTGAACGAGCTTGTTCATACCCTTCCTCCTTTTAGAGAGATACCTCCTTCGCTATTTGGAAGTATCTACAAGGAAGGGTGCAGCTGCCGGTCGCAGCGTGACAAGGTTCTCTGGAAAGCTCAGGCCCCCGCCCCACCGTAGTGCTCCTCCACCAGCTCCCGCGCCCGCCGGGCGTGCTCGCGCGGCTCGGCGATCCTGGTGAAGAGAAGGCGCCAGGTGTGGCGGAGGGTCTCCAGGTCCTGCTCGCGCAGGAGCTTCACCAGCTCCTCGATGGCGCGGCGCGAGGACGGGGGGTGGTGGTGCTCGGCTTCGCGCTCCAGGAGGACCATGGCGAAGAGGAGGGGCTCGGGGAGGTCGGCGGCGGGCTTGGGGGTGGGCAGCAGGTCGATGGTCTCGTCGAGCTTGGCGAGGAGACCGGCCGCCGGAGCCGACCGCTTCTCGAAGAACGGCAGGGAACGGACCTGCTGGGCGAAGCGTGCGAAGAGGCCCAGCATCTCCCTCTCCGAAGAGAAGTTCCCCACCAGGCGGGCATCGCGGCCGATCTCCAGGCGCTGGGTCTCCTGAAGGACGACGTGGGCGCGGGCCGAGTCGTCCAGGTTGAGACAGCGTGCGCTCACCTTCCAGGCGGTCAGGAAGCCCTGCACGTAGCAGGTGTCGGCACAGCGGACGGTCACCGCCTCGACCTCGACTCCACGGTCGATGCGGATCGAGCCTCCCACCGACTCCAGGGTCCCGTACTTGCCCGAGTTCTGGACGATCAGGTTGCCTGGCGCGGAAATGGAGAGATGGCCCTCGGCGTCCACCTCGATGCGCGTGCCCTGCGGGATGAGCAGCGTTGGAGCGATGTTTTCGGCGGGTGTACGGCTCATGCGGCTACCTCAGGATCCCCGGGGGAAGCGGCTCCCAGCTGCCTGGCGTGGGAATGAGCGGCTTTCCCATCAGGAGGCGCTCATCGTTCTGCCAGCGCCGGTCGAGGATGTGGATGGTCGGATCGACGGGAACGTAGTCGCTGCCGGTATTGCGGCGGACCTCATAGTGCAGATGCGGGCTGGGGCTCCAGCCGGTGTTGCCGACGGTGGCCACCTCGTCCCCCCGCCGCACGGTCTGGCCGGCTTTGACGAGGACGTCCTGGCAGTGGCCGTAGATCGTGACGAAGAGGTCGTCGTGGCGCAGGATCACCAGGTTGCCGAAGCGCCACCAGGCAGGGCTGCGTCCCGCCGAGAACTGGCCGGCGAAGGCGACGACGCCGTCGGCCGTGGCGCGGATGGGGGTACCTGACGGCGCCGCCAGGTCGAGGCCCGGATGGAAGTCGAGCTCGCGCGTGAACGGGCTGCGGCGGCGCCGGAACGAGCTGGTGACCACGAAGTCGTTGGAGAGCGGGCAGATCGACGGGGTGAGGCGGACGCGGTCCTGGTGGTCGCGTTCGAAGGCCCGGACCGTGGTCAGAGAGGTTTCGAGCAGACTGAGGCGCTGCCGGATGCGGACGCTCCGCCGGTTGCCCTCCTGGACGGCGCTGGCATAGACCGACTCGGGGACGTTTTCCGCGGCGAACAGCGGCCCCTGCGGGCTCTCCGGCCGGCCATGCGGCAGGCCGTAGGCGAGGAAGAGCTTGTGGAGCCCGAGGTAGAGTCCGTCCGACTTCTCCTCCAGCTGTCCGAGGGCTTCCAGGTGCGCCTGCAAGAGCTGCCCCTGGCTGGCTCTTTCGGCTGCCAGAGAGGTGTATTCCTGGTCGTTGAGCCATGCCCCCACCACACCCGGCGCGAGCGCGGCGCCCAGGGCCAGGAAGAGGATGTAGACGAGGGCGACGATGCAGACGAGGGTGACCTGCACACGGCTGAGGAAGAGGTAGCGCACCCGCCGGCGGATGTCGCTCGGGTGGATCTGAATCTCGACGCTCCAGCTCTCGGTTTCGGCGGACGGGCCGGTCCGGAAGCCGCGCAGGAGCTTCATGCCGGTCCCGCCGCGGAACCCGCCGGAGGGCCGAGCGGGTTCAGCCGGTCGACGTCGACCTCCCGCGCATGGCTCGCCACCACCTCCCACAGCTCGCGCTGCACGTCTCTGTTACCGGCCACCACGTTGCCGCCGCGGAAATATCCCGCTCCTCCATCGAGGTCGGTGACGACGCCTCCTGCCTCCTCGATCAGGACGATACCTGCGCCGATGTCCCACGGGGAGAGGCGGAACTCGAAGAAGCCGTCGTAGACGCCCGCCGCGGTGTAGGCGAGATCGAGGGCCGCCGCGCCGCAGCGGCGGATCGCCTTGGACCGCCGGAAGACGTCGCGGAAGACGTCCAGATAGACGTCGAGGGTCGACAGGGCGCGGAAGGGATAGCCGGTGGCCAGGAACGCGCCGTCGAGGCCTGGATGGCGGGAAACGGTCATGGGCCGGCCGTTCCAGGTCGCACCGTGCCCGCGGAGAGCGGCGAACAGGTTGTCCCCTTCCGGGTCGAGCACCACCCCGGCGAGGATCCGGCCGGCGCGGCGGCAGGCGACGGAGACGCACCAGACGGGGAGGCCCTGAAGGAAGTTCGTGGTGCCGTCCAGCGGATCGACGAGCCACTCGGTCTCGCTGCCTGGATTGAGGTCGGCCGCGCTCCCCTCCTCGGCCAGGATGCGGTGGTCGGGAAACCGCCGGCGGATCTCGGCGAGGACCGCGGCCTCGCTCTTCTTGTCCGCTTCGGTCACGAAATCGTTCTGTCCCTTGCGGGACACCTGCAGGCCGTCGCGGCGGAAGTACTGCGTCAGGACGTCCGCGCCGGCGCGGGCGGCGGCGATGGCGGTTTCCAACAACTCCTCTTCCATGACGTCGCTATTATGCCAGAGCCCTCACCCCCGGCCACGCCGCAGCTCCCTGCGCCTGCCCAGGGATTGCCTTCGCGCAGTGGCGCGCTCTTCGAGGGCCTCGCGGTCGGGGAGGGCCTCCTCGTCTCCTCCGAGGTGACGGGCCAGGGAGGCGACGGTGGGGGTGCGGAAGAGGTCGAGGACGGCGACCGGACGGGCGAGGCGCTCGGTGAGCCGGGAAGCGGCGTGGACCATGGTCAGCGAGTGGCCTCCGAGGTCGAAGAAGTTGTCCTCCCGGCCGACGCGGTCGAGGCCCAGCTCCTCGCGGAAGACGGCCGCGACCTCGCGCTCCAGGACGGTGCGCGGCTCGACGAAGGGCGCGGCGGCCAGGCGCTCGGCCTCGGGCGAGGGCAGAGCCGAGCGCAGGACCTTGCCGGTGGCGGTCAAGGGCAACGCATCGAGCCGCACGTAGGCGGTCGGGACCATCGGGTCCGGCAGCTTCGCGCGCAGATGATCGCGCAGCTCGGCGGGCGCGAAGTCTCCGTTCGTGCCCTCGGTCACCACCCAGGCGATCAGGCGGCGGTCTCCCGGACGCTCCTCGCGCACCGCCACGGCGCACTCCCGGACCCGTGGATGCGCGGCCAGCACGGCCTCGATCTCGCCGGGCTCGATCCGGTAGCCGCGGATCTTCACCTGGTGATCGATACGGCCGAGGAACTCGATGGCGCCGTCCGGCAGGAGACGGGCCAGGTCGCCGCTCCGATAGAGGCGGGCTCCCGGCTCATCGCTCCAGGCATCGGGGATGAACCTCTCCGCGGTCTGATCGGGGCGTCCCAGATAGCCGCGGCCCGGAGCGACGCCGCCCAGGGCCAGCTCTCCGGGGATACCGAGGGGGACCGGATTCAGGGCGCGGTCCAGAACGTAGGCCGCGGTGCCGGCGATGGGGCGGCCGATGGAGGGGACCGCGGGCCAGCGGTTCGGATCTCCAGCCAGCACCAGCTCGGTGACGACGTGGGTCTCCGACGGGCCGTACTGGTTGTGCAAGGTGGTGCCGCCGGTCGCCGCGGAGAGCCGGCGGAAGGCCTCGATCACCTGCGGTGTGACCTGGAGCTGCTCGCCCGCGGTCAAGACCCGGCGCAGGCTTCCCGGCACGGGCGTCTCGGGCCGGGCGAGGCGGTCGGCGAGCTGCTGGAGGGCCACGAAGGGGAGGAACAGGCGCTCGACCTGAGCCTCCGCCAGACGCCGCGCCAGGCGCTCGGGATCGCGCCGGTCTTCGTCGGAGATCAGCACGAGCGTGCCGCCGGCGCACCAGGTGGAGAGCATCTCGTGCAGCGACACGTCGAAGCCCGGCGAGGAGAACTGGAGCGTGCGCAAGGGCTCAGGGGTGGCGCCGGGGCGGTCCGGATCGATCTGCCAGAGGATGAGGTTGGTCAGGACCCGGTGCGGCACGGCAACGCCCTTGGGCTTGCCCGTCGAGCCGGAGGTGTAGATCACATAGGCGGAGCCCTCACCCCCGGCCCCTCTCCCGCAAGCAGGAGAGGGGTGTAGGTTAGGGGGCTCCTCGCGAAAGCTCATCGAAGAGAGACCATCCCTCTCCCCTCTCCCGCTTGCGGCAGAGGGGCCGGGGGTGAGGGTCACCGCCGTCCCCGAGTCCTCCAGCATGAAGCTCCGGCGCTCTTCCGGATAGGCGGGATCGATCGGGAGATAGGCGCCTCCCGAGGCCAGGACGGCGAGGAAGGCGAGAGCCAGCTCGGGGCCGCGGCCTGCTTGGACGCCCACCGGCACGTCCGGACCCGCTCCCAGATCGCGCAGCCGGGCGGCCAGGCTCCGGGCGCGGCCGACGAAGCCCGCATAGGTCCAGGCGCCCCCCTCCCATTCCACCGCGATCCGCTCCGGAGCGCGCTCGGCCCAGGCGGCGACGAGATCGAAGAGGTGGACCTCCGCGTCGCGGAACAGCGGCCGGTCGTCGTGCTCGCGGAGGAGCTGGTGCGCCTCGGCTTCGGGGAGGACCGGCAGGTCCGAGAGGGGCCGCTCGGGCTCGCGGGCCGCGGTGGCGCAGACGACGCGGAAGCGCTCGGCGAGGCGGAGCACGGTCGTCCGGTCGAACAGGTCGGTGTTGTACTCGATCACCCCGGTCAGGGCCTCTCCACCGGCCTGCATCGACAGGGTGAGGTCGAACTTCGCGGTGCTTCCCTCGATCTCGACCGGCTCTGCGCGCAGACCCGCCTCCTCCGCCGACAGTGGCGTGGCGTGAAGGAGGACGAAGAGCGTCTGGAAGAGGGGGGAGTGGCCGAGGCTCCGCCGCACACCGATCTCGTCCACCAGCTTCTCGAAGGGGAGGTCCTGGTGGGCGTAGGCCTCCAGAGCCCGGGCGCGGGCGCGATCGACGATCTCCGCAAATCCCGGATCGCCGGACAGATCGGACCGCAGGACGAGAGTGTTCAGGAAGAAACCGATCAGGTTTTCGACCTCGGCGCGGGTGCGGCCGGTGATCGGGGTGCCGACGGTCAGGTCGGTCTGGCCGGAGGTCCGCGCCAGAAGAGCCTGGAAGGCGGCGAGGAGCGTCATGAACGCGGTGGCGCTGCGACGGCGGCCGAGGTCCAGGAGAGCCGCCGAGGTCTCCGCCGGCAGGGCAAAGGAGAGGCGCGCCCCGCGGAAGGTCTGGAGCGGAGGGCGCGGCCGGTCGGTGGGCAGCTCGAGGACCGGTGGATCGGCGAGGCGGCTCCGCCAGAAGGCGAGCTGCGACGCGAGCACCGGGCCGGAGAGCCAGCCGCGCTGCCAGACCGCGAAGTCGGCGTACTGCACGGGCAGCGAGGGAAGGACGGGCTCCCGGCCGTCGCGCCAGGCCGCGTAGAGGGTCACCACCTCGCGGAAGAGCAGGCGGATCGACCACTCGTCGCAGACGATGTGGTGCAGGGTGAGGAGGAGGACGTGCTCCGCCGTCGCGAGGCGCAGGAGGCCGGCGCGCAGCACAGGGCCGCGCTCCAGATCGAACGGCCGCATCTCCTCCTCCCGAGCCAGCCGCCGCGCCTCGACCTGCCCCGCCGCTTCCGACAGGCTCGCGAGATCGACGACCGGCAGCGGGACCGGTGCCGGCGGATGGACGATCTGGACCGGCTCGCCGCCCTCGACAGCGAAAGTGGTGCGCAGCGCCTCGTGCCGGCGCGCCACCTCGCCGAAGGCGCGGGCCAGCAGGCCGGGCTCCAGAGCCCCCTCCAGGCGCACCGCGAGGGCGACGTTGTAGGTCGCCGTCCCGGGCTCGATCCGGTCGATGATCCAGAGGCGGAGCTGCGCGAAGGACAGGGGCGGATCGCAGCGCCGCGGCACGTGGACGAACGGAGGCGGCTGCGGTCCCGCAGTCTCGTCCACCAGGGCTCCGCGGACCCGCCCGGCGAGAGCCTCGATCGTGGGCTGTTCCAGGACGTCCCGCAGTGGCACCTCCACACCGAACGCCTGGCGCAGCCGGGAGCCGATGCGCGTGGCGAGGAGCGAGTGCCCGCCGAGCGCGAAGAAGTCGTCGCGCGGACCGATCCGCTCGACCGCGATCCCCAGGATGTCGGCCCAGATGGCGGCCACCATTTCCTCCACCGGATCCCGCGGCAGGACCTGGAGAGGCTCGGAGGGCTCCTCCGCGGGCCGCAGGCGCTCCAGGGCGCGGCGGTCGATCTTCCCGCTGGGGGTCAAGGGGAGCTCCTCCAGCACATGGAAGGCGGACGGCACCATATAGGCCGGCAGGCGGCGGCGGAGGTGATCGCGCAGGGCGGCGGGCGTGGGCTCCTGCCTGGAAGCGGGAACGACGAACGCGGCGAGACGGCGCTCCCCGCCGGAGATTGCCAAAACCGCGGCTTCAGCCACCTGGGGAGAGGCCGCCAGGGCCGCCTCGATCTCTCCGGGCTCGATGCGGAAGCCGCGCACCTTGATCTGCCGGTCGAGCCGGCCGAGGAATTCCAGCGTGCCGCCGGGCCGCCAGCGCACCAGGTCGCCCGTGCGGTACAGGCGGGCGCCGGGGCCGGCGGCGAACGGATCGGGAACGAAGCGCTCGGCGGTTGAGTCGGGCCGTCCGAGATAGCCGCGGGCGAGCCCGGCGCCGCCCGCGCACAGCTCGCCCGGAGAGCCCGGCGCCGCGAGGCCTCCGTCCGGGTCGAGCACGCGCACGAACGTCCCGTCGATCGGCCGGCCGATCGGGACCGAGCCGGCGATGCGTTGCGGACCGCGCAGGGCATGAGTCGTCGTGAACGTGGTGTTCTCGGTCGGTCCGTAGCCATTGATCAGCCGGAGCGCCGGCAGGGCCGCCAGCAGGCGCTCGCAGTGCGGCGGAGAGAGGACGTCGCCTCCGGCCAGAAGCTGGCGCAGAGGCCGGAGACCGTCCAGGTGCTCGTCGACGAATCGATGGAAGAGCGCGGCGGTCAGCCAGGCGGAGGTGACGGAGTGCCGTTCGATGACCTGTCCCAGGTCTCCCGGCGACAGCGGGCCCGGCGGTGCGACGACGAGCCGTCCGCCGTTGAGCAGGGGGCCCCAGACCTCGAGGGTCGAGGCGTCGAAGGTGAACGGCGAGTGGACCAGGAACGTCTCGCCCTCCAGCCATGCCCAGCTGATGTTCTGAACCAGCCGGACCACGCCCCGATGGGTCACTCCGACCCCCTTGGGACGGCCCGTCGAGCCGGAGGTGTACAGGATGCAGGCGAGGTGGTCCGGCAGCAGGCGGCTGCCGCCGCCAATCACTCGCGGCCGCGCGGCAGAGGGCTGAATCGTCAGGCCTTCCGTGATCGTCCACCCGACGCCCGCGTCCTCGACGACCAGGGAGCGGCGCTCCCCGGGCCAGGCGGGATCGAGAGGGACGTAGGCGCCCCCGGCTTCGAGGACGGCGAGAATGGCGACGATGAGATCGGCCGAGCGCTCCAGGTGGAGGGCCACGGGAGTCTCCGGGCCGACGCCCAGCGTCCGCAGCCGGACGGCCAGCCGGCCCGCCCGCGCAGCCAACTCCCTCCAGGTCAGCTCGCCGGCCGGGGAGACGACGGCGGTCGCGTCCGGATGGCGTTCCGCCTGCTCGGCGAACAGCTCGGGGATCGTGCTCTCCGGCGGGCCCGCGTGCGCCGCGCCGCTCCAGGCGGTGAGGAGGAGCGCCGTCTCCGCCTCGTCGAGTAGCGGGAGGTCCGCCAGGGGGAGATCCGGATCGCGGACCGCGCCGGTGAGGAGGTTGTCGAGCCGGCGGGCCCAGGCCGCCACGGAGCCCTGATCGAACAGGTCGGCGTCGTAGTGCCAGACGGTCTCGAGCCCCTCCCGGGTCTCCTCCACCGCCAGGTGGAGGTCGAACCCGGCGCTCCTCTCCGCGACCGTTGCGATGGAGGCGACCGGCTCCAGGGTCAGCCCGCCGAAGGACAGCGGGAACCGCGGTGTGTTGCCGAGCGAGAGGACGACCTGGACGAGCGGGGCATGGCCCAGGTCGCGTTCCGGCGCCAGATCCTCCACCAGCTGCTCGAAAGGGACCTCGCGGTGGGCATGGGCGGCGAGCACCTCGGCGCGCGCCGCCGCCACCGACCCGCGAAATGGCAGATCGCCCGCGAGACGGCCGCGCAGCGGCAGGGTGTTCACGAAAAATCCGATCAG
>DASPXX010000045.1:0-12589 GCA_035637095.1 Thermoanaerobaculia bacterium
GAGGAGGCCGGGGCCGAAGTCGCCGTGCTCGGACGAGCGGGAGAGAGGGACGGCATGGAACGATTCGGTACCGAGCGGGGTCTCGAAGGGGCGCAGCAGCCCCTGCCCCGAGCTGTGGAAGGCCACCGGCTCCGAGCTCGCCAGAGCGACCACCAGCGGATGCGCGCGGTCGTCGAGATCGAGTCTGAACGCATCGAGAGCGGCCAGGGGGACGCCGATCCCGGTCAGACCGACGAGCCGCCCCATCTCGCCGTCGACCACCGCGCAGAAGCCGCGCTCGACTCCGGCATGGCGGACCAGCCAGCGCAGTACGAAGAGAGCGCAGGGCCGGGCCTCCTGCTCGCCGAGGAGGGCCTCGACGAGCGCGAGCTTGGCTTTGGCGCCGACACCGGCGCCCCCCCGGACGTCGGGGGAGGTCTCGAGCTGGGCGAGCCGGGCCATGGTTTACAGCTTCTGGCTCTGCGCTTTCTGGCTCTGCCGGGGCCTCCGGACCGCCATCGCCTCCTCCCGGGCCGTCGCCGCCGCGAGCTGGGCCCGCAACGACGCGTTCTCCGCCAGGAGCTCGTCCGACGTCCTGGTGGCCTCGAGAGGCGGACGCGAAACGGTCGAGACCTGGCCGACGGCTTCCGAATATTTGATGTACGTATCGATGGATGCCACCACCACCCGCGCCTCGACGGTGAGCAGGTCGATGCCCACCAGAGAGACCCGGACCCAGGCGTCGATGACGATTCCCTTGTCGAGGACGCGGTCCAGGACGTCGATGAGACTGGTGCCACCGGAAGCACGTTCGACCGGCATGCGATTTACCCCCTGGTTGTCTGCTTTCTGCCTGACCGGGCCGGCCGGCTGCGCGGCGCCTCCCGGTCGGTTGCGACCGTCATGGAGGACACCTTCGCCTCCAGCAGGCGGATCTGTTCCCGGAGAGCCTCATTTTCCTGCGCCAGCCGCCGGGCGCCGACCGACAGGTTCGGGTCCTGGCGCCACCAGTCGAGCCCGATCTGCTCCGCCTTGTCGATCGAGCAGACCAGGAGCCGGATGCGGATGGTGAGGAGCTCGACCTCGGCGAGAGAGACGCGGATGTCGCCGGCGACCACGAGGCCCTTGTCGAGCACGCGGTCGAGGACGTCGACCAGACCTGTAGAGCGGCGGTAGCTCGGTTCCATGTCGGCAGGTATCCTCGGTTCGAATCTCAAGCGCGAGCGATGCAACGGTCAGTCGACGGTCCCGTGAGATGCACACTCTAAGCCAACGCTCGCTCCGGCGCAACGACGGCGCCCCTGGTAGGATACGCCATCGCAACTCCGCGAGAGGAGACCCAGATGCGTCCACGGCTGCTGCGTGCCACCCTTCCGTCGCTCCTTGCCGTCCTGCTGTTCGCCACCCCGGCCGCGCGGGCGGACGAGGCGGCAGATCTCGCCTCCGTCCGCCGGCTGTTCGAGAAGAATTTGCAAGCCATCCGCGACAAGGATCGCGACACCTACCTCTCCTGCTATCTCCAGTCGGAGGGGCTGGCGCGCACCGGCCCCACCGGCTTCGAGCTCGGCTACGCCGGTCTCGCGTCGAGCGCCGGCCAGGGGTGGCCCGACCACATCGACGCCGAGGACCTCCGCCTCACGCCGGTGCGTCCGGGTATGGTCTACGGCACCTACCGCTATCGGGTGCGCTACGGCGCCAACGAGGTCTCCGGCCTCTCCGAGCGCTTCTTCGTCGAGACCCCGCAGGGCTGGAAGATCGCGGTGAGCACCGCCTTCCCGGCCGGGCCCGGGGTGCCGCCGCCGCCCCGCGCCCTCCTCGGCGCCACGCTCGTCGACGGCACCGGCGCCGCGCCGGTCAGGGACGCGGTCGTCGTGGTGCGCGACGGCAAGATCGACTGCGCCGGCCCGCGCTCGGCCTGCCCGCTGCCGGACGGGATCGACACGGTCGATCTGAAGGGGCTCTGGGTCACCCCCGGCCTCATCGACTCCCACGTCCACTTCTCGCAGACCGGCTGGGCGGACGGCCGCCCGGACTCGCTCGACGTCCGCGCCAAGCATCCTTATGAAGAGGTCGTGGCCGACCTGCGGGGCCACCCGGAGCGCTTCGGCCGCACCTGGCTCTGCTCCGGGGTGACCTCGGTCTTCGATGTCGGCGGCTACCCCTGGACCCTCCGCCTCCCCGACTGGGCCGAGCCGCGCACCGACGTGCCGCGCATCTCCGCCGCCGGCCCCCTCATCTCGACCCTCGACCACTGGGTGAACGTACCGGGCGAGAGGCAGTTCCTCTACGCCGCCGACGAGAAGACGGCGAAGAGCGGCGTCGACTACCTGAAGGCCCAGGGCGCCAAGGCGATCAAGGTCTGGTACATCGAGCGGGAAGGGCAGACGCCCGCCGAGCGCGCCGCCGTGATCCAGGCCGCCGGCGACGAGGCGAAGCAGAAGGGGCTGCCACTCATCGTCCACGCCACCGAGCTCGACGGCGCCAAGGACGCGCTGCGCGCCGGCGCGACGCTCCTCGTCCACAGCGTCTGGGACCAGCCGGTGGACCAGGAATTCCTCGATCTCCTGAAGAAAAACGGAGCGGTCTACTGTCCGACGCTCACCGTCCCGCGTGGCTACATGAGGATGTCCGAGGCCGCCCTCGCCAAACAGGCACCCGCGGTGGACGACCCCAACCACTGTGTCGACCCCGTCACCCTCGGGAAGCTCGCCGAGACGGCCGCGCTCGATCCCGGGGTCACGCGCGAGCGTCTGGACCTCCGGGCGACGCACCTCGCGCAGCAGGAGAAGGTAGGGGCGGAGAACCTGAAGCGGGTGTCCGACGCCGGCATCCCGGTGGCGATGGGCACGGACGCCGGCAACCCGCTGACGCTCCACGGTCCGGCGATCTACGCCGAGATGGAGGCCATGGAGGCCGCCGGCCTCTCCCCGATGCAGGTGCTGGTCGCCTCGACCCGGGGCAGCGCCCGCGCCATGGGAAGGGAGAAGGACCTGGGGACCGTCGAGAAGGGAAAGCAGGCCGATCTCCTGATCCTCGGCGCCGACCCGACCGCCGACATCAGGAACGCCCGGCAGGTGCGCTACGTCATGCGGGGGGGAGCCCTGCGCTCCATCGCCGAGCTGTCGGCCCTGGCGACCACGCCGCCGAAGGAGGGTGAGGGGGAGTGAGGAAGCGCGCGACGGCCTTAACTCGGCCTAAAAGGGGGATTGACGCCCCTCTGAGGAGGTGCGTACACTCGGGCGTAAAAAGAGCGTAAACATGGAAGCCCAGCTCACCCTCTTTACCCTACCGCCAAGACCCTTGAGGCAAGAACGCGTGGTACCATCTCCGCCGGCCCCTCAACGAGAGAGAACCAGGCCCCGAGAGGGTGCTCGCCACAAGCCGGAAGATCACATGAGCCCAAGACGTGAGCCTGCCTCTCGCATTGACGACTCGCCTTCGGGGCTGGGTACCCCAAGGCTGACGACCACGCACGGGATGGTGTTTGAGGCAGACTGCCTGGACCTCCTTGCCGCCGTTCGGTCCGAATCCGTCGATACGATCTTTGCGGACCCCCCGTTCAATCTCAACAAGGAATACAGGAACGGCTTCAAAGACGACTGGAAGGACGAGGACTATTTGAGCTGGTCCTTCCAGTGGATTGACGAATGTTGCCGGACCCTTGTTCCTGGCGGAGCCCTCTTCGTCTACTCCCTTCCACGATGGGCCTATCATTTCGCCGCACATCTGGACGGCCCAATGGAGTTTCGTCACTGGATCGCTCTCTCGATGAAGGGCACCTTTCCGCGGGGGCAGAAGCTTTATCCTGCGCATTATTCCTTGATTTACTTCACGAAGGGCCGGCCGCGCGTATTCAACCGCGTCCGTGTCCCGGTGCCGGCGTGCCGCCATTGCGGGGGAGATCTGAAGGACTATGGCGGACACCGTAAGTATCTCAATCCAGAGGGGCTCAATCTTACTGACTTCTGGGACGACACCTCGCCCAATCGCCATCGGAGCTCCAAGGCACGACCGGGAGTGAACGAGTTGAAGCCGATGATACCCGCTCGTGCAATCGAGATCTCAACTCAGCCGGAGGACATCGTCCTCGATCCCTTCGGAGGTGGCGGCAGCACGTTTCAGGAAGCCCAACGTCTCGGAAGGTTTTGGATTGGCAGCGAAATCGGCCATTGCGATGCGATCGAGCAGCGTTTCGAGGTTTTTGCGCCGACCACCCTGGGACGAAGATCCCCGCAGAAACTTCGTTCCATCCTCGACCACTGATCGCGAATGCCTACAGTCCAAGAGACGCTCTTCTTCAACGGAGCAGAACAGCGAATCGTCCGTTTGGGTCTCCAACCTCTTTGGGACGAGCTCGAAACGGTACTGCGCGGCTTCGAGTTGAGGATCGAGGAACGACGTGATACGAATAGCGCGGCTGAAGTCCGAGCGCTGTTTGACAAAGAGTTTCAGAAGCTCGATGGGTGGACGAAGAAGCAGACGGGCGGCGTGGATTGGACCAAGTGCCGGACGGTCAACGGGACGACCGTCTGCCTGGGCATCGAGATCCAGATTTCGGGTCGCAGCGACCTCTTGATCGTCGACGTGGCTCACCTGCGAGATGAGCTGACGGCCGGAAACATCGACGTGGGAATCATCGTTGTCCCCTCCGATGCTTTGGCTATTTTTCTCACAGATCGGGTGGCTCGTTTTACGGACGCTAAAATAGCCGTGGAGCGTGCCCGCGCCACAGATCTGCCCATCGCGATCCTCGCCATAGGACATGACGGACCGGGGCCGGCGATCCCGAAGCGCCGTACGCGTCAGGGGCGACTGAGGGATCCCGAGAGTTAAGGCCAATGCTGTTCGGTTAGCTGTCGCTGGGAGCGCCGGCATCCTTGCCGGCTCCATCAGCGCCCATGGCCGACCGCCCTGGTCGCGGAGAGCGTGGGCCGGCAAGGATGCCGGCGCTCCCAGCGGGCGCAAGACCCGACTTCCGGCGCAAAGCGAGCATCGAAGACAAAGACAGGCTCAGCGGCCAAGGTGGCGGTCCTCGATCTCGATCTCCTCCTGCTTGCGGCGAGCAAACTCTTCGCTCGAAGAGAAGAGACCGCGCCCGATGCCCATCACTCTGCGCAAACGCTCTTCTCTCTCTTCCGGCGAGAGGTCCCTGAAGGGGCGAGGATCCGCAGCCAACTCGTCCGCGAGCTTCTCGAAGCGCTCCTTCGCTCCCTGAACCACCGTCACCTCCAAGACTCGGTGGTCCTCTGGGATAACGATCTTCACGCGGTGCGCTTCCATCGCCTCTGCCTCATGGACATTGTCGCATAGAGACTCGTTCTGCGGACGCATGCCATTCTACCGCATCTCGGTATCTGGCCGGCCGATTTCCCTGTTGGCCACTGGCTCCTGGGCTTCGCCGCTCCCGGAGCAGGCGGTTCGCTCCATGGTAGGGAGGGCTCCGATCGTGAAATGGACGGTTGGCACCTCGGAACGGACGGTTGGCACCTCGGAACGGACCGTCCGCACCGGAGAGCGAACCGCCCATTCCTTGGAGCGAACCGCCCAGACCGTGGAGCGAACCGCTCAAACCATGGAGCGAACCGCTCAAACCGTGGAGCGAACCGCCCAGGCCTCGGAGCGAACCGCCCATTCCCAGGGGGAACCAGCCCCCCTCCGGGAGCGGACCGCTCAGACCACGGAGCGGACCGTCCATCTCGCGATCCGAGAGCCTCCAGGATGTCTTCAGAGACTGATCTCCGCTCCGCACATCGCTTCGTTTCACGGCTCGGCCTCCCAGAAGCCCGGATAGAGGGTGACGAACCCCGCCTCGTTCACCTTGAGCTCGGTGACGAAGCGGCCGCCCGCGCTCTCGTAGCGATACGTTGTGCCATCGACCCGGCGGTAGACCTGTTCGAGCGGCTCGAGGGTGAAGCTCGGGAAGCGCAGCCAGGCCGCCCGCACGGTCGCTTCCTGTCCGGTCTCCAGCTGCAGGCGGCGGATCGGCAGCAGGTTGGTCGACGGGCTGAAGTTGAGGTCGAGGTCGGTGCAGCCGGCCACGATGGGATACTCCGTCTCGTTGAGCAGCCACTGCTGGTCGGGTCCCACTGCGATGGTGAGGTCGATGGTCTCGTCCCCGACCCAGCCTGAGACCTTCGCGGAGACCGTCCGCCAAGCGGCGTCGCACGCGATCAGGTAGTCCAGGCGGCACGGTTGCCGCTCGTGAGCGAAGACTGCTGTGCCGGCCAAATGCCAGCGGGAATCCCGGGAGAAGATCCGGGCCGACTCATGGCCCGGCCTGTCGAGTCTGCGCCAGAGGATGGGCAGGGCCGTCACGCCTCTACCCTACCGCCCCCGCCCGAGCCAGTCTTCGCGCAGCAGGCCGTAGACGTAGTTGTCGACCCGCCGGCCGCGGAGCTTGAAGTAGCCTTTGAGGCGGCCTTCGCGGAGGAAGCCGTTCTTTTCGAGGACGCGCTGCGAGCCGTAGTTCTCCACCGCGCAGCGGGCTTCGATCCTTTCCAGGAGCGTGTTCTGGAAGAGATCGTCGAGGAGGATCTGCAGCGCGTCGGTCATGATCCCCCGGCCCTGGTAGTCGCTCGAGAGCGCATAGCCCACCTCCGCCAGGCCGTGCTCCCAGTTGCTCACCACCAGCGTGATCCACCCCGCCGCATGGCTGTCCACCTGGACGATCCACTGGAACTTCTCGCCCCGGCCGCGGTAGAGGTCCGTCATGCGCTGGCTCGCCACGTCCGCGCGCAGCTGCGCGGTGGGGAGCTCGTTGAGCGGCTGGAAATGGCGGACGCTCGGCTCGGAGCGCCACTGCCGCAGGAGGTCCGCATCGCGCGGCGCCGCCGGCCTCAGCGTGATCGAGAGGGGCAGGGAGCGCTCGACGGAGACCATGGCGGTATTTTATGGCATTCTTTGCTGTTCACCCCTCGCCCGCTTGCGGGAGAGGGGCCGGGGGTGAGGGTCCCCCGGCCCGGCGGCTCCACCGCACGCGCAGATTCTCCAGGGCCGGGATCATTGACAGGAAGGCCATATAGGAATAGCCGTAGACGAAGAGCGCCAGGAAGGGGACCGACGGCCACATCCCCTTCGCCAGGGCATAGACCGTGCAGCAGGAGAAGTACAGAGCGAAGGCCACCTCGATCGGGAAGGCGAGGTTCTTCCCCGAGCGGTAGCGCTTCCCCAGCCAGTCCTCCCCCTTCTTCTCGATCCGGTACTTGGGCGTCCGGTGGAACGTCCCGCCCATCTTGAAAAAGCCCGAGAGGACCGCGATGGCGTTGTTGATCGAGAGTCCCAGCCCCACCCCCATCAAGGTGGGCAGATAGCGGAGCTGCTTCTTCCAGTCCAGACCCCCGGCGGCCTGGCTCGCCAGGTAGAAGACCAGGACGGAGACCGTCGCTCCGAAGAAGAGCGGGATGTCCACCGTCAGCACCCGCGTCAGGGTCGTCGTCTTCTGGAGCAGCATGGCCGGGAAGACGAGCACCGCGAGGAGGACCATCAGCGCGTAGCTGAAGTTGTTGGTCAGGTGGATCAGGGCCTCCATCTTGACCCGCCAGGGGAGCTTCGTACGGATCACCTGCCCGAGGAGCTTGCGGCCGGTCTGGATCGACCCCTTGGCCCAGCGGTACTGCTGGTTCTTGAAGCCGTTGATGTCGACCGGCAGCTCGGAGGGGACCGCCAGGTCCGGCAGGTAGAGGAACCGCCAGCCGCGCAGCTGCGCCCGGTACGAGAGGTCGAGGTCCTCGGTCAGCGTGTCGTGCTCCCAGCCGCCGGCGTCCTCGATGGCCGCCCGCCGCCAGATGCCGGCTGTGCCGTTGAAGTTGAAGAAGCAGCCGCTGCGGTTGCGCGCCGAGTGCTCGATGAAGAAGTGGCCGTCGAGCAGGATCGCCTGCACCCGGGTGAGCAGCGAGTAGGGGCGGTTGATGTGCGCCCAGCGCCCCTGCACCAGGGCGAGATCGGGAGCGACGAACCAGGGGACCGACTTGCGGAGGAAGTCCGGGTCCGGCACGAAGTCGGCGTCGAAGACCGCGATCAGGGTGCCGCGCGCCTGGTGGAGGCCCGCTTCGAGCGCGCCGGCCTTGAACCCCGTGCGGTCGGTGCGGTGCAGGTGGACGACGTCGATCCCGCGCGCGCGCTGCTCGGCGACCACGCCGGCCACGATCTCGCTGGTCTCGTCGGTCGAGTCGTCGAGGATCTGGATCTCCAGCCGGCCTTCTGGGTAGTCCAGGGCGCAGACCGACTCGATGAGCCGCTGGGCCACGTAGACCTCGTTGTAGAGTGGGAGCTGAACCGTGACGACGGGCCACTGCGCCGGATCGGGCGGCGCTTCCGGGCGGCGGTTCCGCGTACACAGGTACCACACCACCAGATAGAAGCGGTGCATCCCGAAGAAGGCGAGCACCCCCAGGACGAGGTAATAGAGTGCCAGCAGAGCCGGCGCCCCCGAGAAGCTCATGGTCAGAGGAGCGGGCCCGTGACAGGGAAACGCAGAGCCGCTGGAGGCTCTTCGCCCTGGCGGCTCCGCTGGTGGCGGCTCACGTCGGTCTGGTTCTGGTCTTCGACCTGGCTCATCATCCGATTCCGACCCTGGCCCTCCTGGCCTCGGCGTTCGTCGGGCTCGCCTTCGCGGCGCGGCGGCTCGCTGCCGTACCGCACCCGGAAGCGATCGTCCTGCTCGGAGCCTGCCTGCTGCGGCTGCTGCTGCTCCCGCTTCCCGCCACCCTGTCCGACGACGCGCTACGCTACTACTGGGATGGAAAAGTGGCCCGGGCCGGCTTCAACCCCTACGCCCTCCCTCCGGAATCTCCCGAGCTCGCCCCGCTTCGCGACGCGATCTGGCAGCGGCTCTCCCATCGAGACGTCCCCACAGTGTACCCGCCGCTCGCGATCGCGGCGTTCAGTATATCGACTTTGCTGCCGTTTCCACTCCTCGGATGGAAGATCCTCGCGACGGCGGCCGATCTCGGGGCCTGCGCGCTCCTCCTCCGCCTCGCCCGCCGCCGCGGCCTGCCCCCGGGACGGGCCGCCTGGTATGCCTGGAACCCCCTGGTCTGCCTGGAGGTTGCGGGCATGGGGCACGTGGACGCCCTGGGCGTCGCCGCGGTCGTCGGCGCGGTGCTGTATCTGACTCCCCGGAGAGACGAGCTCCCCCCTCTCCCGGGGGCTGGAGGGGCGATGGGAGAGGGGGGCCGGGGGGGTGAGGTCGGGTGGGGGGCGGCCGCCCTGTTCGCCGCCGCGGGAGTGCTGGCCAAGCTGGCGCCGCTCGCCCTCCTGCCGCTGTGGAGCCGGCGGAGCGGCCGGCCGCTCCAGTTCCTCGCCGTCTCCCTCAGTCTGACCGCCGTCGCGCTGCTCCCCGTGCTGACCGCCACCGGAGGGATTCCGCCCGGGCTGATCCGCTATGGCCTCTCCTGGGAGTTCGACGGCCCTCTCTACGAGCCGCTCTGGCGCCTCGTCGCCGCGGCCGGGATCGCGCCGCTCCTGCATCGGGCCCTCGGCAGGATCGAGAGCCTGACCGGGATCTACTACGGGCTCGACTTCCTCTATTCCTATCTCTATCCGCAGCTGATCGCCAAGGCGGTCTTGGGCGCCGGGATGCTGGCGGCGGTCGCCGCCTCGTGGCGAGAGACCGACGTGGCCGCCGGGACCGGGCGGCTGCTCGGCCGGCTCCTGCTCCTTTCGGCCACGGTCTATCCCTGGTACCTCCTCTGGGTGCTCCCCTGGGCGGCCCTGGAGCGCCGGTCTCCCTGGCTCGCCCTGAGCGCCTCGGTCCTCCTTTCCTACCTCCCCCAGATCGCAGGGGTCCCTCTGATGCCCTGGGTCTTCCTCGCGGTCTGGATTCCCTTCTGGGGGGCCTTCGTTTGGGCGCGGCGCTGAACAGGCGGTCCCCGGCCCCTTGCGAGGCGGGCAAGCTGTGGTACGATTCCGCCGCTTCATCAGAGCGACTTTGTCTCTTCCGCCATAGGAGAGGAGGGTATTCGTGAAAAGGCTGTACGTCTTACTAGGTCTGTTGTGCCTGCTGGGGTTGAGTGGCCCCGCGGCTGCGGTGATTGGGACGATCGACGACGTCCCCGCCAGCACCCTGCTGCTGCCCTACTTCGAGGTCGACCTCGACAATGCCGACGGCATCACGACGCTGTTCTCGGTCAACAATGCGTCGGCGTCCGCGACTCTCGCGCACGTCACCGTCTGGAGCACCTGGTCGATCCCGGTGATCGACTGGGACATCTACCTGACCGGCTACGATGTCCAGACGGTCAACCTGCGGGACATCTTCGTCCTGGGCAACCTGCCGATCACCGCGTCGGCCGGCCAGGACCCGACGGACACGATCAGCCACAAGGGGCCGATCTCGCAGGACATCAACTTCGCGAGCTGCACGGGGACGCTGCCGTACCACGTGCCGGCGGTTTCCGCGAGCTTCCGCACCCACCTGCAGGCGCTCCTCACCGGCAAGCGCTCGCCGGTCGACAACACCTGCGCCGGGACGAACTACGGCGACAACATCGCCCGCGGCTATGTGACCGTCGACGTCACCAACGCCTGCTCGCTCCTCTTCCCGTCCTCGACGGGCTACTTCGTCAGCGGCGGCGGCGGCATCGCCGGCAATCGGAACATCATCTGGGGCGACTATTTCTACGTCAACCCGGGCGAGAACTTCGCGCAGGGCGAGACGCTCGTCCACATCGAGGCCGCGCCCGGGATCGGCGTCGGTCCCAACCAGGGCAACTACGGTCCGCTGCTCACCACTCCGGGCGAGTACACGTTCTACGGGCGCTACGTCAACGGCACGGCGGTCGACAACCGCGAGCCGACGGCGACGACCTTCGCCGCTCGGTACGTGAGCGGCGGCGGATTCACCGGCGGCACCAGCCTGATCGTCTGGCGCGACTCGAAGTTCCCGCCGGGGGCGAGCTGCACGACGGGACCGAACTACGGCGCGCTGTTCGAGCAGCAGATCGTGGTGTTCGACGAGTTCGAGAACCCGCTGACGGTGGTGACGGGCGGACCCTCGGGCGAGCCGACGCCGGGAGCGCAGTGCACGTTCTGCGACGAGGCGCAGCGCGTCGACGTCGGCGGTGACGGCATCGCGACCAACGCCGACTTCGGCTGGCTGTACCTGAACCTGAACCACGCGACGACGCGGGACGCCACCCTCGGACCGGGCTACATCAACATCGCCCAGGCCTGGGTGACGGACATCATGGACGCCGAGGGCCGGTTCAGCGTCGGCTTCGACGCCATCCAGCTCGACAACGCCAACACGGCGGTCTCCGGCGGCGTCGTCCTGCCGGTCGACTGAGCCCGGAAGAGTCCGCAGCACCGGAACATGGTTGGGGGCCGGCGACCCGGAGACGGGTCGCCGGCCCCTCTCCATTTCAGCCCAGCCCCCCTCTTTACGCCGTCCTCTCAAGCTGTGCTACCATATCCGCGCTTCATCAGAGGGCTCCGTTTCTTCGGATTGCCGAAAAAGTAGTGCAGAGCTGAACCCTGACTCTTGGACCGAAGGGAGGTATCCGTGAAAAGGCTGTATGTCTTGTTGGGCCTGTTGTGCCTGTTGGGCTTGAGCGGCCCGGCGCGCGCGGTGATCGGGACGATCGACGACGTCCCCGCCAGCACCCTGCTGCTGCCCTACTTCGAGGTCGACCTCGACAGCGACCGGGGCATCACGACGCTGTTCTCGGTCAACAACGCGTCGGCGTCCGCGACGCTCGCGCACGTCACGGTCTGGAGCACCTGGTCGATCCCGGTGATCGACTGGGACATCTACCTGACCGGCTACGACGTCCAGACGGTCAACCTGCGGGACATCTTCGTCCTGGGCAACCTGCCGATCACCGCGTCGGCCGGACAGGACCCGACGGACACGATCAGCCATCATGGCCCCATCTCGCAGGACATCAACTTCGCGAGCTGCACGGGGACCCTGCCCTACCGCGTGCCGGCGGTTTCCGAGAGCTTCCGCACCCACCTGCAGGCGCTTCTCACCGGCAAGCGCTCGCCGGTCGACAACACCTGCGCCGGCACGAACTACGGCGACAACATCGCCCGCGGCTATGTGACCGTCGACGTGACCAACGCCTGCTCGCTCCTGTTCCCGTCCTCGACGGGCTACTTCGTCAGCGGCGGCGGCGGCATCGCCGGCAACCGCAACATCATCTGGGGCGACTACTTCTACATCAACCCGGGCGAGAACTTCGCCCAGGGCGAGACGCTCGTCCACATCGAGGCCGCGCCCGGGATCGGCGTCGGTCCCACCCAGGGCACCTACGGCCCGCTGCTCACCACTCCGGGCGAGTACACGTTCTACGGCCGCTACGTCGCCGGCACGGCGATCGACAACCGCGAGCCGACGGCCACCACCTTCGCCGCGCGGTACGTGAGCGGCGGCGGGTTCACCGGCGGCACCAGCCTGATCGTCTGGCGCGACTCGAAGTTCCCGCCGGGAGCGAGCTGCACGACGGGACCGAACTATGGCGCACTGTTCGAGCAGCAGATCGTGGTCTTCGACGAGTTCGAGAATCCGCTGACGGTGGTGACGGGCGGACCTTCGGGCGAGCCGACGCCGGGAGCGCAGTGCACGTTCTGCGACGAGGCGCAGCGCGTCGACGTCGGCGGTGACGGCATC
>DASPXX010000046.1:0-17288 GCA_035637095.1 Thermoanaerobaculia bacterium
CGCGGACCAGCTGGCGCTCGACGAGGACCTGTTCCATGACCTCGGGAAGGCGGAGATCCACCACCGCACCGAGGGGTTCGCCAACGAGCTGGGTGAGCGCTACGACGTGATCCTCCGCCCGGGAGCGGTGGAGCGGAGGAAGCGGACCTGGACCAGCTGGCACGTGGCGCGCGCCTCTTCCATCCGCCCGCCGGCGGTGGGCTCGCCGGAGGACGTGGCCTACGTCATCCACACCTCCGGGTCGACCGGGGCCCCCAAGGGGATCGCGGTCCAGCACGCGCCGGCAGTCCAGCTGGTCGACTGGGTCAACCGGACCTTCGGCGTGGGGCCGGGCGACCGGCTGCTCTTCATCACCTCCCTCTGCTTCGACCTGTCGGTCTACGACATCTTCGGCACTCTGGCTGCGGGCGGCACGGTGCACATAGCCTCCGAGGCGGCGCTGCGCGAGCCGGCGGAGCTCGTGCGGCTGCTCTCCGAGGAGCCGATCACGATCTGGGATTCGGCGCCCGCCGCTCTGCAGCAGCTCGCCCCTCTGTTCCCAGCCGGCGAGCGGCGCGCGCTGCGGCTGGTGCTGCTCTCGGGCGACTGGATTCCGGTGCCGCTGCCAGATGAGGTGCGCGCGGCGTTTCCGGGCGCCCGAGTGGTCAGCCTGGGCGGGGCCACCGAGGCCACGGTGTGGTCCAACTGGTACCCGATCGGTGCGGTGGACCCGCGCTGGCCGAGCATTCCCTACGGCCGGCCCATCGCCAACGCGCGCTACCACGTGCTCGATGCGGGGCTCTCGCCGTGCCCCATCGGCGTCCCCGGCGATCTCTCCATCGGCGGGTCGTGCCTGTGCGTGGGCTATGCCGGCCAGCCGGAGCTGACCGCGGCGGCGTTCGTGCCCGATCCGTTCGCGGCAGAGCCCGGAGCGCGCCTGTACCGGACCGGAGACCGCGCCCGCTTCTTCCGCGACGGCAACCTGGAGTTCCTGGGCCGGGCGGACCAGCAGGTCAAGGTCCGCGGCTACCGCATTGAGCTGGGAGAGATCGAGGCCGTGCTGCTGCGCCACGCGGCGGTGCGCGAAGCCGTGGCCATGGCGTGGGAGGGCAGTCTGGTCGCCTACGTCGTTCTCGATCGGACAGATCCGACCGATCGGTTCGATCCGACCGATCCAAAATCCGCGCTTGCCGCTTGGCTCGGCGCCAGGCTGCCCCAATACATGCTCCCCTCGTCCTTCGTGCTGCTCGATGCCATGCCGGTCACCGCCAACGGCAAGCTGGACCGCAAGGCGCTGCCGGCGCCGGAATGGGGTGGCGAGGAGGGGAGCTACGAGGCGCCGTCCGATCCGGTGGAGGAGACGCTCGTCCACCTGTGGACCGAGCTCCTCGGCCGCGAGCGGGTGGGCGTGCGCGAGAGCTTCTTCACCTTGGGCGGCCACTCGCTCCTGGCCACCCAGCTCATGTCGCGGCTGCGCGGCGCGCTGGGTGTGGAGCTCGCGCTGCGCGAGCTGTTCGAGGCCCCGACCATCGCCGAGCTGGCGCGTACGGTGCGGCGGGCCCGCCGGGAGGAAGCGGCGCCGGCTCCGCCGCCTCTCGTCCCCGTGCCGCGGGACGGCGCGCAGGAGGGGCTGCCTCTGTCGTTCGCGCAGCAGCGGCTCTGGCTCATCGACCAGCTCGAGCCAGGCAACCCGGCCTACAACGTCCCGCTGGCCGTGCGGCTGACCGGAGAGGTGGCGCCCGCGCTGGTGGAGCGCATCTTCGCCGAGGTCGTCCGCCGGCACGAGGCGCTGCGCACCATGTTCGCCTCCCGCGAGGGGCAGCCCGTGCAGGTGGTCGCCCCTCCCGAGCCGGCACCGCGGCTGCCGCTCATCGACCTCTCGGGTCTGGCCCGCGAGGCGGAGGTGCGAACGCTTCTGCGGGAGGAGGCCCGGCGCCCCTTCGATCTGCAGCGCGGGCCGCTGCTGCGCCTGCGGCTGGTGCGTCTGGCGCCGGCCGAGCATCTCCTGATGATCACCCTGCACCACATCGTCGCGGACGCCTGGTCCATGGGCGTCCTGCTGCGCGAGGTCGCGGCGCTCTACGCGGCGTTCTCGCAGGGGAGGCCGTCGCCTCTGCCCGCGCTGCCCGTGCAGTACGCCGACTTCGCCGTCTGGCAACGGAGCTGGCTCCAGGGTGCGGCCCTGGAGGCGCAGCTCGCGTATTGGCGGCGCCAGCTCGCCGGCGCGCCGGCGGTGCTGGAGCTGCCGCTCGACCGCCCGCGGCCGGCCGTGCAGACGTTCCGCGGCGCGGCGCGCCCGATCGCTCTGCCTCCCGCCCTCTCGGAGGGGGTCCGGGAGCTGGGTCGGAGCGAGGGCGCGACTCCCTTCATGGTCCTGCTGGCCGCCTGGGCGGTCCTCCTCGGGCGCCATGCGGGCCAGGAGGACGTGGTGCTGGGCACGCCGATCGCCGGGCGCAATCGGCGCGAGCTGGAGGACCTGATCGGGTTCTTCGTCAACACCCTGGCGCTGCGCACCGATCTGGCGGGGGAACCAGCCTTTTCCGAGCTGCTGGGGCGGGTGCGCGCGACGGTCCTCGATGCTTTCGCGCATCAGGACCTGCCGTTCGAGCGGCTCGTCGAAGAGCTGGTCCCGGAGCGCGACCTCTCGCGGTCTCCGCTCTTCCAGACCCTGTTCGCGTTGCAGAACGCCCCGGCCGGCGCTCTGGCGATTCCCGGGCTCTCCCTGCAGCCGGTCGCCGTGGACAGCGGATCGGCGAAGCTCGACCTGACGCTCTCGCTGCGGGAAGGCCCCGCCGGGTTCGCCGGTACCCTGGAGCACAATGCCGACCTGTTCGACGGCGCGACGGCGGAGCGCCTGCTGGCCCGTTTCGCGGTCCTGCTGGAGGGGGCGGTGGCGGAGCCCGGCCGCGCGCTGCACGATCTGCCGCTCCTGCCGCCGGCGGAGCGGGAGCAGGTGCTGCGCGAGCACAACGCCACGCGCCGGGACTATCCGCGGGAGGCCGGTCTCGCCGAGCTGTTCGCGCAGATGGCCCGGCGGCTGCCGGACGCGCCGGCCGTGATCGCAGCGCCCGCGGCCGGCGGCGAGGTCTGGAGCTACCGGCGGCTCGACGAGGCCTCCGACGGGCTGGCGCAACGGCTGCGATCCCTGGGCGTGAGATCCGAGGCCGCCGTCGGCATCTCCATGGAGCGGTCGCCCGAGCTCATCCTGGGCACCCTGGCGATCGTCAAGGCCGGCGGGACTTATGTGCCGCTCGACGCCGGCTATCCCGACGAGCGCCTCGCCTTCATGCTGGCGGACACGGGCGCGCGGATCGTGCTGGTCGATGAGCGGGCTCGGGAGAGGATGGCCGCGCTGGCGCAGGCGCTCGTGGTCGTGGACAGCAGGGCTTCTCTGTCCTTGCCGTCCTCGGAGCCCTTGCCGTCCTTCGCTCCGCCCCCCGACAGCCTCGCCTACGTCATCTATACCTCGGGCTCCACGGGGACCCCCAAGGGAGTGGCCGTGCCGCAGCGGGCGATCGTGCGGCTGGTGCGCGAGACCGACTACGCCCAGCTCGGCCGCGGCGACCGCGTGGCCCACCTCTCCAACACCAGCTTCGATGCGGCGACGTTCGAGATCTGGGGCGCTCTCCTCAACGGCGCGGCGGTGGTGGTGATCCCCCGCGAGGTGGCGCTGGCGCCCGCGGAGCTCGCGGCGCTCCTGCGGCGCCAGGGGGTGACGGCCATCTTCCTGACCACCGCCCTGTTCAACCAGGTGGCGCGGGAGGCGCCGGACGCCTTCTTCACGGTACGCCATGTGCTGTTCGGCGGCGAAGCGGTGGATCCGGGGGCGGCGGCCCGCGTCCTGGAACGGGGAGGGCCGGAGCGGCTCCTGCACGTCTACGGCCCCACCGAGAGCACGACCTTCGCGACCTGGCACCTCCTCCGCGCCGTGCCGCCGGGAGCCGCGACCCTCCCCATCGGCCTGCCGGTGGCGAACACGACAGCCTGCGTGCTGGACCCCTGGCAGCGGCCGGTGCCGCTGGGGGTGACCGGCGAGCTGTTCCTCGGCGGCGACGGCCTGGCGCGCGGCTATCTCAACCGGCCCGACCTGACAGCCGAGCGCTTCGTTCCCCACCCCTGGCCTCATCCTGGAAGATCGGGCGAGCGCCTCTACCGCACCGGCGACCTGGTGCGGCAGCGGCCGGAGGGCTCCATCGAGTTCCTCGGCCGCCGCGACGACCAGGTCAAGATCCGCGGCTTCCGCATCGAGCCGGGGGAGATCGAGGCCGTGCTCGGCGGCCACCCGGCGGTGCGCGAGCGCGTGGTCGTGGTCCGCGAGGGCGTCGCGGGCCTGCGCAGTCTCGCGGCCTACGTCGTCCTGCAGCCGGAGTCCCGCCTCGAACGTCCGGGGGCGGCCCTCCGCGCCTGGCTGGAGGAGCGCCTCCCCGACTACATGATCCCCGCGGCCTTCGTCCTGCTGGATGCCCTGCCGCTGACGCCCAACGGCAAGGTGGACCGCGGGGCGCTGCCGGCGCCGGAGCTCAGCCGCGAGGAGGAGAGGCCCGCGGCTCCGGCGGACCCGGTGGAGGAGCTCCTAGCCGGCATCTGGGCCGAGGTGCTGGGGCGCGAGCGGGTCGGGGTCCACGACGACTTTTTCGCCCTCGGCGGTTACTCCCTGCTGGCCACCCAGGTGATGTCGCGCGTGCGCGAGGTGCTCGGCGTGGAGCTGCCGCTGCGGCGGCTGTTCGAATCCTCCACGGTGGCCGAGCTGGCCCGCGATGTCCGGGAGGCGCGGGAGGCGCGGGAGGCGGGCTCGCCGGCTCCTCCGATCACACCGGTGCCGCGCGACAGGGATCTGCCGCTCTCCTTCGCCCAGCAGCGGCTCTGGCTCATCGACCAGCTCGATCCGGGAGGCTCCCTCTACAACCTGCCGCTGGCCCTGCGGTTGACCGGAGAGGTCGCGCCCGCGCTGCTGGAGCGCCTGTTCGCCGAGATCGTCCGGCGGCACGAGGCGCTGCGCACCACGTTCGACTTCCGGGGCGGGCAGCCCGTGCAGGTGATCGCCCCTCCCGAGCCGGCACCGCAGCTGCCGCTCATCGACCTCTCGGGTCTGCGGAATCGGTCCGATCCCGCCGATCTGGAGGCCCGCGAGGCGACGGCGCTCGCTCTGGCCCGGGCAGAGGCCTGCCGCCCCTTCGACCTGCGGCGCAGGCCATTGCTCCGCCTCGCCCTGCTCCGGCTGGACGCGAGCGATCACCTCCTGCTCCTGACCCTGCACCACATCGTCTCGGACGGCTGGTCCATGGGCGTGCTGGTGCGGGAGATCGCGGCGCTCCACGCCGCCTTCTCGCGGGGGCTGCCGTCCCCGCTGCCCGCTCTCCCCGTGCAGTACGCTGATTTCGCGGTCTGGCAACGCAGCTGGTTGCGGGGCGCTGTGCTCGATGCGCAGCTCGACCTGTGGAGGCGGCGCCTCGCGGGTGCTCCACGGCTGCTGGAGCTGCCCACGGACCGGCCGCGGCCGGCGGCGCAGACGTTCCGCGGCGCGACCCGCCCCATCGCTCTCTCCGCCGCCCTGGCGGAGGGGGTGCGGGAGGTGTGCCGGCGCGAGAGCATGACCCCCTTCATGGTGCTGCTCGCCGCCTGGGCGCTCCTGCTCGGACGTCTCGCGGGCCAGGACGAGGTGGTGCTGGGCACGCCGATCGCCGGGCGCAACCGCCGGGAGATCGAGGACCTGATCGGGTTCTTCATCAACACCCTCGCGCTGCGGATCGAGCTCTTCCCCTCCCGCTCACAGCCGAAGGAGCCGTCCTTCCGGGAGCTCCTGGGGCGGGTGCGCGAGACGGCGCTCGAAGCGTTCGCGCTTCAGGACGTCCCGTTCGAGCGGCTCGTCGAAGAGCTCGTCGTGGAGCGGGACCTCGCGTGCTCCCCGCTCTTCCAGGTCCTCTTCGCGCTGCAGAACGCGCCGGCCGCCGCCCTGACGATCCCGGGGCTCTCCCTGGCGCCGGTCGCCGTGGACAGCGGAACGGCGAAGTTCGACCTGGCGCTCTCGTTGACCGAGGTCCCTGCCGGCTTCGCCGGGTTCCTGCAGCACAACACCGACCTGTTCGAAGACGCGACGGCGGAGCGCCTGCTGGCCCGCTTCGCGGCCCTGCTGGAGGCAGCTGTGGCGGACCCCGGCTGCACGCTGCCGGACCTGCCGCTCCTGCTGCCGCCGGAGCGGCATCAGATGCTCCGGGAGTGGAACGACATAGCAGAGGTCGATTCCCCCGGCGTCCTCTTACACGACCTGCTGGCCACGCAGGCGGCGAAGACCCCGGATAGCGTGGTCGCGGTGCTCGCGGGAGAGGCGCTGAGCTACCGCGAGCTGGACCGCCGCGCCCACCGGCTGGCGCGCCGCCTGATCGATCTGGGCGTCGCGCCGGACGGGCCGATCAGCCTCCTGGCCGATCCCGATCCGCAGGCTCTGATCGGGATGCTCGGCATCCTCAAGGCAGGCTGCGGTTTCGTCCCGATCGATCCGCGCCATCCAGACGAGCGCCTGGCCTGGACCCTGGAGGACTGTGACTGCGCGGTGCTGGTCACCCAAAGGCGGCACCTGAAGCGCGCGGAGGCGCTCGCCCGCGCTGCCGGCGGGCTGCGCCACATCGTCTGCCTGGAGGACGTCCTCCCGTCCGGGCCGCCCCGATCAGGACGAGGCCGCGATCCGGGCGAGCTGCGCTCCCTGGCCTACGTCGTCTACACCTCGGGCTCGACCGGCAGGCCCAAGGGGGTGCAGGTCGTGCACGAGAGCCTCGTGCCGATGCTCGTCTGGGGCTGCGCGTATTTCGGGCTCGGGGCGCACACCCGAGTGCTCCAGAGCCTGTCGTTCTGCTTCGACTTCGGCATCTTCGAGCAGCTCACCACCGTGCTTGCCGGCGGCACGTTGGTCTTCCCGGGCGAGGCGGCGGGCGATCCCGCGGCGTACGCACGGGAGATCGTCCGTTCCGGCATCAATACCCTGCATACGACGCCGGCCTTCGCGCGCGAGCTGGCGGCGGCCGGCCTTGGCCTGGAGAGCCTGGAGATCCTGCATCTCGGCGGCGAGGCGTTGTCCTGGGAGACGGTGGCGCGCCTTTGCGAGGCCGCGCCGCGCGCGACGGTCTACAACGGCTACGGGCCGACCGAGGCGACGATCAACAGCTCGATTTTCCGCCTTGGCAGAGCGCAGGGCGGGGGCGGTGCGGTGGTACCCATCGGCCGGCGGTCGGCGGACAACGCGCTCTACGTCCTGGACCGCGCGGGCCGGCTCAGCCCCCTGGGAGCGCGGGGCGAGCTGCACGTCGGCGGGATCGGCGTGGCGCGCGGCTATCTCAACCGGCCGGAGCTGACCGCCGAGCGCTTCGTGCCCCACCCCTGGCCTCAGCCTGGAAAATCGGGCGAGCGCCTCTACCGCACCGGCGACCTGGCACGGCACCGGCCGGACGGTTCCGTCGAGCTCCACGGCCGTCTCGACGACCAGGTCAAGATCCGTGGCTTCCGCATCGAGCCGGGGGAGATCGAGGCGGCGCTCGCGAGCCATCCGCAGGTGGCCGAGTGCGCCGTGCTGGCGCGTCGGGATGATCCGCAGGCGCCCGGGGACGTCCGCCTGGTGGCCTATGTGGTCCTCGATCCGACCGATCGGACCGATCCGACCGATCCGCAATCGGCGCTTTCGTCCTGGCTCCGCGAAAAGCTGCCCGACTATATGGTGCCGTCGGCCTTCGTGTCCCTCGAGGCCCTGCCGCTGACGCCCAACGGCAAGCTGGACCGCAAGGCGCTGCCGGCTCCTGGCGGTGACGCCCGGGCCTACGTCGCGCCGTCCGATCCGGTGGAAGAGAAGCTGGCTGCGGTCTGGGCCGAGGTGCTGCGTCTCGACCGCGTGGGGATCAACGACGACTTCTTCGCTCTGGGCGGCCACTCCCTGCTGGCGACCCAGGTGGTCAGCAGGGTGCGGGAAGAGCTGGGAGTCGAGCTGCCGCTCCGCCGTCTCTTCACGGAGCCGACGATCCGCCAGCTCGCCCGCGGTCTCGTCCCCTCTCTCGCGGCCCCGGCCCGCAACGTGTCGCTGGCGCTGCGCCTCTCCGGCGAGCTGGCGGTGGCGGCGCTGGAGAACGCCTTCATGGAGCTGGTGCGCCGGCACCCGGCTCTGCGCACCACATTGGCCTTGCAGGCGGGCCGGCCGGTGCAGGGGATCGCACCGCCCGAGACCGTACGCCTGGAGCTGCCGCTGCTCGATCTGTCGGACGCACCGGAAGAGGCGCGCGAGGAGTGGGCGCGCGAGCTCGCCCTGGAGGAGGCGCGGTCTCCGTTCGACCTCCAGCGCGGCCCGCTGCTGCGCCTCGGCCTGCTCCGCCTGTCCGAGCGGGAGCACCTCCTGCTGGTGACCCTGCACCCGATCGTCGCCGACGGCTGGTCCGAGGATGTGCTGCTGCGCGAGATCGGTGCGCTTTCCGGCTTCGCCGGGACTGTGCTGCCGGAGCCCGAGGCCACTCCCGAAGCTCCCTCCGCGACGGCGAGGGAGGGGATCAGCGAGGGAATCAGCGACGGAATTCTCGCGACGATCGGGCGGACTCCCCTCATCCGTCTTCGACGCTTCCTTCCCACCGCACGTTTCGAGCTGTTCGCCAAGCTGGAGGCCCTGAACCCGGGAGGGAGCATCAAGGACCGGCCGGCCCTGGCCATCCTGGAGGACGCGCTAGACTCCGGAGCGATCGGTCCCCAGACCCTCGTCATCGAATCGAGCTCGGGCAACATGGGGATCGGCTTGGCGCAGGCCTGCCGCTACCACGGCCTGCGCTTCCTCTGTGTGGTCGACCCCAAGACCGAGCGGGCCAACCTGCGGATCCTGCGCGCCTATGGCGCGGAGATCGAGCTGGTGGAGGAGCCCGACCCCGTGAGCGGCGAGTTCCTCCCGGCGCGGCTCGACCGGGTCCGGCAGCTGATCGCGCGCAACCCCAACGCGTTCTGGCCCGATCAATACGCCAATCTGAAAAACCCGGGCTCCCATTACGAGACGACGATGCGCGAGGTGGCGACCGCGCTCGGCGGCCGGGTGGACTTCCTCTTCGTGGCCACCAGCACCTGCGGCACGGTGCGCGGTTGCGCTGAGTACCTGCGGGACCACGGTCTGTCGACCCGGGTGGTGGCGGTGGACGCGGTGGGGAGCCTGATCTTTAGCGATGTGCGGGCGAAGCGGCTGGTCCCGGGTCTCGGGGCGGGCTTGCGGCCGCCGCTGTGCGACATCTCGCTGATCGACGAGTGCGTCCATGTCACCGATCTGGATTGCGTCGTCGGTTGCCGGCGGCTGGTGGCGCGCGAGGCGATTCTGGCCGGGGGCTCGTCCGGTGGCGTGCTTTCCGCGGTCGAGAAGCTGAAGGACCGCATACCCGAAGGAGCAGTCTGCGTCGCCATCCTTCCCGACCGCGGCGAGCGCTACCTGGAGACCGTCTTCAGTGACGAGTGGGTGCGCGAGCATTTCGGGGATGCCGAGCACCTCTGGAGCGAGGACTCAGGAGCACTCCATGCGTGGCGACGACGACCTACTGATCCTCAGCGGTGAGGATGTCGAAGCCTGCGCGCCGGCCGCGAAGCCGAGGCGAGTCTTGGATCAGCCCAGCCAGCGCAGCACACGGAAGTGCAGCGCCGAGGCGTTCAAGCCGTCCATCTCGCGGAGAATGCCGAGGAACGCCGGAGCCTCCAGGAGGAAGCAGCGGCTGCCGAGGAAGGCCGAGACCACGACGCCGCGCGGATCTTCCGGATCGATCCTCTTGCTCTTGAGATACCGGGCGAACGGCGGATAGGCCGCGTCGCGGAATCCCTCCCAGGGGCCGGCCTCGGGGACCGCCACCTCGTAGACGAGCGGAGGCCAAGCGCCCGCGGTGAGATCCGCGAGCACCCGGTTGTAGGTCTCCGCGGGGATCTCGCGGAACGCCTTGGCGATTACTGCCTTGCGGAAGTCCTCCATGCCGATCGGGAATGCTATCCCGGGAGCTTTCCTCGGAGAGGGAGGGATGCCCCCTCTCCCGGTTGACGGGCGTGCGATGGGAGAGGGGTAAAGGGATAGCGAGAGGGCGACCTGCTCAGCAGTTCGAATATCCGGCCGTGTGGATGTTCATCTTGAGCTGCCCGCCGCAGCCGTAGCTCGAGCCGTCCTGCGTGATCTTGCAGCAGGTCCACTCGATCCACATGGTGGTGACGATCACGAAGCAGCCGCCCACGCCGTAGTGGAAGATCTTGATCGACTGGCTCCAGTCCGTGATGGTCTTGTAGCAGGTGCCGCCTCCGCCGCTGGGGGCGAAGATGCTACCGAGACCGTTGGGCTTGCTTCCAGCCACGGAGCGGAGCGTGGTCTCTTCCTTGTCGGGAAAGACCAGCTCGCCGCTCGGCAGATAGACGGCCGCGTCCGTGTCGATCCCATCGCCATCCCAGTCGCCGCTCAGGATCGTCCACACGGCCTTCCCGTCGCGCGGCTCCTGGCGCTGGTAGGTGGCGAGCGTGTCGATCCGGTCGCCGTCCCAGTCGCCGGCCACCGGATGCCAGGGATCGGGCTCCGGATCGTAGCGATCGACCTTGATCGGTCCCTCTTCGAGACGGTGGAGGGAGCCGTCGCGCTGGTCGAAGACGCGGATCGTGTCGACGCCGCGCCCATCCCAGTCGCCGGCCACTGGCACCCACGGGCAGGGCTCGGGGTCGTCCGCCGACACGAGGGGACCCTTCTCGGCCGGGACGACCTCCCAGGTGTGAACGTTGAACATCTGGATGCTGTCGACGCCGTCGCCGTCCCAGTCGCCGGCGACCGGAAACCAGGGATCGGGCTCCGGATCGAAGCGGGTGGAGATCGGAGCTCCCTTGACCTCGGTCACCAGCGTCCAGGTGGCCAGGTCGACCCAGGCGACCGTGTCGTTCGCGCCGTGGGTCCAGGTGCCGGTGACCGGCAGCATCCCCGGGTCGATCTGTGCGTTCGCGGGCGTGGCCGCGAGGCCGGCGAACGAGGCGAGAGCGAAGAGTGAGGCGATCAGGAAAGCGCCGGGCCGGCGCTGTGCTGCTCTGTGAGATGTCATGGCATCCCTCCTTTCGAAAACCAGCGTAGGCCGCCCGGCGCGGCCAGTCCTGACGGATTGGTGACGGTTCCGTGACCCCACGGCGCGCCGGCCGCGGGACTCGCGACGGTGGCGCTTTCCAGAAGCCGGATGGCATCGCCATAGCCGAGGCACCGGAGGAGCTCGCAGGCTGCCGTGGCGAGCCGGGCGACGTCGACGTCCAGCTCGTCTCTCCGGACCTGCGCCGGCGAAGTTGCGACGCCGGCGCCATGCTCGACCGGTGCGATGAAACGGTAGCCGCGGCGGTGCCAGGTCTCGATGAACCGGCTCTGCTGCGGCGGATCGCCCAGGGCGCGTCGGATCTGGGACACGGCCTTCTTGAGCACGCCCTCGGTCACGTAGGTGTCCGGCCAGACCGCGTCCAGAAGCTCCCCCTTGCCGACGACGCGGCCGGCATGGCGGACGAGATGGCGCAGGACGCACACGGCGCGGGGCTCCAGGGGAACGACGGCGCTTCCCCGGTACAGCAGGTCGAGACCCGTGGGAATCCGGAACGGGCCGAAGCCGAGGGCTTCCGGAATGACGGCGGACGGAGAGCTCTGAGTATCCCGAATGAAAACAGCAGACGAGGTCTTCATGTCGAACGTTCCTTTCACTCTCAGATGCGCAGAGAGCGGGAAACGAGGGACATGGGGGTGGTTCCCCCCCTCCCGGGGGGATGGGTGTGCGATGGGAGAGGGGGGCCAGGGGGGTGAGGTCCTACTGGATCTTCAGGTTCAGCGTGTAGGGACCGTTCGCTCCGGAGACGACGGCGTGGTAGGTCTGCTGCGTGGGGAAGAAGCCGCCCGGGGGTAGCGTGAAGGTCACCGAGCCGGAGCCGCTCTTCACGAAGGTGCCGTTGGCGTCACGGACGGTGATCGTCTTGCCGGAGGCCGCCAGCACCATGGTCTTTCCCGGCATAATGCCGAAGCTGTAGTAATCCTGCTCCCCGGCCGAGATCGCTCCGGCCACGTTCATTTCCACGAAGCCCGGCAGCTTCTGCGCCGTCGCCGTGCTGTTGTGGGTGCTCGCGGTCTCCTGCCGGGTGAGGATCGCCTTCACCAGGTAGCTGTCGTTGTTGCTCGTCGCCCCGGCGGACGAGGTCACCCGCACGAACGCGGCCACGCCCTGCAGAAATGGGAAGCCGGTCGTCGTGGTGTAGGTGATCGATTCGTTCGCGGTGCCGGCGTTGTTCGACGAAGCCTTGGTGGACATGCTGCCCGGGCTGCAGTCGTTGAGAGCGATCCCCTGGGCTTGCAGCGCCAGGGCGTAGTCCTGCGGCAGGCTGGTGAGGGTGGCGTTGATCGTGTCGCCTGACTGGACTCCCTGGAGAAGGAAGTAGTCGACGTCGGCCGCCCGCTCGATGTAACCGCCGAGCTGCTGCCCGGAGAGGAGGGCGTGCGCCTGCGAGGAGAGGTCGTTCGTCTCATAGGGATCGATGTAGGCCCAGTGGCCGAGGTCGAGCTTGCCCGCGCCGAAGGCATAATTGAAGAGAAGCCCGTCGTGCTGGCGGGTGAAGGCGTCGTCGCGCGCATTGGACGACAGGATCGAGCGCAGGATGGCATTGCTCGCCGCCGGGTTGCTCTGGAGCAGGAGGGCCACGGCGCCGGTCACGTGCGGGGCCGCCATGCTGGTGCCCTGGAGCAGCAGGTAATCGTCGTTGACCACGATCCACCCATACCCGGCATTGACCAGCACGTCCTTCACATTGGACGCCATGGGGGCGATGACTCCCATGCCCGGCGCGGAGAGCTCCGGCTTCGCCCGGCCGTCCCGGGTGGGGCCGAAGCCGCTGAAGGAAGCGATGTCGCCGAGCGCCAGGCTGCTGTCTCCGTAGTCCTGGGAATTGCCGTTGTAATCCTCCCAGCAGAGGCGGGTGATGTGCGCGCCCACGGTGATCGCTTGGTGGCTGGTCCCCGGAATGGCGATCGTCTCGGACGTGTCCACCAGGCTGGAGAAGTGGGCCGGGGCATTCCCGTTGCCGAGATTGCTTCCCATCCAGAAGTCGACCTCGCCGTTGCCGGCGATAGTGTTGCCGGTGAGGCTGATCTTCCAGGCTCCGCTTTTCGGCGGCTTGTTGGCCACGCCGTCGTAGATGGCGACCGCGATCTCCCGCGCCGTCGTCCCCTGGTCGAGATTGGAAACCTTGCTGTTGCAGATCTGGACCGTGCCGTCGAAGCCGTTGACCTCGGCCGCGCAACCGGAGTTGGTGAGGGCGCGGTTGTAGGCTTCGCCGGTGGGCGAGATGAGCAGGACGCTGATGTCGTCCGTGCTGGCGTAGTACCCGGAAACGATGATGACGTCATTGCTGGCGCCGGGAGTTGCGGTATAGCTCGGAACGAAGACCGTCGGTCCCGCCACGGAGGTGTTGAGCTGCGCCTTCACCTCGCCGTGGACCGCGTCTCCGCGGGAGTTTCCGGCCGCCACCACCACGGCGCGTCCGGCCTTGGCGGTGACCAGGTTGTCGATCTCCTCTTCCATCGGATCGGTGCCGTCGTGCGCGCCGACGTCGGTGCCGAGGCTCAGATTGATCACGGCGGGCAGGCCGAGCTGGTCGGCCTTGGCGAAGATGTACTCGAGACCGTCGATGACGTCGTCGGTAGCGAACGTGGTCTTGACGAAGACGATGGTGCTCTCCGGGGCCACGCCGACGTGGCTCTGAGTGAGGCCGTTCTCGTCCGGCGCGGCGCCGTTGCCGGCCGCGGTGCCGGTGACATGGGTGCCGTGGCCGAACTCCGTCGGCTCGTCCTGCTCGGCGCACAGGCCGGCGTCGATCGAGGCCGCGGTGCACTCGATCCCGGTGGTCTGGTCGAGCAGGAACGCGATGCGGGAGTGCCCCTGGGCGTCCTTGAAGTTGGGATGATTGAAATCGAGCCCCGAATCGACGACGCCGACCACGACGCCGGCGCCGGTGGCTCCCGTGAACGAGCCGTTGGAGTAGGAGCGGAGCGGCGGGATGCCCGTATCGGGGAGGCTCTTCGAGAGCAAAGGATGGGTCATCCGCGGCAGGGCGATCGAGGACACGTCGGGGCTCGCGGCCAGCGCCGCCAGATCCTCGGGGAGAATGGTCACGGTGGCGAGGCCGTCGCGCAGGGTGCGCACATGGGCGCCCAGGGCTTCGAGCTCCTCCCGCGACGCCGTGGTGCGCAGGTGCAGGCTGAGCGCCTCGCGCCCGGCGAGCCGCTTGCGGCCCTGCACGCCGCCCGCGGAGCCGCGCAGGACGTTGGGGATGCTTTGGGACGGCCGCTCCACGAGCGGCTCCAGGAACGGCGACACGGTGGCCCGCGGCTCCTGAGCGCCCGCGCTGAGCGGGAGCAGAGCGGCGAGTGCGAGGCAGGCGAGCAGCTGTTTTCTCATCGTTTTCTCCGAATCGGCGTTTGCCGGAAAGTAGGCCGGCAGGTGAAGGGCGCCGGCTGGAATCCAGGCTAAACGTCTGTCGGAGAAGGGTCCTGACGGTTTGGTGACGGAATGGTGATGCGAGCCGGGCGCCGCCGCCGAATTGCCGCCGGCGGCATGGTGGTCTAAGATTTGACCCCTGATGAACACCGCGCAGTGGATCCGTGACCGCCGCACCGCGGCCGGCTTCAGCCAGGCGGAGCTTGCCCGCCGGGTCGGAGTGAGCCAGCCCATGATCTCTCTCTGGGAGCGGGGCGTCGCCGAGCCGGCTCCCAACGTCCTGAAGCAGCTCCGCACCGTCCTGGGTAGGGAGCGAAAAAAACAAACCAAGCCCCAATGGGGCGGCAGCCATTTGGATCGTGGTCTACGGCACGATCGAGAAATCGCTGCCGCCCCTCGCGGGGCTTGGGATGACACGGGCTCCTTACCCGGGGTCGCCGCTCCTTCGTCGCTTTGACCCCGGGCTACATGCTGGCGCCCTCTCCGAGGGCTCTAAAACTCCTCAAACCACGCTGTTGAACTTGGGCGAGCACCCCGCCCGCGGTCTTCGGACGCCGCAGGCGGGGGGCTTCCGGCCCTACGCGAGCGCCCGTTGCAGTGCGATCTTCCCCGCGTGATCGAGCGCCAATCCACCGGCCGCGTCGATCAGCCAGGCGAGATCTCCGGGCTGGGAGACGAGCGCATCCACGACATTCAAGGCGGCGAGGAAGTCCTGGTCGAAGAACTGCATGTGCCCCACGACCTCGCCGTCATCGAGGAGGGGGAAGCCGAGGAGGCTGTCCGGCTCCTCGCCGAGCTTGTAGCGCAGCCGGCGGCCGGTGCCGGGGAGGATCGCCGCGGCGAGCCGTGCCGCATCTCGCTTCTGGAAGACCGCCGCCGGGCGGCTTCCTTTCTCCAGGCTCTCGCCCTTGCGCAGGATCGCCCAGCCCTGCCCATGCGGCTCCAGATGCCAGGGACCGGCGACATCCGCTTCCGCGCCGGTCACCGGCTCGTCGCGATGCGACAAAAGCTCGAGGTACTCCGGGGTGAAGACATGGGTGGGAACGACGGGGGACGCGGGGGTGCTACCATCTCGACGGGTGCGCATAGGACTTAACCTCCTGTGCGTATCAAGGGTCCGGGTGAGCCGCTAACTCACTCGGGCCCGCTTGGAAGAAGCCGGGGCGGATACGCTCCGATCCCGGATGCTGCCGAAACGGAACCGACGGTGGAAGTCTAGCGCGAGAGTAGGGCGGAAGTCAAGGATCGAGGCGCAACTTTCGAGCGTCTTCCGGGATCGCGCGGCGGCGAGTCGCGGAGGTTGTTCCGGCGTTCGGGAAGCGCCTTCCCACCCCTGGGAATGCTCGTCCCGAAGGTCGGGATGGTCGTTCCTACCCCTGGGAATGCTCGTGCCGAGGATCGGGATGGTCGTTCCCACCCCTGGGAATGCTCATGCCGAGGATCGGGATGGTCGTTCCTACCCCTGGGAATGCTCGTGCCGAGGGTCGGGACGCTCGTTCCTACCCCAGGGAATGGTCGTGCCGATGGTCGGGATGCTTGTTCCCACCCCTGGGAAGGCTCGTGCCGAGGGTCGGGATGATCGTTCCTACCCCAAGGAATGACCATGCCGAGGGTCGGGATGGTCGTTCCCACCCCTGGGAATGCTCGTCCCGAAGGTCGGGATGGTCGTTCCCACCCCTGGGAATGGTCGTGCCGAAGGTCGGGATGGTCGTTCCCACCCCTGGGAATGGTCGTGCCGAAGGTCGGGATGCTCGTTCCTACCCCTGGGAATGGTCATGCCGAGGGTCGGGATGCTTGTCCCGGACTCTGGGGAGAGCCAGCCCACCGCAGCCTGAGCTGCGCAGCCCCGCCGCCGGCCCATTCCTCTTCCCCCTCTGCCGGCCGGGAGGGAGGGGATGGGAGAGGGGGCCAGGGGGGTGAGGGGTCCGGGTGGGCAGGTGTGCTATCTGATGAAGCGGATCGGATAGACCTTCGCTTGGACAAGAGCATCGAGCTCGTGATGGTCGCTCGTCACCAGCTCTTCAGCGGGCAAACTTCCTCTCCTCGATTTCGATCTCCTCGGCTTTGTTGCGCCCGAATCTTCGCTCGAGGAGAGGAGTCCCCGGCCGATGCCCTGCAACCGGTGCAGCCGGTCGCGCCGCTCTTCGGGAGAGAGTTGGCGGAAGGGGCGCGGATCCCGAGCCAACTCAGCCATCAACTCTTGCCAGCGCGTTCGCGCAGCGCGCCTTGTCATCGCGGGTCCTCTCCCCTCTCGGCGAGCCGAGCCAGCCGGATGCGTACCGCCTGGAAGAAGGCGACCTCGATCGCGGATCGGCGGTCGCCCGAGGAGGTGGACGCGGCCATCCGCCAGATCGTCTCACGGGCGGTGGTCTCCGACGAGGTGGTGGACATCTTCGCCGCGGCGGGCCTCGAGAAACCGAAGCTCTCGATCCTCTCGGAAGAGTTCCTCGAAGAGATCCGGGAGATGCCGGACCGCAACCTCGCTTTGGAGCTGTTGCAGCGCCTCCTGAGCGGCGAGGTCAAGCGCTGGGAGAAGAAAAACCTGGTGCAATCGCGTTCCTTCGCGGCCCTGCTCGAAGAAGCGATCCGCAAATACCTGAGCCGTTCCATCGAAACGGCGCAGCTCATCCTCGAGCTGATCGATCTCGCCCGGCAGATGCGGGCGGCCGAGCACCGCGGCGAAGAGCTCGGTCTCACCGAGGAAGAGCTGGCGTTTTACGATGCCCTGGAGACCAACGACAGCGCCGTGGCGGTGCTGGGAGACCAGACCCTGCGGGCGATCGCGCAGGAGTTGACGCGCCAGGTCCGCAAGAACGCGACGATCGACTGGAGCCGGCG
>DASPXX010000047.1:0-8521 GCA_035637095.1 Thermoanaerobaculia bacterium
ATCCGCGAGTCGGTCGCCGCGGGCGCCGAGGAGATCGACATCGTGGTCAGCCGCGCCCACGTGCTGACCGGCGACTGGCAGGCGCTCTACGACGAGGTCCGCGCCTTCCGCGAGGCCTGCGGGCCGGCTCATCTGAAGACCATCCTCGCCACCGGCGAGCTCGGCACGCTGCGCAACGTGGCGCGGGCGAGCCGGGTCGCCATGATGGCCGGCGCCGACTTCATCAAGACTTCGACGGGTAAGGAGAAGGCCAACGCCACGCTCCCGGTCTCGCTCGTCATGGTGCGCTCGATCCGCGACTACCGCGAGCGCACCGGCTTCCGGGTCGGCTTCAAGCCCGCGGGCGGGATCTCGACCGCCAAGGTCGCCGCCGACTGGCTGGCGCTGATGAAAGAGGAGCTGGGGGTCGAGTGGATGAAGCGCGATCTGTTCCGGATCGGCGCTTCGAGCCTCCTGGCCGACATCGAGCGCCAGCTGGAGCACCACGTCACCGGCCGCTACTCGGCCTCCTTCCGCCACCCCCTCGCCTGAGGAGGTCTTCCATGAGCGTCGCCGAAATTTTCGAGACTATGGAGTACGGTCCGGCGCCGGAGAGCGCCGATCCTGCCCAGGCATGGCTGGAGGCGCGCGGCCGGGAAATCCTGCCCTTCATCGACGGCGAGTTCCGGCAGCCCGCGGTGGATGAGTTCTTCGACACCCTGAACCCGGGGACCGGCAAGCCGTTGGCCCGGGTGGCCCAGGGCGGCGCGGCGGAGGTCGATGCCGCGGTCGCGGCGGCGCGGGCCGCGCAGCCGCTCTGGTGGGGGCTGGGCGGCCACGGCCGCGCCCGCCACCTCTATGCGCTGGCCCGGCACGTCCAGAAGAACGCGCGCCTGCTCGCCGTCCTGGAGACGATGGACAACGGCAAGCCGATCCGCGAGACGCGCGACCTCGACGTGCCGCTGGTCGCCCGCCACTTCTACCATCACGCCGGCTGGGCGCAGCTGATGGAGCGGGAGCTCCCCGGGTACGTTCCCGTCGGAGTCGCCGGGCAGATCATCCCCTGGAACTTCCCCCTCCTGATGCTCGCCTGGAAGATCGCCCCGGCGCTCGCGATGGGGAACACGGTGGTCCTGAAGCCGGCCGAGCTCACGCCGCTCACCGCCGCCGCCTTCGCGGAGATCTGCCGCGACGCCGGGCTGCCGCCGGGGGTGGTCAACATCGTTCAGGGGGACGGCCGCACCGGCGAGCTCCTCGTCCGCCATGGCGGGGTGGACAAGATCGCCTTCACCGGCTCGACCGAGGTGGGGCGGCTGATCCGCGAGTCCACGGCCGGGACCGGCAAGCGGCTCTCGTTGGAGCTGGGCGGCAAGTCGCCGTTCGTGGTCTTCGACGACGCGGACCTGGACGGCGCGGTCGAGGGCGTGGTCGACGCCATCTGGTTCAACCAGGGGGAGGTCTGCTGCGCCGGCTCGCGCCTGCTGGTCCACGAGGGGGTGGCCGAGGCTCTCTATGCCAAATTGCGGGCGCGCATGGAGACCCTGCGGGTCGGCGATCCGCGCGACAAGGCGATCGACATCGGGGCGATCATCGCGCCGGTGCAGCTCGACCGCATCGACCGCCTGGTGCGCCAGGGGGTCGACGAAGGAGCGAAGCTCTGGCAGCCGTCGTGGAGCTGTCCGCGCGAGGGGTGGTTCTATCCGCCGACCCTGTTCACCGAGGTGGCGCCGGCGGCGACGATCGCCCAGGTCGAGATCTTCGGTCCGGTCCTGGTGGCGATGACCTTCCGCACGCCGGAGGAGGCCATCGAGCTGGCCAACAACACCCGCTACGGCCTCGCGGCGAGCATCTGGACGGAGAACATCAACCTGGCCCTGGAGATCGCGGCGAAGATCAAGGCGGGAACCGTCTGGATCAACAGCACCAACCTCTTCGACGCCGCCTCTGGCTTCGGCGGCTACCGCGAGAGCGGCTTCGGCCGCGAAGGCGGCAAGGAAGGGCTGTGGGAGTATGTGCGGCCGCGGTGGGAGGGGGAGGAGAAGATCGAGGACGGCAAGGACGGCAAGGACAGCAAGGACGAAGCGGTTGAAGAGGACAGCTTCAGCCGGCCGCTGGTGGACCGCACCGCCAAGCTGTACGTCGGTGGCAAGCAGGCCCGGCCGGACGCCGAGCTGTCCCGCAAGGTCTTCTCCGCCTCGGGCCGGCTCCTCGGCGAGGTGGGGGAGGGGAACCGCAAGGACGTGCGCAACGCCGTCGAGGCCGCCCGCAAGGCCGCTCCCGGCTGGGCGAAGGCCACGGCGCACAACCGGGCGCAGATCCTCTACTACATCGCCGAGAACCTGGCGGCGCGGCACGACGGTTTCGCCCGCCGCATCGCGGCAATGACCGGCGCCGGGGAGGACGAGGCCCGCCGCGAGGTGGACCTCTCAATCGAGCGCCTCTTCACCTACGCCGCCTGGGCCGACAAGTATGCCGGACGGGTGCAGGCGGTCCCGCTGCGCAACTTCACCTTCGCCGTCCACGAGCCGATCGGCACGGTGGGCATCGTCTGCCCGGACGAGTGGCCCCTCCTGGCCTTTATCTCAACAGTTGCGCCGGCCGTGGCCATGGGCAATGCGGTGGTGGCCGTCCCCTCGGAGCGCTGGCCGCTGGCGGCGACCGACCTCTACCAGGTCTTCGACACCTCGGACTTGCCGGGAGGCGTGATCAACATCGTCACCGGAGCCCGCGACCTCCTGGCCGGGGTGCTCGCCGCCCACGACGACGTCGACTGCCTCTGGCACTTCGGCAGCCGCGAGGGGAGCGCCGCGGTGGAACGCGCCTCGATCGGCAACCTGAAGCGCACCTGGGTGAGCAACGGCCACCCGCGCGCCTGGGCCGACCCTGAGCAGGGAGAGGGGGAGGAGTTCCTCCGCGAGGGGCTTCAGGTGAAGAACATCTGGGTGCCGTTCGGGGAGTAGCCCCCCTCTACCGGCTGTGCTTATAAATAAGGTCGATCAGCTCGTCGTACATCCCCTCGGCCTCGGTCTCGCCGGCGCGGATGGCGTGGGTGGCGCAGTGCTTCAGGTGGTTGCGCATCAGCTCGCGGCCGACGGCGCGGAGCGCCTCCTGGACCGAGGAGATCTGCGTCAGGATGTCGGCGCAGTAGCGGTCCTCCTCGACCATCTTCTGGAGCCCCCGGACCTGCCCCTCGATGCGGCGCAGGCGCTTCAGATTCCTCTCTTTGATCTCCGGCTCGACTCCGGCGGCCTTACGGTCGGGCTCGCTCACGGGCTCTCCTTCGGAGGCGCCTCCGCCGTCCGTGGCGGCTCGCCTACCTTGCCGATCCTCCTGGCCTTCTGAAGAGACATCCCCAGCCTGTAGAGCTGGCCGAGCTCCCGCAGGCGCCGGTCGATGGCCTCGGGAGACATGTCGACCCTGGGTGGGCGCTCACCGGTCGCTTTCATCGTCTCCACCCTCCAGTCTCCTGACATCGAGGAGATCCTGATCGCGGCCTGCGATCCTCTTCATCCTGACCAGAGCCGGCGCCGAGACGGCCTTGACGACTCGCCCTTCCCACTCGAACGCCTCACGGTCGTCCCAGGCTGCTTGCAGAATCCCGGTGGAGAGCAGGAGGTCGAGCGTCATCACGTCTTCTCCGGCGATCTTGGAGATCCTGCGGACTTCTCTTTCCTTGGCTGTTCCTGCGTCGAAGCGTAGGGGATTGGCCGCGATGACGAACCCTCGCTCTGCAGCAACCGCGAAGACCCGGTCGAGATCCTCGGGACGGACCAGGATGTCGATGTCTTTCGTGAACCGCGGATATCCGTGGATGGCCAGCGCGATTCCCCCGCAGACACCATACTCGACCCCGTTCCGGTTCAGCGCGTCGATGAGAGCCAGGAACTCCTCCTGCAGGTCCATACCGTCAAATGTATCTCACACCCGCGCCCTGCGCAGGCGGAGGCTGTTGGTGACCACGGAGACCACTCTTTCTGGCCGAAGGCAGGTGATCAGCCCGGGGAGCCGAGGGGGAGATCTTTGAGGGAGCGAACCGGGCTGCGGTAGCCCTGCTCGCGCATCTGCGTCAGAAGGAGATCGGCGCCCGACAGCTCGACGATGGAACGTTTGACCAGGTCCCGGAGGCAGCCGAGAGTGCCCGAGATGTCCAATCCGAGGGATTTTCCCAACAGCCGGGCGTCGCGGTCGTCCGTCAGGACCAGAAGACCCCGCGTTCGGGCCACTGCGAGGCCATCGGATTCTCCCGCACCCAGGCTGCGCCGGAACCTGGCGGCAAGTGCTTCTTCGGAGGGTGTCGGCACGACCACTTCCAGCCAATCCCAGCGACATCTGGGAATCGAGCCAAGCTCTTCCCCTCTCGCGAGCTCTTGCAGGACCGAAGAGGGCACAAGAAGGGGAGAAAAGAGCGCCTGCAAGAGATCCGGCCGCTCAACGTGCGCAAAATTACTGAGGACGGTCGTATCGGACAGGGCGGCCTTCATGGAGGAGGCGCGTCAAGAATGCTTCTCGAGAACTGCGATCTCGCTGAGAGCTTCCTCGATCGAGGAAGGGCCGAGGCGTAGAGGGACCCCCAGCCGGCGGAAGTGGTCCAACAGCTCGAAGCGGGAGAGACCCAACTCCTCCGCGGCCTTTCCAAGATTGATGTCGGCCGCCAGATAGCTGCGAAGCACTCGAGTATCCCTGGAGACCTCCTCGTCCGGCTCGGAAGGATCGGTCGCACAGGCGGCGAGCGCCTGAAGCAGCCGGAAATCCGTCGCGTCCAACAGGACGATCTGCTCCTTTCCCGAGCTCTCGACGACAGCCGTCTCCCCATGGAGCACTCGCTGCACGATCTCGCGAGCCTTGTCCTCCAAGTCCGTCTGAGAGATGACTGTTCTGATCATGAGTGCCTTTCGTATCTTCCTGACGATCCTACTCCTCGGCTGGACACTGAAGCAAGCCGGCCCGCGCGCATCCTACGCCACTCGCGCCCGGCGCAGGCGCAGGCTGTTGGTGACCACGGAGACCGAGCTGAACGCCATGGCGGCGCTCGCCAGGATCGGGGAGAGCAGGATCCCGAAGGCCGGGTAGAGGGCCCCGGCGGCCACCGGGATGCCGATGACGTTGTAGATGAACGCCCAGAACAGGTTCTGCTTCATCGTCCGCATGGTGCGCCGCGACAGTGCGATCGCGGACGCCACCCCGGCCAGATCGCTGCGCATCAGGGTCACGTCGCTCGCTTCGACCGCGATGTCCGTGCCGCTGCCGATGGCGATCCCCACGTCCGCCTGGGCCAGGGCCGGAGCATCGTTGATCCCGTCGCCGACCATGGCCACCACCGCTCCCGCCTCCTGCAGCCTGCGGATCTCCTCGACCTTGCCCTCCGGGAGCACGCCGGCCACCACCCGCTCGATCCCCGCCTGCCGTGCCACGGCCTCAGCCGTCCTTTGATTGTCGCCGGTCAAGAGGACCACGGAGAGACCCATCCGCCGCATTCGCTCCACCGCGGCTCGGGAGGTCGGCTTGAGCGGATCGGCGACGGCAAGGAGGCCGGCCAGCGCGCCGTCCAGGGAGACGTACATCGGCGTCTTCCCCTCAGCCGAAAGCCGCTCGGCCGCGGCGCGCAGCGGCTCGACCTTCACCGCGTAATCCGCCATCAGAGCCGCGTTGCCTACCACCAGGTCGGTGCCGTCCACGATCCCCACGGCGCCGCGTCCGGTCATCGACTGGAATCCCTGAGGGGCCGAGAGAGCGAGCCCGCGCTCCCGGGCGAGCCGCACGACGGCGTCCGCCAGCGGGTGCTCCGAGGAGGCTTCGAGCGAGGCCACCAGGCGCAGCAGCTCGTCCTCCGGCCAGGGAGTACCAGGGACTAGGACGAGATCGGTCACCGCCGGCCGCCCTTCGGTTACGGTCCCGGTCTTGTCGAGGACCACGTGCGTGACATCGCCGGCCCGCTGCAAGGCTTCCCCTCCTTTAATAAGGATGCCGAGCCCGGCCCCCTTGCCGGTCGCCACCATGACCGCGGTCGGCACGGCGAGCCCCATGGCGCACGGGCAGGCGATGATGAGGACCGCCACGGCCGCGGCGAAGGCGTGAGCCACGGCGGACGGCCCGGTGCCGGCGACCATCCAGATCACGAAGGTGAGGATCGCCAGCGCGATCACCACCGGGACGAAGACGGCGCTGACCCGGTCGGCCAGGCGCTGGATCGGCGCCCGCGAGCCCTGGGCTTCCCGCAGGAGCTGCACGATGCGGGCGAGCACGCTGTCTTTCCCCAGAGTGGTGGCGCGGAAGCGGAAGGCGCCCGTCCGGTTGATCGTGCCGCCGATCACCCGGTCGCCCGGAGCCTTCGCGACCGGCATCGACTCGCCGGTGAGCATGGACTCGTCGATCGCGCTCGCCCCGGAGAGCACCTCGCCGTCCACCGGGACCCTCTCGCCCGGCCGGACGATCACGACGTCCCCCTGCCGGACCGCGTCGACCGGCACGTCCATCTCCTGGTCCTCCCGCAGCACGCGGGCGCTCCTGGGCTGCAGCGAGACGAGGGAGCGCAGGGCGGCGGCGGTGCGGCTCTTCGCCCGCGCCTCCAGGGCGTTGCCGGTCAGGATCAGGGCGATGATGATGACCACGGCCTCGTAGTAGACGTCGGGGGCCAGGCCGTTGCGCAGGAAGAGGCCGGGTGCAACGGTGGCCGTCACCGAATAGAGGAAGGCCGCGCCGGTGCCCACGGCGATCAGGGTGTTCATGTCCGCCGTGCGGTGGCGGAAGCTCGTCCAGGCGCGGCTGTAGAAATGCCGTCCCGCCCAGGCCATGACGCCCGCCGTGAGGACGAGGAGAGTCCAGGAGAGGACCCGTGGGTCGACCGGCACCATGCCGGGCATCGAGAGGAGCATGGCCAGCGCGCCGAGGGTGCCGCTCGCGATCGCCTTCCGCCGCAGCGCGCGGAATTCCTCCTCCTGGGCCCGGTCCCTCTCCTCCTGCTCGGCGAAGGCGGTCCGCTCGGGGTGCGGGAGCTCCGCGCCATAGCCGGTGTCGCGGATCGTCTCCACCAGCGCCTCGGGCGAGGTGACCTCCGGGTCGTAGGTGACCGCGGCGCTCCCCATCATCAGGTTGACGCTGGCGTCCACCACGCCGGGTGTGCGCTGGAGCGCCTTCTGTACCCCCGCCTGGCAGGCGGCGCAGGTCATCCCGCCCACCGGGATGGTGATCATCTGTCCGGCCGGCGCGCTCATGCGACTCCTTCGGTCCCCCTCCGCACCTCGTAGCCCGCGTCCTCCACGGCTTCCCGGATGCTCTGGAGCGACACCCGGTCGGGGTCCCAGGTCACGCGGGCCGATCCGATCTCCACCTGATCCACATGGACCCCCTCCACGCGGGCGAGCGCCTTCTTCACGCGGGCGATGCAGTGCCCGCAGGTCATGCCGTCGATCTGTAGCGCCGTCTGTTCCATCGCACCCTCCGTCCGCTGCAACCAGTATACCCCCCCTCCCTATTTCGTCAACCCTCCCGGCCGGCTCCTGCTAGAATCCGGTCAGGAGGTCTCCATGCCGCTTCGCCTGCTCGCCGCCGTTCTCGCTCTCTCCGTGCTCGGGTGTGCCGGATCGCCGCTGCCGGCTCCCGAGACCCCCGCTCCCGCGATCGACCACTTCTTCGGGCAGGAGAAGGCCGCTGCGGTGGAGGAGCAGCCCGCCGTGGAGCCGGCGCCTGCCGTGAAGGAGCCAGCTCCCGTGGTGGAGAAGGCGGAGAAGCCGGCCCCCGCCGCGAATTCGGCGCATGGTGGCGGGCCCGACGCGATCGAGCACTTCTTCGGAGCGGAGGCCGTCCAGAAGGAGACCGGGCCTGCGCCCGAGGCGAAGCCCGAGGAGGCGAGCCAGCCGGCCGATGCCTTCCAGTACTTCTTCGGAGAGAAGGAAAAGGACGAGCCGAAGACGAAGCCGCCCGTCTGAAGACGCCAGCCTATTGCGCCATCACCCGCGCCAGCTCGAACAGCTCCAGATCGATCGTCTTCTGGTGGGTCACCACCTCGGCGAGCGGCGTGGCGCCGACCTCGCCGCGGACCAGCCCCATCAGCACGCCGTGCCTGCCGTGGGCGAGGGAGGCGACGGCCGCGGCGCCGAGCCGGGTGGCGAGGAGACGGTCGAAGGCCCCGGGAGTGCCGCCGCGCTGCACGTGACCGAGGATGGTGGCGCGCAGCTCGAAGCCGAGCCGCGCGCGGTTCTCCTCGAAGTGGCGCACCAGCGTCCCGGCATTGTGCCTGGCCCCCTCGGCCACCACCACCACCGCATGCGACTTGCCGCGCTGGTAGCAGGCGCGCAGCTGCTCGGCGAGCTCCGTGGGATCGACCTCCCGCTCCGGGATGACCACCGCCTCGGCGCCACCGGCGATCGCCGCCATCAGCGCCAGATAGCCGCAATGGCGCCCCATCACCTCCACCAGAAAGGCGCGGCCGTGCGACGAGGCCGTCGCCTTGAGCCGGTCGATCGCCTCCAAGGCGATATTGAGCGCGGTGTCGACGCCGATCGTGATCTCCGAGCCGTAGAGGTCGTTGTCGATGGTCGAGGCG